>CALHAB010000141.1 GCA_937934185.1 uncultured Ignavibacterium sp. | reverse complement strand
TCAATATCCCATTTAGTCCAGAAGCTTAATTTGGGATTTGAGTAAGAACTTAAATTAAGAGGATCTTTCAAAGTCATTGTAACGGTTGCATTGTTAAGGTATTGACCAGCAGGGCTGTCTGTGTATGAATTAGGAGCAGAATGATATGATGCAGTTGTAACTCCCCACACCGGGCTTGTTGAAGGTGTTGCATTAACAGTCCATAAAGTATTTATGTTGTTTGTTGTATCAGCTAAAAGTAAAACAGGCGTTCCAACAATAAAGCTTAATGTATCTACTCTCATTGGAGTACCATCGGTAAGAGTAGTAACCATCATTTTAACATTTACATCAGCCGGAATATTACCAATTGTAAATGCAAAGCTCTGATTTAAATTTAGAGATGTTCTTGATGCAACATTACCGACATTTATTATTCCGCTTGTTATTGTAATTTCCGGGTTATCAGAATTTAAAGTAAGTGTAACATTCTGTGCATCTGAAAGGCCTTTATTTTTTACTGATGGAATTAAAAGCTGAACATTATCGCCGGGATTAAAATATTGTTGCGAAAAACCTGGATTGATAACACTAACATAAGCACCTGCAACCCAGGTTATATAAAGATTTGGTTTAAGGTTTTCAATTGCAAGTGGGAATATTTCTGCTTGTGATGGCCAGAAACCAGTTGATCCAACTTCGGGTGTCATTGCAAATATTTTTGGTTTCGAAGTCTGTTCACCGTACATCCAATCATCTGCTGAGCCGTTTACATCATATAAAATTGCTGGCGGCTGACCATTTTCATATCCGTTATATGCAACCATATCTGTTGAGAATTCGACAAAAATATTATTATCGGGTGTTGGTGTATTTACATATCCCCAGGGATATAGCAAAAGATTTGAGTAAGTGTGATAGTTTAAGGTTGTCTTAAAACTTTTACTGTTTGTTAAATCTCTTATTGCCTGAGTCTCAGGTTCACTGAATGGAGCTGTTCCTCTGTAAGTTTCACTTGAAGGTATTCCGCTCGAACCCGAGTTGTTTATTCCCCACATATATGCAAAATTTCTATTAAGGTCTACACCATAACTTCCATCGCTGTTAAGTCTGCGATTTTTTCTAAACATTCCTCCACCGCTGGGATTTGTTTGTCTGTTGTATTCGTAACCATCAGGATTGATGCAGGGGACAAAATAAATTTCTCTGTTGTTAACCAGATAAGTTACTTCAGGATCGGTTCCATAATTTTCAAGAAGATAATACATATAATACATTATAGTCATCATTGCCTGTGGCTCACGGGCGTGAATCAACGCATTGAATTGAACCTGAGGTTCATTCTCGTTAATATTCGGATTATCGGATATTTTAACAGCGTAAATTGGTCTGCCTTGTATTGATGTTCCAATCTGAAATTTTTGTGTGATGATATTTGGATAAAGCATATACATTGAATCAAGTCTTGCGTTAATTTCAGCAAGTGTAAAGAATCCACCCATCGAACCATAACCAAATCCTTCTACATTATAGTTCTCTTTACTCATTTGTCTGAAGGATTGTTTTTCCGATTCTGAAAGTTTTGGAAGATTTGCATAATATGAATACCAGTCGTCAATCAATACATCATATCTGAAAGAAGAACTTTGAAGTATTTCAAATTCGCGGTCGCTGATAAAGGTAGTAATTGAATTGTCTTTGCCCCATTTGAAATGATCAAACTCAAAACCCATATTGTACAGATTTGTGAGTTGCTCCTGTGAATCAAGATAGATTTTTACTTCTTTATAGTTTTGTGCAGTTATTGTTATTGCAACAAAAAGAAAGAAGGCAATGGAAAATAAACGAAACATAACCTCTCCCTGTGAGAAATTGACTGATGAAAAATTTATTTACTAAACTTAAATGAAAATTAATTAAATAATAACTATAATTACACCATAAATTTACTGAACAGCTTTATGTTTTTTTAAAATTCAGACCAATCAAAGGAGTCTTTTATGAACAAAATAACAGTTTATGAAAAACCAACCTGTACCACTTGTAGAAAAGTATCAAAAATATTAACTGAGGCAGGAATAGACTTCGAGAAAGTTAATTACTATATCGAACCATTCTCCAAGAAAAAATTGACTGAACTCTTAAAGAAAATGAATATGAAACCATCCGAGTTGTTAAGAAAGAATGATGAAGCTTATAAGAAAATGAAAAATAAAATAGAAAAATTATCTGAGGATGAAATTTTAAATTTAATGATTGAAAATCCCGATCTTGTTCAGAGACCAATTATTGAAGTTGGTAATAAAGCTATTTTAGCGCGCCCGCCGGAAAAGATAAATGAAATTTTAAGGTAATTTAAATCTGTAGCCGCAAGCTTCAGCTTGCGGCTTGCTAGCGGCTTGCTTGCAGCCACAAGAATATTTTTTAATCTTCCACCACAGCAAGAACATCAGAGCGTTGAAGAATTTTATAAACAACATTATTCATTTCAACTTCTTCGCCGCCATATTTTGCAAATAAAACTTTATCGCCTTCAGATATCTTTTCTCTCAAATCTTCATCAGTTCCAACGGCGATGACTTTACCCATCCTTGGTTTTTCTTTAGCGGTATCAGGAATGTATAAACCTGAAGAGGTTCTTTCTTCTTCTTCAATTGGTTCAACAAGCAGACGATCATCAAGTGGTTTTATTTTCATTTTATTTCTCCTTAATTCTTAATGTTTAACATTGCATTTATTTTCGGTCTGTCAAAACCAATAATTGGACGATTATTGATAAGTATCACAGGAACTCCCATTTGTCCTGTTCTCCTAACCATGTCCTGAGCTGCTTTCTGATCCCGCGAAACATCAACCTCAGTAAACTTAATATTGTTTTCGCGGAAGTATCTTTTAGCTGCATTACAAAAGCTGCAGGTTGGTGTAGTAAATATTATAACCTTAGGTTGTGTTGCTGTTTGCATTTATTTGTTCCTCACTTTACAAAAAAATTTTTGTAAACATTTGATGAACCATATGTTTCAAGGTTTCAAATCCTGGTATTGAACCTTTTGATTTAAATAATCATCACACACATCAAAAAATAAATTATTAAACAAACTCAAGGAGAATAAAATGTTAAGAACAAATCTCACTCATATTTTATCAGAACAGGAACACGCAAAACTTTTGCAGGAAAATGAAAATGTTATGGTTTGCTGTGGAAGAATGGGACCAATGTGTATCCCTGTTTACGAAGTAATGGAAGAACTTGAAAATGAATATCCTCATGTGAAGTTTGCTGATATGGAATTTGATATTCCAGATGCAAGAGTAATCAGAGATTTACCGGAATGCAGAAATTTTGCCGGACTTCCATTCGTGGTATATTATAAAAACGGAAAAGTTGTTAAAGCCACAAGCAGCATTCAATCGAGAGATCAGATTACCTCAATACTTGATCAATATTTCGGTCAGGAAGTTAAAGAACCAGCAAGTAAATAATTTTGTAATGAGCAAGTCATCCTTAAAAATTTTAGGGATGACTTTTCTTAATATTCTTATTCGGGAGAAAAATTATGAATCACTATGACGCTATAATTATTGGAGCAGGAGCTGCCGGATTAACTGCAGGGATTTATCTTTCAAGAGCTAAAGTAAAAACATTAATTCTTAACGAAGGTACTGTTGGTGGTCAAATGGTACTTACACACGAAATAGCAAATTATCCGGGAATTGAAAGTATAAGCGGATACGAGCTTGCAAGAAATATGAAACTTCAGGCACAAAAGTTCGGAGCAATTATAAAAAGCAACATTAAAATCACATCGTTCGATTTAAATGCAAATCCCAAAAGATTTATTGTGAATGGGAAAGATGAATACACTTCTGATGTTGTTATTATTACTACAGGCGGAAGATCAAGAACTCTTGGTGTGCCTGGTGAAAATGAATTTAAGGGGAAAGGAATTTCTTATTGTGCAACCTGCGATGGTGATTTCTTTCAGGGCAAAGAAATAATTGTTGTCGGCGGTGGTAATTCGGCTTTGGAGGAAGCTGTTTCACTGACAAAATATGCATCAAAGGTAACAATTGTTCATCAGTTTGGTCACTTCCAGGCATTTGAACATTATGTGAATGAAGCCAAATCAAACCCCAAAATTGATTTTATAATGGAATCAAAAATTATTGAGTTCATTGGAGATGAAAAATTAAGGAAGGTAAAAATCCAGCATCAGCAAACCGGAGAAGTACTTGAAAAAGATATTGATGGTGTTTTTATTTTCATCGGATATGTTCCCAACACAGAAATGTTTGAAGGAATACTCGAATTAAATCAGTACAAAGAAATTGTTGTTGATAAAAATATGGCGACCAATATTCCGGGTGTTTATGCTGCCGGTGATTCAATTGCGAAAAGATACCGACAGGTTACAACTGCTGTTGGCGAAGGAACAGTTGCTGCACTAAGTGCTGCCGAATATCTGAACAAATTTGAAAAAGCAGAATTGGTTGCTGAAGAAACCAATATTTAGTGATTTGGGAAATAAATATTAAGAACTGGTTCGGTCCAGAGTTGGTAGTTTTTCATCTGCTTATCTTGTTCCATTAATATTCTCTCCCTCCAGGACAAAAAGTTTTTAGGAACTTGCCTGCCGCAAAATTACACGCAGGCAGCTTGTGAGTTTATTTTTGAATTCTAATTTGTTTGACAGCAAGGCCAAACACAATTTATTGTGTTTTGAATTTTATGACTTATTATTATTTTTCAACGGACAAAAAACTCCGATTATGATTGTTTCGCTTAAAAAGGTTTTAATATTTATTCAGCTTATTATTTACTTATCAGCAATTAATGCAAATCTTGTTGCCTGGATTGAATATAATATTAATTATGACTTTATAGTAAAATTTCTTTGCATACAAAAAGATGAGCCGGAGAATTTGTGTCACGGTTCATGTCATCTTAAAAAAAATCTTGAACAAAACGAAGAACAAAACAAGCCCGCCAATAAACAAAATCATGAACTTCCTAATTATTCAATTTCATATCATATTGAAAATTATAAAGACGAAAACGGAATTTTAACCAGCAAAACCAAAAAGTATATTTCTTTCATATCCATTGATATTCCATCAAACATTATCGAACCGGATTTTCCGCCTCCAAAATTACTCTGATAAAGAAGTACGGTAATTATAAACATTTGACGATAAAGCAATATCGTTGAGATATTTTTTTAAAGATAATAATCGGAGTAATGATGAAAAAGATTTTCATTTTTATTCTGTGCATTATATCCTTCGATATATTAGCACAGCAGGAAGAAAAAATAAAAACATATCAATTACCAGTTATCGAAGTTATCTCTAAAAGAGAAATCCCATTTGTAGATAAATATTCATACGGCACTGATTATAACAGTTCTGTATTGAATAAAAATGGCTTTTCTTTGATCAGAAGAGGATTGAATTTCACCCAGGATTTGTATGTAGAAGGTTTCAAGCGCGGTGATATAAAAGTAGTGATTGACGGCGAGCAGTATCACAATGCTTGTCCGAACAGAATGGATGCTCCATCAACCAGGTTAAATCTTATTGATATGGCCTCGGTTGATTTAACAAAATCAGCTTCACTATTAAATTCCGGGATATATGGTAAGGTAGAATATCATAGATCAAAATTGGATGACGCTTTCAGATTAAAAACATTAATCAACGGAAATTTCGGCTCGCAGAGTGATTATGATGCCGCAATTTCTGCAGCTGCAAAATATTCTAACCTGACATTAAGATATTCATCTGGTAATCCTTATGAGAACGGAGAAGGAAAAACATTTAAAGATCTGTACGGATATAAAGATAATTTCCGATATTCCTATCTTAACACCTCATTCAGGCAGGAACTTGATGAGTACGAAATTGAATTTGGCGGAAATTTTACACAAGCCAGAGATATTTCCTTCCCTTATCTTCAGATGGATGAAAGAAACAGTAAAATCTTTGGTGGTTATTTCTCATACAAAAAGAATAAGTTCTATTTCAACTTTACTGATCATCTTATGAATAATGGTCTGCGTTCAAATTATCCTAATATGCAAATGGAAACTGACGCAAAGAATTTTACTGCAGGACTTACCGGAAGTTTTTATGAATTTGTTTATCGTAACTGGAACGCAGATAATTTTATTAGCATGCCAATGATGGGACATTATGTTTCAAACAAATTAATGCCAAATGTTGATCAGATAAGTCTTAATCTTTCAACTGATTATTCTCTTAGCCACATTCAGACTTTTCTGAAAGGAGGAGTTCAATATTTCAGATATAAAGACGGATCAAGAAATGATTTTTATAAGGAGTTGTATGCGGATGCAAAAGATAACAGAATTTTCGTTAGTGCCGGACTTCTCGGAACATATTCCACACAATTGACTGAAGATTTTATCTTTAATGCAACAGCAGAAATCGCAACCGATGCGCCTGAAGCAGAACAGTTGTATATTGCGATTAAAAGACCAATGACAAATCCCGATTGGTCTGGAAATCCAACTCTTAATCAACCTGTTAAAGGAGGATTGAGAACTTCTATTGGTTTTAAGTTTATTGGTTTAGAGCTGTTTGGAAATTATGTGGCTAATTATGTTGAACCGGTTAAGAAAATGAAAATGATGAAACCATCTTTAACTTATGAGAATGTAAATGCAGTAATTGCCGGTACAAATCTGATCTTCAGATATGAGTGGATTGAATCAAGTGTAGGTTTCCTGTGGGGAGAAAATTATGACAGCAAAAAAGCTTTGGCCGAAATTGCTCCTCTTTCAACTTATACTATGATTCGATTTCCCTCATTTAGCGGGATCACTTTTTCTGTTAATCACAGATATGAAAATTCCCAATCAAGAATTAATGAAGATCTTAAGGAGTTCAGAACAGCTGCCTGGAATTCTGTTGGTTTGGGCGTAGAGTATTCTTTAGATTATGTTACCTTTAACTTTCAGGCAAATAATATTTTGAATCATAATTATGTAAGATATTTATCATACTCAAGAAGTCCTTTCTCGGCAGGAACTCCGGTTTATGAACCAGGAAGATCATTCAGTTTTACTGTAAGTCTTAACAAATCATTCTGATTCTTAAATGAGATGACATCAAAACTGATGATGTCATCTCTTTTTCTCTACAATCATAAATAATATTTTTGCGATAAAAAGAACTGCAGAATATGATTGCCCGAATAACAACTCTGATCGTTTTTATACTATCATTTGTATCGTACTCTCAGAACCTTGACTGGTTCAAGATCGCAAATGGAGTTAATTATTCATTTACTGACAATAAAAAAGGGAATGATATTTTTATTGCAATTGGCGGCTGGCAGGCAAAACAGGAGTGGGTTAATAAGTGGAGTTCAGAATTATATCAAGAAAAGCTATATGCACTTGGTATAAAACATATTTTTTCTGTAAAAGGACCAGACGATGTGTGTAACAAAAACAGAGAGATAAACATTAAAACACTTGCTGACTATGTAAAAAATATAATTTATGCAACTTACTACATTGATAGAGTTATTATAGCAGCACATTCCAGTGGTTCTTTTGTTGCAAATGAATTGCTTGATTTACTTTACGGAGAAAAAGGAATTGCAAAGGATAGTTTTTATATCAACAAAGTTCATTACTTCAATCTTGACGGAGGAATCGGAGGTGAAGACTGTGGAATAGCTTTAAGTGATAGCGTTGTAAAATATATTGCCAGAATTTATGCAGTTGCTGTATATGATTCAGAAACAGAAATGTATTCGAGCAATTATGAAACAATGAAGAAACTTTCGGGTATGTTTGGTGAGAAGTCAGAGTTAATTTTAATTGATGTTCCGGGAAGTGGCTGCACTGATAAATGGTGTTTACACGATGCAGTTGTAATTCGCAAACCACATAATCCAACGAAATATGACCTTGAAAAAGATTATACATTATTTAATGAAGAACATAAAGTCCAAACAGATTATCTGAATGTTTTGAAAAGGAAATAAAATCTTTGTTTCTCTTATAAAAAATTATCAAGCAATATTAAAAAGTAGATCATTCTTGTTCTTAAAACTTCATTTAGTAAGATTGCAGAAGAGCAGCTTTGATATAATAGTGCTTTAAAATTTCTTCGAAGTTTTTTCCTCTGTTTGCCATTCCGATTGCACCAGACTGACACATTCCAACTCCGTGTCCCCATCCGGCACCATTAAGAATAAATCCTGTTTCGGTTTTATCCACAACAAAGCATGAACTTCTCAATGGCGGAGAAAACCGCTGTCGGATATTAAGATCTCCTGATACAACTGTTTTTTCTTTTTCAAAAACAAATCTTACAAGTTTTGCTCTTCCCGAAGTTCCTCGATCTAAAATTTTAATATCGATAAGATTCCCTAAATCTCTCCCTTGAGATGTCATTTGAGAAATTTCTTCTTTCGTGAATTCCTTTTTCCATCTGAAATTTGTTTGACTCCATTCAGGAAGTTTGTTATTCATATTTGGATTGCAGTATGAGGGAGGGTTTGAAAAAATCCATTCACGAAAATTTTCCTCAATTCTGAGATCAATATCAGATTGTGCTTCCCAATCAGATTGAGATGTTGTATATGATTCTGCTTCGGGGCGATCCGGCCAGACATTCTTAATAGTTTCTGAATGTCCGCCGCAGTTTGAGGAATAATATGCGTTTATAGGTTCCCCGTGTTCTGTAAGAATTAGTCCTCGGGTTAATTCCACTGCAAGATCTGACTGAACTGTTCTTTTATGATTGCCGCCGAAAACCTGACATTCAACATCTGAGGTTAAATCATAATGCTCGCCACTATAAAGTTTAGATCTCAGTGCAACAATTGCTTCTGTGCGAGCAGCAACAGCTTGTGCTTTAAGTGCTTCAATAGGTGAGTCCGAACCAATTTCATAAGGAACAACTCCTTTCAAATAATCTTCAATTGGCAAATAAATAACAACTTCAAGTTTATTTTTTTTGGTTCTGTAAACATGAATTTCACCTTCGTAGATTCTATCTTCTTTGCCTTCCCACCACCAACCTATTCCGTAAGGTACATCCTTAATTGTTAATGTGCCTTTGTTGTCCAGGCTATTAAATACAAAACTCTCGGATGAGACATAAACTTCTTTATTTGGCCTGGTGATTGTCAACCTGTTATTGTCAACTGTGAAAATTATTTCTTCCTGAGAAGCAAAAATATTTTTGTTTTCAGCTTCACTTGTTAATATCCAGTCATCGTTAAAAATGATTCGAAGAGCATCTTTATTATCTATTATTCTTACAAGGACTTTTGGTTCGGATTGAAATAAATATTGTGGGAAAACTGAATATAAAGGTAAAAGCAATAAAAAAATTGTTTTCATATTGAAAACATAACCAGAAAAAGTTGCTACAAAAACAGATTTATGATTTATACAAATTTTTTTTGGTTTGTTTTGTTATGTGTTTTCTGAAAAGAAAAATTATTAAATTAAAATCAGAGCTGTATAAATTAATATTGCTAACAAACTATTTCTTGCCGAAAAGTCCGCCAAGTAAATCAGATGCCTGACTTAAAATATCAGCTTCGGGCAATTTACCATTTGGAGTTAGTTTATCTACTACATCGGGAGGAAGATTAAAAAGTTGTGAGGAAAGATCATTTAAACTTAATCAGAGTTTTGAAGCAATAAATAAAAAGTGCTTTTTCATGTTCATAACCCTCATAAATTATTTTCTAGTAGAATAAATAAATTCTGAATAGAATTATGTTTTCAACAAAAATTTAACCTTAAAAATTTTTAGCTAAAGAATCAGAATATTTGGAGATACTCTATCTCTACCTTAAAACTACCTTCCTGTTTGTCTCCAATCAATAAAGATATCTCTTTAATATTATTAAGAGGAATTTTTTTGTTTGATTTTGTTTCTTTGCCAAAGTAGTGAAGTTTAAATTGATCAAATGGGATTTTGATCGTTATCCATTCATCTTTTTTTGTTTCAAAAGTTGAAGTGTAGAAATAACCGGAAAAATAGGTCGTCTCTTTCATCGAAATACTGTAGCGTTTTCCATCGCCCTTTACTTTAATTTCAATTCCCGAAAACTTTTCAAAGTTGTATTCTTTAACCGGACTTCTGAGTGAAGCAAAACCGCCATTATTTTCTAAAGAAACATTTCCGCTGAAAATAATTATATCATCCTTGACAGTTGCTTTTGAGGAGCTCAATCCACCCATCACTGCATCATTAACAATTCTCCAGCGGTTATCGGTTTTCATTATTGAAGCATCAAGAAGCATAGTATTTTCTATTGATTGTTGATTAACTGCGAAAAGTGTGTAAATAGTAAAAATTAGTGTCATTTTCATAATTATAAAAAACACTTGCTCTAAATAAAAAGTTGCAATAACTTGTTGTTTTTTTGAAGGTTTGTAAAAAATTGGTGAAAGTCTGTAAATCATTTTTAATTCAAACTCACTTCCTTCAATTATTAAAAGCATTTAGGTATTTTTGACTACTAATTACAATTTGTTTATTGAAAAAAATTTAATGGGTTATAATATGAGCTTCAAAATAATCTGGACTAAAACTGACGAAGCACCTGCACTTGCCAGCTATTGCCTGCTGCCAATTCTCAAATCATTTACAAAAGAAACGGGAATAGAATTCCTC
>CALHAB010000140.1 GCA_937934185.1 uncultured Ignavibacterium sp. | reverse complement strand
ATTGTATATTCAGGTAAAGTTCCATAGTCAATTATATCTTCTCTTAATATTCTTATAAATTTCTTCAACTCCATCAATTTTTCATTTTGATTAACACGAAGGAGATAATCAATATTTGTTAAAGCTTTCTTTTCATTACTCTGAGCAGAGGAGGGTAAATAACTTTTCTCCTTTAACTCCTTAACTGATTGATACATTTTCCAGAAATCATCATCTATTTCCAAACTTCTTTCATCCGGCTCGCATCTGATTTTATCTAAAACAAGCTCAAGAGATGAATCATTTACCTCAAGCTTTCCATCAATAATTTTTACTGACTTTAAGTACATCCTGTTTTTCATAAAACAGACTATCATTTCATCTTCATTGAATTTTTTTGTAACCTTGATTCGTTTTGGTATTTCTTTAAGTGATTTTTCTAAATCAGGGTGCTTAGCTTTTATTTCTGTGTAAAGATTTAAAACCTTTGTATAAAAACTTTCCTCTTCGCTCTCTTCTGGATTTTGCAGTAACTTTTGATAAAGCTTTGCTGGTGATGGCTCTTCTTCAGGATCAAATATTTTGGAATCCTCGCCTAAAGTATTGTGAATCATAAACATTTTGTTCTGTGCAATTTCTCTTGACTTAACAAGCTGCGCACCTTGTTCTGTAGGGAAGAAATTTACAATGTAAAGTTTCTCAAACACTTTCTTACTTATACGATTTATTCTACCTAATCTTTGTATCACTCTAACCGGATTCCAGGGAATGTCATAATTAATTACCATTCCTGCGCGATTAAGATTAAAACCCTCACTAAGTTTGTCAGTGGTTAAAAGCACATCATAATCATCAGACTGCACTTTAGCTGAAGCATCGAAGTTATGGTTTATTTCAGTAATTTTCGAATCCGGTATTGAACCAGTTACAACAAGTGTTCTTGCTGCAATATCAGGTTTTAGTGATTCTAATTTCTTTTTCACATACTTGACTGTATCAGCATATTCAGAAAAGATTATAATTTTTCTTTTTGGTTCGTTATGATTAGCAGGTTTATTTAATTCTTCCTGAAGGTGTTTTAACAGGCATTCGGTTTTAGGATCATTATCTAAAAGTTTGAAGTTATTAAGTTTTTCGAGAACCTCATCAAATAATTTTATATCAGATTTAATATCCGCAATAAACTCTTTCCCGGCTTTGAATTTTTCTATTTTATATCTTTTATGTTTTTTAGGATAAACACCAGCCGTAATTTGTTTTTCATAATCTTTCAAAGCATCTTCAATCTCATCGGGAGATAATTCAACAATACTTTCTAGTAAATCTCTGTCAAGAATATATTCACCTTTTAGTGGATCACCTTTACCTGTTTTCTCAATAAATTTTAACACAGTTTCATTTATATGTTTGAAGTTTTTCAGACTCTGTTCAAATGCACCAAATGAACTTTCAAATCGTTTTACAATCAGTCTTCGCATAATATCGAACAAGTTTCTCTGCTGCAGTAATTCACGGTTCTTCTCTAAATCTTTTTCTTCCTCGTCAAAAAGTCGGGAACCGTGCCCTGTTTCATACTGAAAAGGTCTGTAAATAGCTCCTAAGAATTTCCCCCCATCATCAGGGTCTTCAAAATATTTCGTAATTATTTCATCATAGAATGCAGATTGTTCTTTTGTCAATTCATAAAACCATTCTTTCGGATCATCAACTACCGACAATTCTTTTACCTCCTTTTTATAGTTAGGATTCTTCAGCAAATCCAATCTGTTTCTTCTGATTGTTATGGGTTCGATAACATCTCTTATTTGTCTGGCAAGCTGATGAGATTTTCTTTTTACTTTCTTTAGATCAATCTCATCTTCATCAAAGAAAGTACGATAAAGTTGTTTTGCTGTTTTCAATTTTTTTCTGTCTTTGGAGTTATAATTTTTTCTTATGAATGCAAGCTTATCAAATACATAATTTATTGATCTGAAAACTGCAATAAGATCACTATCCAATGTTATATTGGATTTTTTTGGTGTAATAAATAAGTTCAATAGAGCGAGAACATCTTCCGGTCTGTTATTGAATGGAGTTGCTGTTAATAAAATTACTTTTTTATTCCTGCATATATTTTTCAACAATTCATATCCTTTTGTATCCTGATTTCTGAATCTGTGTGCTTCATCTACAATTATTACTTCTATGTCGTCATTAGCTTTAACAAATTCTAAAGTTTTCTCAAGGTCGCCAAGTGAACGGACTTCCCAGTCATACAATTGAAATTCATTAAGATATTTTCTCCAGCCTTCGGTCATATTCTCATCACCAATTAATCCCGGAGGACAAATTACCACTCCTCTTGATCTCAAATGTTTTGCAACCATACACGCAATGATTGTTTTACCCAGACCAACCACATCTGCAATCAAAACACCATTATGATTTTCAATCACACTAATAGCCATTTCAACAGCATCAATCTGATACTTGAATAATTTATATCCTTTGTTAACAAGTAACTGCTTTAATGCGCTTGAGATATTTTTATGCCGAAATGATTCAAGATAAGTTTTCAGCACTAATACATAAGCTTCGAAAGGAGTTATCTTTTTAATCAGAGTTTCATTTTCAACCAGCTCAATAAGTCGTTTTTTTATATCTGAGGTTTCAGTAATTCTGACAGCATTCTCCCAGAGATCATCGAAGTATTTCTCGGCTTCCTCAAATCCATAATCAGAAATTTCAACATTGAATTCATTTTGTGTGGTTAATCCGGCTTTAGTGAGATTACTGCTTCCAGTTATAAATAATCTGTTTTTTCCAACTTGTTCCTCTTCTAATTTGAATAAGTAAACTTTGGAATGATTTGGTTTGAATGTTTTTCTTATTATGATTTTATCTTCACTGATTAATTGAAGAAAATAATTAACCTGCTCATAAAACTCAGGTATGTCAAACTGATCTGTGTTAATTGATTTCTTAACTGACTGAAGGAAGTTATTAATCTTTTCATCATCACTTATTCTATCGTCTTCAGAATACTCAATTAATTTGAAATTATACTTATCCACATCCAAACCGACGAGTATCTTCAGAATAAAATTCTGATTTGCTTTAAGACCTTCATACAATTCTCTGATGCCTGAGAAATAGAAAAAACCAATTAGAAATTTTAGTTCTTTACTTTTCGTGATGAGCTGATTAATTCTTTTACGGAGTTCCTTTGTTTGCTGATTGGTAATAAAATTGTTCATATAGCTTTGAGAATTATTTTATTTAGTATAAATATCCTCTTTTTATAGTTTTTATCATAATTTTTGCACAGGCAAGAGCATCAGAAAGTGGATCGTGATGATTTAGTGATATTTTAAAGAATTCACATACATAATCAAGAGCACAGTATTCTAAACCCCAGAAATTTCTTGCAATTCTCATTGTACATTCAAATGGTTTATTCGGTGGGCGGACACCATATCTTTCACAACAGTTTACTAAAACACTTCTATCGAATGGAGCGTTATGAGCAGTAATGAAATCAACACCGATAAAATACTTTTTTAGCTGTGGCCACAATTCACCAAAAGTTAATTCGTTTTTAACATCATTCCATGTTATTCCATGTAACTCAGAAAATACGAACCAGCTGCTTGGCGGTTTTATAAGATATGATCTTTTAGCAATAATTTTATTGTCTTCAACCCTGACAAGACCGACAGCACAGGCGCTGTCACGATAGTAGTTTGCAGTTTCAAAATCTATGGCGAGAAATTTTATTGGCTTTTTGGGTGAATTTGTAATCATTAAACCCATCACTCCTTTGACTTAAATTTCCCTGAATTTGTACCCCGGTTTGCTTAATATTCTTTTAACTTGGATTGCTGATTAAAAAAGCTTTTTTCTGTACAAATAATTTTTGAATTAAAAATTGTTAAATGATGTAAATTATATTTTTGAAATTTATGCTATTATAACATTCAAAAATATTAAATGACTTTTCACTGTCAAA
>CALHAB010000139.1 GCA_937934185.1 uncultured Ignavibacterium sp. | reverse complement strand
ACTTCTATTTCCTAAAATTATATGACTTCCGGTTTGGTGATCTATTTCGTAACCAATTTTGCTTAAAATTTTGCATACCTCTTTACCAGATATAATCGGAAGAAAGCTCATATATTAACTTCAATTATTTCCTCATAGATGCAGCAAGGAGGAATTGGTTCATTGTGTTTTTTAAGGCTCTCCAAATAACCTTCAATCGCATCGTTAATGTTTTCTAATGCTTCTTCGCGGGTTTTACATTGAGAGATACATCCCGGCAGAGAAGGGCACTCAGCAATAAAAACACCATCTTCATCCTGACTTATAATAACTCTGAATTTCATAAGCAATCTCCTTTTATGCTAAAATAAAAAATTAATCATTCCCCATATAGCTTATCCTCAACCAACTCACAGATAATATGTGCTACGGTTATATGTCCTTCCTGAATGCGCTGAGTATTGGGTGAAGGGATTACAATCGGAATATCTACCATTGGTTTTAATTTGCCACCGCTTCCGCCGAGAAATCCGATTACTTTCATTTCTTTTTTATGAGCCATCTCAACTGCTTTAATCACATTCGGTGAATTTCCGCTTGTTGATATTGCAAGCAAAACATCACCTTTGTTTCCAAGTCCTTCTACATTTCTGGCAAAAACATTTTCAAAACCGATATCATTTCCACCTGCAGTGAGATTTGAAGTATCAGTCGTAAGTGCAATTGCAGGCAAAGCCGGTCGCTGAATATGATGACTTAATCTTATCATCAGTTCAGTTGCAATGTGTTGTGAATCTGCTGCACTTCCGCCGTTGCCACATAGTAATAATTTATTCCCGTTTTTGTAGCATTCAACAAGTAAATCAACTGCTGATAAAACTTCGTTCATCAGCTGGTCACGGATTTTTAATTTTGTTTCCGCACTTTCATTAAGTGAGTCAGTAAAAAATTTTTTTGCATCCATTGAATTGTTTCCTGAAAAGAAGTGAATAAAAAAATATTACACAAGAATTGAATTTTTTATATGAACAGCATTTGCAAATTCTTTAATAAGATCCCAGTTGTTTTCGTCTTCAAAGAAATTGCCTGTTACAATTATTGAAGCGCCGCATTCAACTTTTCTTCTTGCAGTTGCTGAATCTCTGATTCCGCCGCCAACTATCACAGGAACGGTACATTGTTCGCTTACAGCTTTTACCATTTCATCAGGCACAGGTTTTTCTGCACCGCTTCCGGCTTCAAGATAGATTAATTTCATCCCGAGATATTCTGAAGCCAGAGCTGTTGCAGCAGCAATTTCAGGTTTGTTGCGTGGGATAGGTAAACTGCCGCTCATATAAACAGCAGTAGTGGTTGAACCGGAATCAACCAGAATATATGCAGTCGAGATAGGTTCTATTCCGCTTTTTTTAATTGATGGTGCGGCAAGAACATGTTTCCCGATAAGATGTTCGGGATTTCTTCCGCTTACAACAGAAAGAAACAAAATCGCATCAGCGTTTGAAGAAATCTGAGTTATGCTTCCGGGAAAAATTATTAAAGGAAGTTTGGTTAGTAATTTTATTTTGGATATGAAAGATTCAAAATCACCATTGACCATCAGACTGCCGCCGACAAGAAAACCATCAACTCCGCTTTTTTCGCAGTGTTTCAGGAAGCCCTGAATCTTATCTTCAGGAAGCTTATCGGGATCGAGCAGAATCAGATATGCAGCGCCCTTTTGCTTTATTGTATTTAAAAGATGATTATAAATCTTCATAAAGATTGTATTAGTGCCTGCTCAATATAGAAATTTTGAGTTATAGAAAAAAGATTTGCTGTTGGGCTAATTTATAAAATTTCTACAAAGCAAACTGAAATCCAATGTTAACGGGAAAATAAACCAATCCTTCAGCAGGAATGTGAGACAAATTACCATCAATATTAAAACTGTAGCCGTCACTTAATTTTATATTCAAACCAATTCCAACCGAATATTCAAAAAGTGCTCTGCTTTCAGAATATTGAATTCTTGTTGCATTGTTTAATTCGTATTGACTAACGGAGTGATAAATCAAACCTGCCTCGGCTTTAACATACGGATTAATAAAGTGATGACGATTGGAATTAACTCTGGCACCTATAAGTAATCCGAATGATTTAAGGTCATCGCCGTTTGTTACAACAGGCATCGGATAACCGACTACTAACGGAACATAAAAAGAAAAGCTTTTCGGATTAAATGCCCGTGACTGATAAATAACTTTACCAGTTAACTGCGTTAATTCTGTTAAAGGATAAAGTAAAGTTAGCGAACCCTGAATTCCATCTTTATTATGTGCAAAGAGATTTTCAGAGTTTAAGTTATTGATATATCCGCCGGAGATTTCAAGCTTTGTTTGTGAGAACGATTGAGAATGAAAGAATAATGTTACAGTCAGAAATAAAATAAGCTGTTTCATAACCACCTCAGCGATTTAATTGTTTATCAGATAGAAAATTCCCGCAATTGTTTTCGCATCGTTTATTTCACCAGAAATAATTTTTTCTTTTATTTCGTCAAGTGAAAGTTCAAGAAGTTCCAT
>CALHAB010000138.1 GCA_937934185.1 uncultured Ignavibacterium sp. | reverse complement strand
TTGTTCGGTTATTTCTGTTTGAATGTTCCTTAAAAAATGTAAATTTGCATTGTGTGTCTGAAATAAAATTCTTGATACAGTACTAATATGATTTTTCCGCTTCGTTATAATGCTTTGAAGTAATTTATGAACATTAAATTTAAAATAACTTTCATTACAATTGCTATTATTCTCTTCACCGGCAAAACTCTGTTTTCTCAGTCTTTTGGTTTCGGATGTCTGGGATTAGTCGGTGGTTATGGAGGATACAGCTATCAGCAATACCAGCCTGGAATGCTTGAAACTTATGTAAATCAATTCAATGCAAATGCATTATCTGCTGATGAAAAACAATTGGATAATTTCGGTAAAGCCGAAGGCTACAGATTTGGTCTGAACTTTTTCAGAGCAAAGTTCAGTGGCTTTTTTGTGACTGCTAAAGGATATTATCAGCAGCTTGGTGAATCAAGTGAAGGAACTTTAATTACCAGAGCAGGACTGTTCAATTATGATTATGATCTTAAATTAAAAAGCTGGGGAATAGGATTCGATGTGGGAATTCCTGTATTTAACGGCTTTCACTGGAAAATTTTAGATGGTTCGCTTTTAATTAATTCAGCCAGACTTACAGAAACAGTCAACTCTTTTGCTGGTACTTCCGTTCAGAAATTTAACAACGACAAAACAGAATTAGGTTATTCGGTTGGTTCTGGTTTCGTTGTTGAGATATTAAAAAACTACATAAGTCTTGAAGGAATTGTTGCTTACACTTACCTGAAAATTGATAAAATGAAAACTGATGAAAATTTTCAGTTTAAGGATTTAATAGAATCACCGGATGAGAATGAATCATTTATCAAGTCTGGCGGCTTTAATGCAGTTGTGCAATTAAATTTTGGTTTTCCACTTTAAAGTAAAAGGGAAGTATGAAGAAAAAATTATCTAAACTTGACAGCGCCTGTGTTATTGCAATAAGAGATTGTATGGGAACAAAACCTGATGAGAAGATTTTAGTAATAACAGATGAGCAGAAAAGAGAAATTGGTTTAGCACTTCACGAAAATGCAGTAAGACTCGGTTATTACTCTTTGCTCGTTGAAATGAAATCCGGAAAAATTAATGGTGAAGAACCGCCTGCGGAAGTTGCAGAACTAATGCAGAAATTTGATGTTGTTTTCTGTCCGACTGCCAAATCATTAACTCATACTAACGCAAGAAGAAGTGCTTCTGCTAATGGTGTGCGTGTTGCAACCTTTCCCGGAATTACCAGGGAAGTTATGATCAGAGGGATGAATGCTAATTATAAGAAAATTGCAGCGCTTTCTATCAAACTGAAAGAAATACTTGAGAAAGGAAAATTTATTAGAGTCATTGCACCTGCAGGCACAGATATTTCATTTTCAATTGAAGGACGAACAGCTTACGCAAGCAAAGGTTTATTCCACGCAAAAGGTGAAAGCGGAAATCTTCCAACCGGCGAAACTTTTTTAGCTCCTGTTGAAGGCACTGCAAACGGTGTATTTGTGGTTGATGGTTCAATGGCCGGATTGGGATTGATTAAAAATGCAAACCTGCCTATCCGGCAGGCAGGTATCAGAATTGAAGTTGAAAATGGTTATGCTACAAAAATTACAGGCGGAACTTTAGCCAGAAAACTGAAACAGCAACTTGATGCTGTTGGAAAAGATGCATATAATATTGCTGAGTTTGGTATCGGAACAAATGACTCTGCTAAGCTTAGTGGAATATTACTCGAGGATGAAAAGGTAATGGGAACAATTCACATCGCATTAGGAAATAATGTTTCGATGGGCGGCAGTGTTAATGTTCCGATTCATCTTGACGGCGTTGTTAAAAAACCAACTGTGTGGCTTGATGATAAACTGATCATGAAAGAAGGAAAGTTATTAGTTAAATAATTTGTTGTAATTTTGTTTTACAGAAAAAAATAAAATTATTATTAAAGTTTATGTCTGTTTTACCTATTACAGTTTGTGGTGATAAAATACTCAGAAAGAAAGCGGCAAGAGTAACAGAAATTGATGATAAAATCGTTACTATAATTGCCGATATGTTTGAGACGATGCGTAATGCCAACGGAATCGGTCTTGCAGCAAATCAGATTGGGGTAAACAGACAAATCTTTATTGTAGATATTTCTCCGGTTGAAGGATATGAGAAGTATAAACCGATTGCAATGATAAATCCCAAAATTATTTCTAAGTCTGATGAAACATCTTCATTTGAAGAAGGTTGTTTAAGTATTCCTGATCTTCGTGCAGACATAATCAGACCAAAAGGAATTCAGATTTCATATTTCGATACGAATATGAAAGAAAATACTATTGAAGCTGATGATCTTCTTGCAAGGGTGATGCAACACGAGTTTGATCACCTTCAGGGAGTTTTGTTTATTGATTATCTCGATGAAGAAAGCAAGAAGCGCTACAAAAGACATCTCGATAAAATCAGAAAAAGAAAACTTGAAGTTCAATATCCAATCAGTAATTCTTCTGATTATCTTTTAATCAAATAGGTGTGCAGATGAAAATTGTTTTTATGGGCACACCTGACTTTGCGATTCCTTCGCTTAAAGCTATTTATCATAGTAACCATCAATTGATTGGTGTTGTAACTACACCGGATAAAGAAAGAGGGAGAGGACAAAAAGTAACCTTTACTCCTGTTAAACAATTTGCAGTTGAACATAACATTCCTGTTTACCAGCCGGAAAAACTTAAAGGTAATTCTGAATTTGTTGAGCAGATGAAGTCTCTCGAACCAGATTTATTTGTCGTAGTAGCATTCAGAATTTTACCTAAAGAAATTTTTGAGATTCCTAAATATGGATCTTTCAATCTTCACGCATCGTTACTTCCGAAGTATCGCGGTGCTGCACCGATTCAGTGGGCATTGATAAAAGGCGAAACAGAAACAGGTTTAACTACATTCAAACTTGCTGAAAAGGTTGATACCGGAAATATCTATCTTCAGGAAAAAGTACCAATTTATCCTGAAGATAATTTCGGAACTCTGCACGATAGATTGAGCGAACTTGGCGCTGATGTGGTAATGAGAACGATCGGAATGATTGAAAGCGGGAATTATAAATTACTCCCTCAGGATGATTCACTTGCATCCCCTGCACCAAAAATCACAAAAGAAATTTGTAAAATTGATTGGAATAAATCAGCCGATGAAATTCATAATCTGATCAGAGGACTTTCACCTTATCCTGCTGCATTCTTCATTTATAATGGAAAAGTAATTAAAGTTTATCGTACAGAAATTGTCAGAACATTGAATTTAAAGCCATTCGAATTTCATCAGACTAAAAAAGAATTAATTGTTGGCTGCGAAAAAGATGCAATTCGTATTCTTGAAATTCAGCAGGAGGGAAAGAAGCGAATGGGGATTGAAGAATTTTTAAGAGGATTTAGCTTTATAAAGGAAAGTGATGAGAAATAATAAATATGAAAATATTCTCGATACAATTGGACGAACTCCGATTGTCTTTTTGAAAAATATATCAAAAGGAACAAAAGCCAGAATCTGGGCAAAGCTTGAGTATCTGAATCCTGGGGGCAGCATTAAAGACCGGATAGCAAAGTATATGATTGAGAAAGCTGAGAGAGAAGGCAAGCTGAAACCAGGTGATACAATCATCGAAAATTCCTCCGGCAATACAGCAATGGGTCTTGCGATCGTTTGTCGACACAAAGGTTACAAGCTCAAAATCGTAATTCGTGATACAACGAGTAAAGAAAAAATTAAAATGCTTGAAATCCTTGGTGTTGAAGTAATTAAAGTTGATGCATCGTTGCCGCCCGAACATCCTGAATCATATAATAATTATGCTCTCACATTATGCAAAAAAGATCCATCTCTGTTTTATATTGATCAGCATAACAATCTTGATAATAACGAAGCACATTATTTTACTACAGGTCCGGAAATCTGGGAACAAATGGAAGGGAAAATTGATTATTTTGTTTCAGGCGTTGGGACTGGAGGAACATTAATTGGCGCGGGAAAATTTCTTAAAGAGAAAAATCCAGACATTAAGTTAATCGGAGTGGATCCAATTGGTTCAGTGTTCTATGATTGGTTTAAATATAAAAAGTTGATTAAACCGTCCAGATATAAGGTTGAGGGAATTGGTGATGAGTTTCTGATAAAGACAGCACAACTCGAATATCTTGATGATATGATTCAGGTAGAAGATAAGAAAGCTTTTGGCTGGGCTAGAAAGCTCGCCTTTGAAGAAGGAATTCTATCGGGTGGTTCTACAGGTGCAAATATTTTTGCCGCGGTTCATCTTGCCAGGGAAATTGACAGAGAAGTAAACATAGTTACTGTAGTTTGTGACTCCGGCTATAAATATTTCAGTACTTTGTATAATGATGAATGGCTTGAGAAGATTACCTGAGACTTTTTCCTCAGGTAACCTTCTTTTGATCAAGTTGAAGGTTGACAGATTAGTATCATAAGATTTTATTTAACAAAAACCTCACCTTTTTCACTTAATCTGGATTCGGCATTCAGATTGTCAAACGCTTTAACAGCATATAAATATTTACCGCTTCCGTTTGAAAAATCTGAATCAGAAAAGATTCTGCTATCTGAAAGTTTAATTGTTTTATATTTTACCAATGGTTGATTCTCATAAGCACGATAAATAACAAAATAAATATTTTCCAGCTTGTCATAATCCCATTTCAAAATTGCTGATTTTTTCTCAGAGTCAAAGGTAATATTAAAATTTTTTATATCTGGCAATACACCTGTAAAATATGGTCTTGCTTCAAGCACAAATGATAAATCAGATTTCAGATTGCTGCTGTCAATTGCAAACAGACAATATTGGTACAGAATATTTTGTGATACTTTTGTATCAACATAAACAGAGTCCTTCGGTTTCAGAACGGCTATCGTATCCCATTTTTCTTCTTCTGATATTCTGCGAAGTACAAACTGATTTTTCACATCTTCGCTTTCGCTTGGAATAAATTTTAATGTTACATCTTTCTCAGTAACAAATGCATCTGTTAACACAGGCGCAACAGGCGGAACAACATCAGGTCTAGGGACAGCAATAATTTCTGAAAAATCTGATTCGTTATATCTGTTATCAAGTGCTGTTGCTCTGTAATAAACATATTTCGTAGTTGTTTGAAGATCAACTGTATCCTGAAACTCAACTTTGAATCTTAATTCCACAGAATCCGGATCGAATGATTCAATAATTGATGAGAACTCGTGGTCTGAAGCATTAGCTTTCAGAATTCTGTAACCCATTAAATCAAATTCTTTGTTTGGTTCTAATCTTAATGTTACAATTCCATTCGAATCCATAAAAGCTTCCTTCCATTTTGGAGGCAGCGGCGGAACTGTATCGTTGAGCACAACATAAACCGGATAAGATGAACTAAAGTTACCAGCTGTATCGAAAGCGAATACTGTGTAAAAGTTGTAATTGTTTTTTGAAAATGTGGTATCAATAAATTCCCGGGCATTTTTCGGCAAAGGTGATTTGTGAATGTAATTAAAGCTTCCATTAATTACGGAATCTCTTCCAACATAAAAACCTGCCAGGTCATTAGCCGGAGGATCGGCCATTTGCCAGCTTAGCTTTACTTTGTTTTCGTCAATGTGAGTTGGCTGAGGAACAAATGGTTGTTCAGGCGGAGTTCTGTCTCTGCCCATTGCAGTTATTTCACCAAGCAGAACTTCATCAGCAAAAACAGTCATAGCATAAACCCGGTAAGTATAAGGTTTATAGTTTACAATTGTTGTATCAATGAAAGAATCTTTATTTAAACTATCTGATGCATCACTTTTTAATGTCAGGAGGGGAGAATCATTTAATCTTTTGTAAGTTTTTTTATCCTCAGATCTTTCAACATTGTAAGTACTGAACTGAATATCTGTATCCCAGACGATCTCTATGCTTCTGTCGTTTTCATTTGCGACTAAATTTCTTAATGCTTTTTGCGAATCAAATTTTTCATTTTTTATTTTTATATAAGTAGTATCAAATGAGTAAAGATTTGATTTGTAATTACAATAGATACGATATGAATAAGTTTCATTTTCTTTTACATCTTTATCAACAAAGAAAAGTCCTAATCCTTCGGCGGCTGTCAGACTGTTGTTTGCAGCTATCAAACTAAGTAACAATGCCCATTCCTGACTGCTTCTTTTTTCTTTTATTGACTTAAGATAATCTTCATTCTCTGGAGGCAGACTTATATTTTCTTCATCGTCTTTTTCACCAATACCAAGTGTAAAAGCTATTCCTTCATTATCGAGTGATGAAATATCCTTCGGAGGTCTCGAATCAAAATATTCTTCCCATTTTTCTAATGTCCAGGGTTTTATTGGTTGTTCTGTTACTTTTAAGTATTTATCAGTTCTTCCATCGGAAAGAACTTTTGCTTTCTCCAGAACAAAACCATTCTCTTTTACAAGCCGCCAGGCAATTGGATTTGTTACTGCCCAACGAATGTAAACCGAATCACCGTAAGAACGGGCTGTTAATCCAATTTTAAATTTTAGTGGTTCATCAGAATTCTGAGCGAATAAATTATTCGTAATTATGATAATTAATATTAAGACACTACTTAATTGATTTGATATTCTTTTAATGAATGCTTTCATCTTCATACTCCAACTTAGTTATTCGGATTAGTTGGTGGATTAGAAATATTTTGTGAAGTCAATAAAACATCTGAATTGAATGTTACCGACTTTGTCTCAAAAATAAGATTGTTGTATTTATCTTTTGCCTTTTCCCAGCTGTTAGTAGAAGTATTAAACTTCCATAAATCAGCTCTCACAGTAAATTTATATTTCGAATTATCATCAAAGTTTCTGAAAATATTTCCTACATACTGATTTGCACCACGGTTGATCCAGTATTCATAAGCATTCATATAATTTCGTTGAGTTGAGCGGGTTAAATTTTGTGGAATCTGATTATCTATCAACTGATTACCTGAACCGATTACAACATATTTTATAAGCTCAGCGCTGTAAGTTACTTTGAAGGTTTTAGTTTGAATTGTACCATTTGATTGTAACTCGGGAATTTCAAAAGGAGTTTCATCATAAGCAGTAAAAACATTTATCTTCTTGCCCGAAGGTACAATATCATTTGATTGAGGTTCTACATTAAGAATTAAATCACCGATTTTGTCAGTTGCATATTCCTGAGTGAAAGTTGAAGTATAAGAAGTTTGTTGAATGTTACTGCAAGGGCTTCCCCAGTTCAGATCAACATTGCCTGACCAATTTAAACCAAATACATTTACCTGAACAGAAGCCTGGCCACTAACCCAACTTGGATTTATAAATCCTGCCTGAGTCCAGAAACCAACTTTTATCGATGCCAGATTTGCTACGCAAGGATCAGGATCATTCTTACCTTTGCAACAAACCAGACAGGGTTTTTTATTTTTTCTTTCAAGTTCAACTTTTGCATAGCCGTATAGCCACGCAGCAGCACTTCCGTTTGCATACCAGTTATTAAAACCAATTGGGTTACCATTGCAGCCGTTATATTGTAATAATGAAAGATTAATTTCGAATCCACCGCTGCCACCATATTTTAGTTGAGGAGTACGACCACCAACTGCCCACGACAGCCAGGATAAACCGAGCGATTTATCAACACTGAAGAATACACCTGCACCGAATGAGAAACCTCTGCCCGTTCCTGCCAATGTTGGAATCTGAGTAGTAGGTTCAGAAGGATATAATCCAACGGTTGCTAATCCGGATAATGTTTGAGGTTGAAAGCCGGTTTTTACAAATTGTCCGATATCATTTCCGAACATCAGATATTCCCAACTTGTTACGCCGAAAATCTTAACCTTGTTGGTTTGTGATGGTGTACCAGCAAGGAAATACCATTTATTAGTCTTTCCGTCAATTAACAAAGTAAGATTTACTTTGTCATTCGGATTTCCGATTCCATCTGTTCTTACAACCGGATTATTTCTTGGATATTTAATAAAAGCATTTGCACTCATCAGAAACAACTTATCCGGCGGAGTATATTCAATCGTTACATCACCATAAACCGGTGCTTCATTTCGTTTGAGTAAATCAGCTTGAGCCCAGAAGTCCGTGACGAAGCTGATTTTGTTCAATCCTCCGCTTGTAGAAAATTGTGCTGATAAAGATGCGTCGAGATTAAATGTTTTCGGTTCCGGATAAGTTCCCATTACAGCCATAACTTTGAAACCGAATCCGATTGAATTGTTTGGTGTAAATGATGCTCCACTTGTCGGAGTATTGGAGATGTTACCAGCATTTTGAACCTCTGAAGCAGAAGGCATGGTTATGTTTGAAACGTTCAATCTTTGCCAGGCAGCAGCACCAAAACCATAGAAAGCTGCACCAGGCAGAAAAACTATTCCATATTGTTTAGGCAATATTGCTTTTGCTTCAACATACCAGTATCTGTAGTAGTTATTGCCGTTATTGTATTTTGTCGAACCAGCTCTGAATGTGGAAGACACTTCCATTTGTATCGAGTTAAATGTTGCTTTTATCTCACCTGCAAAACCATTCCCGTACATCGGATTATTATCCTCTTTGAAGAATGCAATTTTACCTTTGGCTTTTACTGCGGCAAGATTAACATTAAGATTTATTGTATCAACATCAACTGAATTAAGATTCGGGACAAACAATCCGTTATTATTTTTTGAAACTGAACCAACAACAGATAATGTGCTGTTGCCGCTGAACTTTTCGTTCAGATTCACATCAACCTTAAATGACAAAGCTCCTCTTAATACTTCATTTCCCTGTGCAGTTCTTTTCTCAAACTTTATATTTTTTATTGTAATCGGAATATTCGCAATAGATTTCTGTGGACTTGCAAAACTCCATTGTCCGGCATCAATCTGTAATTTACCCGCTGACTGGGATCGACTTTCATCATAATCAAGTTTCATATTCTGAAAACTTGTTTGAATGTTTACACGCTTCACACCAAGCAAATCAATATTGGCGATATTGAATTGTCCGTTCAGATTCATTAAAAATTTTGGATTACTACTCAACCACATATTAAATGTTGAA
>CALHAB010000137.1 GCA_937934185.1 uncultured Ignavibacterium sp. | reverse complement strand
AGAGACAAAAATATCATCAAATCCAACCACTGCTATATCATCAGGTATGCTCAGTCCTTTTTTTGCAGCTGCATCATAGCAACCAAGAGCCATCATGTCATTAGCTGCAAAAATTACCTCTGGTTTGTTTTTGAGATTCATTAGTTCCATACCCAACTTAACACCTGTCTCCCTTGTAAAATCTCCTTCAACTAAAAAATTTTTCTGAATGCTAATTCCATTT
Source organism: uncultured Ignavibacterium sp. (assembly GCA_937934185.1). Taxonomy (GTDB): domain Bacteria; phylum Bacteroidota; class Ignavibacteria; order Ignavibacteriales; family Ignavibacteriaceae; genus Ignavibacterium. The sequence goes on along the minus strand of CALHAB010000137.1, from coordinate 4,277 downwards.
TCATTGCAAGCATCTTTGAAAGCTTTAACACGGATTTTTGCATCATCATTTTCCCGGGGACCGGATATGTGAGCAATCTTTTTATATCCACATTTTTTTATAAGATAATTTGTCATATCATAAGCACCCTGGTAATTATCTACGGAGACAACATCATAATCTGTAGAATGCATACCACCACTGATAATTACAAAAGGAATTTTTGTTTCAGAAAGTATATTTCTGAGATTTTTATTTATATTCGGAACCAATAAAATTAATCCACCGAGAAGTCCATTTCTAAGTACCGAGTTTAAAGTGTTCTCAAGCTGGAAATATCTATGCGAGCTTATAACCATTGTAAAATAGTTATGCTGATAGGTAACTTCATCAACTCCTTTAATCAATTCGGAGAAAAACTCATCAGTAATATCCGGCAAGATTAACCCAATTATGTTAGAAGTTTTCTTAGCAAAATTTCTGGCAATTATGTTAGGGCGGTAATTCAACTCGTCAGCAATTTTTAAAACCAGTTTCTTTGTCTCCTTCGTTACTTTTGGATCATCATTCAGGGCTCTTGAGACTGTGGCAACTGATAGTCCGGCCTTTTTTGCTATTACTTTGATTGTAGGCAAATTCCAAAACTCCTTTGATGTTTTTAAACATCCTCATCTGAGTTTTAGTCAGATGAGAATGTACAAAAGTAAGTTAAAGGTCTTATTTAATTAACAACATTTTTTTAGAAATGACTTTAAAATCAGAATTATTATTCGCAATCAATTTATAAACATACACTCCGCTGGTAAGTGAACTAGCATCAAATTCGACAGTGTGTCTGCCTGCAGATAATTTTTGATTTACAACTGATGCAACCTTTTGACCAATTAAATTATAAACTTCAAGCTGAACATCTGAATCTGTGGGAAGTGAAAAACTTATATTAGTGCTTGGATTAAATGGATTTGGGAAATTCTGATATAGTTCAAACTCAGCTGGATATGATTCTCCAAGATTAATAACATTTGAGTATTCAAATTTTCCGTTAAAATCTATTTGCTTTAACCTGTAGTAATAATTAGTCGATGGCAGAATTTTATCATCTGTAAATGAATAAGAAGCAGGATTTGAAGCTGTTCCCTGACCTTTAACGAAACCAACATTACTAAAATTAATTCCATCAGTGCTTCTCTGAATTTCAAATCCACGATTATTTGTTTCTGTAGCTGTTGACCATTCTAAAACTGCAGAGTTTGTTCGGTAATAACCTGCAAAAGCAGTTAACTCAACAGGAACAGTTACATTTAGCAGAGCAAGTTTGCGATAAGTTCCGCCCCATTCGCTTCCCCACCATTGTTTTGCATAGTTACCGTTTGGACCCCAAGGCGGAACACCTAGACTGTAATTATCCGGATCAAAAATATTTATCAATAATGTAACAGAGTCAGGAACTGTAGCAAAACCTAGTTGATCCAGATGAATAACCATTTCAGCAGTGTAACCATTATCAACATCTGAACTGTCATATATTGTCGTTCCCGGACGAGGATATCCAACACCATTGCCAGAACCAGCAGGTCCGTTGGTTTCAAAAACAAATTGTGGGACACCAGATACTACTCCTACATAAATTTTATATTCTTTATCTGTTCCAGAAGCATCCTTGATTTTCATAAACATACCATCACCCTCCCAATCGAATCTGCAAACTTGCTTGTCATCAGAGTTCAAAGAGAAATAAAGGTCAAAATTGTTTCTTAAAAACTTTACATAGCATGTAGAGGTATCAGTATATGGAGGTTTAACGATTGCAAAGTTTGTTGGTGTATTTGAGTTTCCAACCGGGACTCCACCGATTCGAAACATCATATGAGGTTTATCTACCAGCCAATCACTTTCAAGCAGTTGACCATCCAGAGTGATTGTGCCACTTGTCTTAAAGACAGGTAAAGAGGCGGGATCATTTACAGCTTGTCCTTTAATGATTCCAACACTTAGAAAAAGCAGAAGCGAAAAAGAGAGGGAGAAAAGTTTTGAAGTTTTCATATAACCTCCTCGTGTTTGATTATTAAGAGTTTTAATTAAGAATGATTTAGGTTTTTAAAGAACTTAAATCCTCTACTAATGGGAAAACTGTAATGTAAACGGTTACATTGCACCTCAATAATAGATAATTAATTTTTATTTGTCAATAGTCAGTGGAAAAATTTTAATGAAATTCTTCAAAGAATTTTGGTAAAATAGAATGAGGATTTAAAAATTTATCAGATTGCTAATACTCCAATGTAAACTTCAACAGACCGTAACTCAAATTATCAGTATTAGATTTTGAGAGATTTTTTGAGGATATGTAATTAAAGAAAATGTCAAAATAAAATTCCCGGATAGGTTCAATTCTAAATCCTAAAATCAAGTGTGATGTGTTGATTCTTTCACCATCAAGAAACTTTGCAGGTCTGTTTTCTTCTTCAATGGTATGACTTAAGAATATATCACCGCCAACATTTTTTATAAGATTTCCGTTTTCATCATATACATTATTCCCTTTTCTTGAAAATCGGTATTCGCCTGTTAGTCTTATCCGATCATTCAAATTATAATTTGCCTTAAACATAATCTCATCTGCATTCGGACCGATACGATGACCTAAATTTACTCCGAATGCTGTGTAAGTGTTTTCCGGAATACGATGTGAATAAACATAAGGACGAATTCTTGTGTATTCCGCAATCAAAGAAAAATCCTGAATTGAAAATGGTTCATACCAGAACGCATTTAACTGATATGCAGTCTTGTTTGAGAATCTTTCCAAATCCTGAAGATTGCTCAGGATATTTTCATCAAGGTAAAATGTTGCCTGAAACTGTAACTTCTTCAAGAAATTCGTTTGAAAGTCCATCCAGAGTGTGCCGTTATCTCTATCCTGTAAATCCATTTCAATGAATTTATAAAAAGCAAGCGGACTTAAATAACCAAGTTCGATTCCTCTGCCTGAGTAAATCATTGTTTCGCCAATTCCAAAATCAAAAAGATTTTTGAATGATAATTTTAATCTGTTCAGTGCTAAATATTTGGTATAACGCTGACTTATATCATAGCTGAAATTTCCAACAGTTGATGCGTGAATTGATGTAAAATGAATTACTCCGTAATCAAAATTAAACTTGATGAAATCAAGTGTGGGATTATCTCCTGAAAGAATCAGCTTACTTCCATAACCGTACCCAAATGTTATATCTTCTCTACCCAGCTGTATTGCAAGATTCATTTCTTTCATTGGTTCGGTATGGAATTTCAGATAACCATAGTTAAAACCGTAGTTGCCAATATTCTCAACAGCTTCAACCCATTTATAATTTGAAAGTAGTTTGGGTTCAATTATCTCAGCTAATCTGTCATTCCCAGAAACACCGCCTTTAATAACCGTCAGGTTATAGCCAAGTTGATGAAAAACTGTTCCGCGCATTCTGAAACCAATATCATATAGATTAGCATTATTGGTTGGCAAAGGCGAAAATCTTTGACCGTGATAAAAATGTCCAAGTCCTTCTAAAAAAATATTATTTCCATCTTCTTTATAACCATACAGATATTTAACTTTTTGAGATAACAATTCGGGTAAATCAGAAACAAAATTATTCTTAGGATCGAAAAGTTGTGTTGTGTTTTCAGAATTTAAATCATCACTGAACTCTTCAAGATATTTTTGTACAAGTTTCTTTTCAGTATTACTTAGATAAGCTTCATTAAATTTAATCTGGTTAAGAAGTTTATTAATTTCAAAGCGTGACATAACAGGATCATCTTCTTTGATGTACTCAACAAAACCTTTAACATACATCTCTTTCAGAAAACTGTAAACAGGATGATTGAGTTGGACATTTTCGATCTGGGCTAATAAAGAGTTTTGAATACTCAGAATAGAGATAAAGATAAATATCTTGAAACTTCTCATAATGCCTGCATCTTAAAAATGATTTAATAAAAAATTTTCATCAATTAATGAGTTAAGTTTATCTTTGTAAAAAAAATAAAAAATTATGAGACCAATTTACCTTTATGTTGACAAATACGGAATTACCCGTAAGATTGCTATAGATTTAGCTTATCTGTTCCCACATAAACAAATCAGATTACCAAAGTGGCAGTATGAGGATGGATTGTATCTAAGATACTTGCCCGATAACAATGATCATTCAAAAATTGAAAAATATTTTCTTACTAAAGATAAAGTTATTAAAGAAGACAAGGACTTTTATTATTTCAAATTTCCATTCAAATACGAACAGGTTTCAGAAGTA
>CALHAB010000136.1 GCA_937934185.1 uncultured Ignavibacterium sp. | reverse complement strand
GCGGAGGTGAGCACATTTTAGAAGCCGATGATCGACAGTATGATGGTTCTGCTTGGGTTGGATATAAGGAATGGAAAAATAAATTTGATCAACCAATTGCTTCTGATCCGACTCGGACAGCATCAATAAATCTAAACATTTATAACGGCTTTGGGGAAAGTTTTACTGCAAATTATGTCCCGTTTTATAATATCACGGTTCAAAATAATTTTGTTGGTCTTTCCTATAAGGGCAATGTTAAAGTAAATGATGGTATTCCAATAAGTGCACCCCAAACTGTTGAAGTGAAAAAAGGTGGTTCTGTAAAATTTGAAATTCCTAACGATGAACAAAATTATATTAAGTATCAGTTTAATCATTGGCAGGATGGGAATACTCAAAATCCAAGAACTTATTACAACATACTTAATAGTTTTAATGTTACCGCATATTATATTGGCAAACCCTCGATAGCAAACAGAAATCTTCACACTGGTCAGGTTTATAACCAAACAATTGTTCTTTACTGGAATGAACATCCAAACGCTTATGTAACAAAATATCAAATCTGGAGACAAGTAAAACACAACGGAGTTCTGGGCAGTCCTCGGCTTCTTACAACAGTAAACAGAGGAACTTTGGTTTAAGTCAGGAGTAACAAATCTTATTCTGGACCTTATACCTTTATACCTTATACCTAAAAACTACAACCTGAGAGATAAGCTTTTTGCAGAAGTGAACTGTATTCTTCCCACGAAATCTCAATTGCCCCAAACATTCTCAGATGCTCTGTCATATACTGTACATCAAGTAAAACAAAATCTTTTTCTCTGAGATGATGAAGCAATGCAATTAAAGCTGCCTTGGATGCCTGCGATACTTTTGAAAACATTGACTCACCAAAGAACGCACCACGAAATATAATTCCATACAAACCACCAACAAGCTTTCCGTTCTGATAAGTTTCAACTGTATGGAGATAACCTCGCTTGTGCAATCTCCGGTAAGCCACAATAAGTTCATCTGAAATCCAAGTTGAAGGCCGGTCTGCACAACCTTTTATAACGCTTAAATAATCATTGTCAAACTTTATTTCAAAATTTTGTTTTTCAATTGCTTTCCTGGCAGAGCGTGGAATATTAAAATTGTCGAGAGGAATAATTGTTCTTATTTCTGGCATATACCAATTTATTTGTCCGGAATCATCTGCCATCGGGAATGCCCCGCTTGCATAAAGCCGGATCATATTATCCGGTTGCAGCATTGATTTCAGCAGTTCATTGTTCTTTTCGACCATATTAAATCTGATTTTATTTCAGTACGAGCTTATTTAAGTTTACAATGTAATTCTAAAAAAAATTTGTCAATGTTGCTAATGAATAAAAAGGATTTTTATGCGCAAAACAGCTGTGGTTGCATTAGGCGGCAATGCACTCCTTCGCGGAAACGAAATCGGAACAATCCAGCAGCAGGAAAAAAACACTTACGATACCTGTATTAACCTCATAAAACTTCTTAAGCAAGATTATAACATAGTTATTACTCACGGCAATGGTCCTCAGGTTGGTAATATTATGCTTCGTAATGAAGCTGGTTATAACACTTATAAAATTCCTAAAATGCCGCTGGATATTTGTGTAGCTGATTCGCAAGGCGGAATCGGTTATATGATTGAACGGCAAATGAAAAATATTCTGACTGAAAACAAACTCAGAAAAAATGTTGTAACTATTGTTACTCAGGTTCTTGTTGATAAAGATGATCCTGCTTTTGAAAATCCATCCAAACCAATCGGACCATTTTATCTTAAAGAAGAAGCTGACCTGCTCGCAAGAATTAATAACTTTGTATTTAAAGAAGATGCCCGTAAAAGAGGATGGAGAAGAGTTGTTGCTTCGCCGCAGCCAAAAGATATTATCAATAAAAAAATTATAAAAGATCTCGTCAGAAAGGGAAATATTGTTATCGCTGCCGGCGGAGGTGGTGTTCCGGTTTATCAGGATAAAAATAAAATGCTTCACGGAGTTGAAGCTGTAATTGATAAAGACCTTGCATCAGCTTTACTTGCTTATGAAATTGAAGCAGATGAATTCTTTATTCTTACAGATGTACCAAAAGTTTATATCAATTTTAATAAACCAAATCAGCAGCAACTCGATTTCATAAAAGTATCGGATGCAAAAAAATATTATGAAGCAGGCGAATTTGGTGCCGGTAGTATGGGACCGAAAATTCTTGCAGCAATTAATTTTGTAGAGAATGGCGGAAAAGAAACTGTGATTACCGAATCAACTCAACTTGGTGATTCAGCTTGCGGAACGAGAATAATTCCGGACTAATTAAAATGACTCAAAAAATAATTATGGAGATTTATCATGGCTGTTAATATGAAAGGCAAAGATCTGATTTCAATTGCAGATCTTACACTTGAAGAAATTTATGAAATATTTGATGTGGCTCATTCATTAAAACAAAAACTATATACAAATGAACCACACAGATATCTTGAAGGCAAAACGCTCGGGATGATTTTTACAAAGCGTTCGACAAGAACACGCGTTTCATTCGAAACCGGAATTTATCAGCTTGGCGGTCTTGGAATGTATTTCGGACCGAATGATTTACAGCTTGGCAAAAGTGAAAGTATTGCTGATACTGCAAGAGTGCTTTCAAGATATCTGAACGGAATAATGATTCGTACATTCGATCACAATGATGTGGTTGAACTTGCAAAGTATGCTGATATTCCGGTTATAAATGGATTGACTGATTTGCTTCATCCTTGTCAGGTTCTTACTGATTTATTTACAGTTCTTGAGAAGAAAAGAAAACTTCAGGGATTAAAACTTGCATACATTGGCGATGGAAATAATATGGCTCACAGCTTATTGAACGGATGTTCAAAAGTTGGAATGAATATCGCAATTGCTTCTCCATCTGGTTATAAACCGAATAAGGATATTGTAGCCAATGCTAAAAAGTTTGCAGCTTATATGGGAAGCAAAGTTGAAATACTTGATGATCCGGTTGCAGCAGTTAAAAATGCTGATATTGTTTATACTGATGTATGGGCTTCAATGGGTCAGGAAGAAGAAGCTGAGGAAAGAAAGAAGAAGTTTGCAAGATTTCAGGTTAATCCAAAGCTAGTAAAGCATGCCAAAGAAGATTATCTGTTTATGCATTGCCTGCCTGCACATCGCGGTGAAGAAGTTGTTGATGAAGTAGCCGATTCACCAAACTCTGTGATATTTGACGAAGCAGAAAACAGATTGCATGTTCAGAAAGCGATAATGGCTTTGGTAATGTAATCAAAATTTCAATGTTGCCGCAACCTTAAGTAGCCGCAACCTTCAGTTGCGGTGAAGCGGTGAAGATGATGTTTAGAAGTTTTAAGCCAGCAACCAGGATTACACATTATTCTCAATAAATTATTTCGTCACGCTTGTTAAGTAATTAAAAGCAGGCGTGACATTTTTTATTAATAAAATTACTCGAATTTAATTTTGAGATTTACAATTTCACTTCTACTTCCGGTTCTTACAGGTGGTCCCCAGGTTCCGGCACCAGACGAAATATAATAATGTGTATTACCCTTTTTCTTATAACCCCAGCTGACTTCGTAAATCATTTGGGTAATAAGATTACCTGGCCATATTTGTCCGTGATGAGTGTGTCCGGAAAGTTGAATGTCAATATTATTCTGTTCAGCTTCTTCTAAACCGATGGGTGTATGATCGAGCAGAATTTTAGGATAATCGTGATTAATATTTGCAATAATCTCTTCAAGTGATTTTCTTTGTTTTCCTGTAAACTGAGGCATTGATCTGTCTTCTCTTCCGATCACATAAAAACTGCTGTCAATTAAAACATAATCATCTCTGATTGTCTTAAATCCAAGATGCTCTGCATAAAGAACAGATGCTTCAACGCCATTAATGAATTCGTGATTACCATTAATTGTGTAAACACCGTACCTGGTTTTTAGATTATGAAATGATTTACCAATACCTCTGGCTTCAAGAATTTCAGCTTTGTCATCAACAATATCGCCGGCAAGAAGAACAACATCGGGATTAAGTAAATTAATTTTATCAACTACTCTTGCGAGAAGTCTTTCACCATCAATTGGTGAGAGATGGATATCGCTTGCCATTACAACATTAAGTTCACTGAGTTTGCTCTGTCCTTTCGATAGTGTAAGTTCTAAAGTTCTTATTTCAATATCTCTTTTGTTAAGATTACCTAAAAAAACAATCAAACTTACAACAGCTATTACTACAAGTGCTGTGTATCTTTTAATGCTATAATCGCTGCTTCTGAAAATTTCCGGAAGAAACTGAAACTTTGAATCAAAAAATCTGACAACATCAATCAGCAGTAATGAAAGAATAAAATAGACCAGAAAAGCAAACCAGATAGCTCCTGCACCAAGCCAGAGATCGTAAATCAAAGGTGGAAGAACTTTATAAAGAATCTTTGTAAACACATAACCATAAGCGATCAGCACGAATAACATCAAATAGATTATTTTGATGATAGGATAATTGCCAATTGTTTGCCATCCGCGAATAAAAACATAATAGTTAAGTGATGTGTAAACTGTAAAGAATATTATAAAGAATAATGACATATCAAATTTTTGTTTTCTCTTGAAACAAAAGATATTGATATAAGTTCAAACTGAGCTTGGCATTTATCACAAATCGGAAAAATTTGTGGAATAAAAAAGAAGTGTTGAAAGGAAATTTTTAATCGATAACTTGTCAGGCGTTGATATTTCACCGCCTGACAAGTCAAATGAATTTTTATTTGTACGAGTGAAGAACTTTCATATAGTTAGCGCGTTCAAATTTAGAGGGATTATCAACATTCATATAACTCATACTTCCACGCATCATACTTAAAGATTCATATTCGTGTTCTTCCATCCAGATTTTAATTCCGCTTAATACATCTGCTATATGACCAATTCCAAATTTCAACAGAGCGGCTAACATTTGGGTTGCTTTTGCACCAGCCATAGTAAGTTTGATTACATCCTCTGCAGTATAAACACCGCTTGTTGCTGCAAGATCTGCCTGAACTTTTCCGTAAAGAATTGCAATCCATCTGAGAGGCAATCTCATTTCAATCGGTGTGCTTAAAAGTACATTTGGTTCTACTTCAAGTTTTTCAAGGTTAATATCCGGTTGATAAAATCTGTTAAACAGAACAAGTCCGTTTGCACCGGCTTTAGCAAACTGATTTGCCATATAAGAAGTTGAAGTAAAGAACGGATGCATTTTAACTGCAATAGGAATTTGTACTGAAGAACGAACCGATTTAACTATATCAATATACATTTGTTCAACAAGATTAGCCGAGCGTTCTGTATCTGTTGAGAGAAGATAGATATTAAGTTCAAGTGCATCAGCACCGGCTTGCTCAATAAGTTTAGCATATTCAGTCCAGCCGCCAAGAGATTTTCCGTTGAGACTTGCGATGACCGGAATGTTTACAGCTTCTTTAGCTTTTCGGATATGTTCGAGATATTCATCAGGACCGGTTTTGAATTCAAACGGCTCGGGAAAATATGAAGTTGCTTCGGCATAACTTTCAGCATGAACAGATGTGTGATAATCAAGTTCAATTTGCTCGTGCTCGATTTGTTCTTCAAAAAGTGAATAAAGAACAACTGCACCTGCACCGGCATCTTCCATTTCGCGGATGTTTGATATTTTTTCTGATAATGGTCCGGCTGATGGAATAATCGGTGAATTTAGTTTGAGTCCGAGATAATTAGTTGATAAATCCATTTTATTTCCTTTTAATTTTTCAATAAACTTTTTTAACGGGCGCAGGAAAAAATTCCCGCGCTGTTATTCTTACCTTATTGTATTGTTTCTTTTTGTGGATCCCACGAAGCTAATCTTTCATATTCTTTCCATCTCTTAATCACATCTTCCTGTGCTTCCTGAATAAGCTTTGCTGCAAGTTCAGGATGAGATTTGGTCAACATCTTATATCTTGTTTCCATATAAGCGTAATCTTTCAAAGGAATCTTCAACCCTTTTGAATCAAGTTTGAATGGATTTTTTCCTTCTTTTGCTAATTCAGGATTGTATCTGTACAAAGGCCAGTAACCGGAATCAACAGCAGCTTTCTGATTATTCATAGCTGTTGCCATATTAATTCCGTGAGCAATACAATGACTGTAGGCAATAATCAAAGACGGACCTTCATAAGCTTCTGCTTCAAGGAAAGCACGAAGTGTGTGCTGATCATTTGCGCCCATTGCAATCCTTGCAACATAAACATTTCCGTAAGTCATTGCCATTAGTCCCAGATCTTTTTTACCAGCTGGTTTACCAGCAGCAGCAAACTTAGCAACAGCTCCACGAGGCGTAGCTTTGGAACTTTGTCCGCCAGTGTTGGAATAAACTTCAGTATCAAGCACCAGAAGATTTACATTTGCGCCTGAAGCAATAACATGATCAAGTCCACCATATCCGATATCATAAGCCCAGCCATCACCACCAATAATCCAGACAGATTTCTTAACAAGATAATCTGCAACACTAAGTAAATGATTTAAGTCAGATGCTTTTCCGTTAGCACCTGCATTGATAAGTTCATTTACTTTTTTCTTGAGTAACTCTACTCTTTCTCTTTGCTCATAGATACCGGCTTCATCCTTTTGATCAGCATTTATAATCGTATTAGCCAGCTCATTTCCGATTTCATCAGAATACTTCTTAAGTAAATCAATTGCTTGCTGCCGATGTTTATTTATTGCTAGTCTGAAACCAAGTCCGAATTCCGCATTATCTTCAAATAGTGAATTTGACCACGCTGGTCCTCTTCCTTCTTTATTGACTGACCATGGAGTTGTTGGAAGATTACCACCATAAATTGATGAACAGCCGGTTGCATTTGCTATAATTGCTCTGTCGCCAAACAGCTGGCTTACAAGTTTTACATAAGGTGTTTCGCCGCAGCCAGCACAAGCTCCGGAGAACTCAAACAATGGCTCAAGGAATTGTGAGTCTTTAACTTTAGACACGGCAACTTTTCTTCTGTCCAAATCAGGAATGCTGAGGAAGAAATCCCAGTTAGCTCTTTCTCTTTCACGAAGAGGAAGCTGCTCTTCCATATTTATAGCTTTGAGTTTTGTTTCTTTTTTATTCTTTGCAGGACATACATCAACACAAAGTCCGCAGCCGGTACAATCTTCTACAGCAACCTGCAGTGTATAGAGTAACCCTTCTCCATAATCCTTTGCTTTAAACTTTGTTGATTTAAAGGTTTCCGGTGCGCCGGCAAGATATTTTTCTTCATAAACCTTTGCTCTGATTGTAGCGTGAGGACAAACCATAACACACTTGTTACATTGAATACAGGTTTCAGGATCCCAAACAGGTACTTCAAGAGCAATGTTCCTTTTTTCCCATCGTGCACTTGCTGATGGGTATGTACCATCAACAGGCATTTTGCTTACAGGAATTAAGTCACCTTTACCAGCAATAATTTTTCCTAAAACTTCCTTAACGAATTCAGGAGCATTTGGAGTAACTGGTGGCTGCAGTTGTGCTTTGCTTGTGATTTTATTCGGCACAGTCACTTCAAATAAGTTGTCGAGAGTTTTATCAACTGCATCAAAGTTCATCTGAACAATTTTATCACCTTTGGCACCATAAGTTTTTTTGATAGAGTCTTTAATTAATCCGATTGCCGCTTCTTTCGGAAAGATGTTTGATATTGCGAAGAAACAAGTTTGCATTATTGTATTGATTCTTACTCCCATTCCGGTTTCGTTAGCAACTTTATAAGCATCAATTACATAAAGTTTCATCTTCTTATCAATTAAATCTTTCTGAACTTTTTCTGGAAGTGAATCCCAGACTTGTTCCTTAGGTACTTTTGTATTCAGCAGGAATGTTGCACCTTCAATTGCATCCTCAAGCATATCCATCTTTTCTAAAAATACCTGTTGATGGCATGCAATGAAGTTTGCTTTGTTGATGAGATAGGTTGACTTAATAGGTTTCGGTCCGAATCTTAAGTGTGATACGGTAACTGAACCGGATTTTTTGGAATCATAAACAAAATATCCCTGTGCATAATAATCTGTTCCTTCTCCAATAATCTTAATTGAATTTTTGTTTGCACCAACAGTTCCGTCGGCACCAAGACCATAAAATTTTCCACGGAAAGTTTCAGGTGCTTCAACAGAAAAGTTCGGATCGAAATCAAGACTTGTGTTACTAACATCGTCAATTATACCAACTGTAAAATGGTTTTTAGGTTTGTCTGATGCCAGATTATCAAACACAGCTTTTATCATTGCAGGTGTGAATTCTTTGGATGATAGGCCGTATCTTCCGCCAACAATTTTGGGATAAGCAAAACCAAGCTCACCATTCATGTATTTTTCTGAAATAGCATTGATAACATCCTGATATAAAGGTTCTCCTGCAGAGCCGGGTTCTTTTGTTCTGTCTAATACTGCAATTGATTTTGTTGTTTTTGGTAATGCATTTATGAAATGATCAATTGAAAATGGTCTGTACAATCTTACTTTAATTGCACCAATCTTTTCACCTTTGGATACAAGATATTCAACGGTTTCTTCAACTGCCTGAGTGCCTGAACCCATAAGAATAATTACTCTTTCAGCATCAGGTGCACCAACATAATCAAACAAGTGATATTGTCTGCCTGTGAGTTTAGCAAACTTGTCCATTTGCTTCTGAACAATAGCCGGACAAGCAGCATAAAAAGGATTAACAGTTTCGCGTCCCTGAAAGTAAACATCAGGATTTTGAGCAGTACCTCTTATGAAAGGATGATCGGGTGATAATGCTCTTTTTCTATGTTCGATTACCAGCTTATCATCAACCATTGCCTTCATATCATCAGCAGTGAGCTGTTCAATCTTCATTACTTCGTGAGAAGTTCTGAAACCATCAAAGAAGTGGAGGAAAGGAATTCGTGACTCAAGAGTAGCTGCCTGAGCGATTAGTGCAAAATCCATAACTTCCTGCACAGAGCCGGAAGAAAGTAATGCAAATCCGGTTTGACGAACAGCCATCACATCTGAATGATCGCCAAATATTGAGAGTGCCTGAGCAGCGATTGATCTTGCAGAAACATGAAAAACTGTAGGTGTAAGTTCACCTGCAATTTTATACATATTTGGAATCATAAGCAGTAAACCTTGTGAAGCAGTAAAAGTTGTAGTAAGTGCTCCACTTTGTAATGCACCGTGAACAGCACCCGAAGCACCACCTTCACTTTGCATTTCTGTTACCTGAGGAACAATTCCCCAGATATTTTTCTTTCCAACTGCAGACCAGGCATCACACCATTCTGCCATGTTTGAAGATGGAGTAATAGGATAAATTGCTATTACTTCATTAGTATTGTAGGCCACATACGCTGCGGCTTCATTACCATCAACTGTAACTTTTTTTCTATCCATTTTTTTACCGTTTAATTTTTAATATTGTTGATTTCAGATTGAATGATTCTTCGGTTCTGCCCAATAATAATACCAGCAATTATTGGCTAAAAACGAAGTTTTTTAGTATTGTTTTAGTGATGAGTTTCATTACTGAAAATCATAGAACTTTGTTTTTTCCACTTTTAAGAAAATAACTGATTCAGTAATGATTATTGCTTACACTAAAATATTTGTGATATTTTATTGCTATCCATATGATTTAAGAATAAATTTCGATATAGATTAACAAATCACAAGGAGGTATCTATGGAACAAATGAACCAATTCAATCAGAGTGGATTTCAACAGCAATACAAACCAATGACGCTTGGTGATTGGCTGATTACTCTCTTGATACAGGCAATTCCATTAGTTGGTTTTATAATGTTATTTGTCTGGGCTTTCGGTGGTGATACTCATCCAAGCAAAAAAACCTGGGCGCAGGCTTCACTCCTTTTTGCACTAATTATGCTAGTTCTCGTGATAATTTTCTTTGCCGCTATGTGGAGTTTCTTTATGTCTTTTTTCAGTGGTTATAATATGAATTATTCAAGCTAGTTTTTGTATAAAATCGTGTTGAAGTTTTAACCGAATGATTATTTACTTTAGAAGAAATGGTTTTTGTTTAGGAAGAAAGTTTGGTTTGAGGATCTTTAAAGTAAAACAAAAAGGTGAGTCAGTTTTGACTCGCCTTTTTAACTTCAATGCAATTCATTAGCTTACAATAACCCAACCTAAAGATACTATTTACTTTATCACCATCATCTTCTTACTTGATATAAATGAGCCCGCTGTCAATTTGTAAATATATACACCGCTATGATTTCAGAATATTTGTTCTCTAATGTTATACCATTATCATTATAAATTCCTGAATAAAAATCAAAATCCAAAGTGTGAAATTTAACAGCACTTGGCTGACTAAAAAGAAGTTTTGATATAAGCAGAATAGTTATTGTGAGAACTAATTTTGTTTTCATTTTTTTCTCCTTTCAATTATTATCGTTTACCAACCAGGATATATCCTCTGTTATTCTTAAATCCCACGGCAACCACAAGATTTGATTTCATTTTAACTGATGAAAATGGTCCTGAACTCATCGAGAAATAGTTTCGCCAACTCTTTCCATTCCAGTGTACTACGCTCTGAAACGATCCAACTACGATTATGTCGTTGTAAGAATTACCTGATATTGAGGTTTTTACTGTCGGCGGATTCAATGTTATCTCTTTCCAGCCTTTATTAAGGTTATTACTTTCCCACATACCCGCTCCAACAACAATATACTTTCTTTGGGACTTGAACCATATATCATTTAGACAACAGGTCATTATTTCGGATGTATTTAGTATCTGTGTTTTATTATTATCAATTTTTATTATTTCTCCGTTTCCCCCACCTATTACATCTGTATTATCCGTTGTGCAAAGGATTTCATAAAAGTCTGAATTTTTTATTTTAACCCCGTAAATACTCATTATGTGTTTGTTCGTCCCGCTTTCTATCTTCGTCCATTTCCTTCCATCCCAGTGTGCTATGTTGCCATTTCTCCCTACAAAATACATATCATTGCTACTTGACCCCCAACACCTTGAAACAGAAATGTTCGGCTCAAGTGTCGTTCGCAAATCATAAATCATCCAATTATTTCCATCG
>CALHAB010000135.1 GCA_937934185.1 uncultured Ignavibacterium sp. | reverse complement strand
TCTGCATAAACTGTATCAACAAAATAGTGATTGGTAGAGTAATCATATGCTCTTTTCTGAAATTCGCTTGCAGTAGTTCCGCCGGAAACTTCAACTTCTTTTGTTTCGCCTTTCTTCTGACTTGCAATTGTAGTCAATGTGAAAGGACCCATTTTTAATAATGCTTTAATACCAAAGAGTGCTTCACTGCCACCTACTAATGGTGATGTCTGCAATGAAACATTTCCCGCTTCAATACTTTGTATTATTTCATCTTCATAACCGGTATATTTTATTTTGAGCTGATTTTCATATTCGAATGTCCGCTCTGTATTCCAGTCAGCACTGATATTTAATTTATCTCCGATCGTTCCGTTTACATTTATCTGAACCTGCTGTTTGAAGTCAGGTTCGTTTCTTGTGTTGCCGAGTCGTGAAGCAGTAACACCTTCAGTAGTTTCATTTCTCCAGGCACCGTGTATCTGAACTGCACCACCGATCTTCAAACTGATCTTTGGCTCGCCGAATATACTTAACACACCAACTTTCGGCAGCGGAATTTCAAAATCGGTAATGCTTTTCATTAACTCCTGAAGACCCACTTTACCTGTTTTAAGTTCGTAAGCATAACCAACTTCTTCCCATTTTTTCCTTTCTTCAACTTTTAATCTTTCCTGTATGTATTCCTCAATCGGCATTCTTAATAATATCTTTGTTTCCTTGCCGGCAATCAGCTCTCTTATTTCAACAAATTTTCCTGTTGAGTCAATAGTAATTTTTCGCTGCTTAAAAGTTGGTGAGGGTTCAACAAAAAATTTTGGAAGCCGTTTTTGTTTTAAACGAACAAAAGGAACATCTTCTCTTACATATCTGAAGTGCTCAACTCTTGCAGTTGAATCCTGCGACCACTGATATAATCTTAAAGAATCCTTGTTCAGAATTACCTTAACTGTATCAAGTGCAGTTTTCCCTGTATCTTGTTCAGTTACAAAAAGTGAATCCCCTTGCAATAAAGTTGAGTCAATATTTTTATCTAATCCGGTGTCGGGTGGAGTGTTGTAAAGTGGAATTCTCATCTCACCATTATAAGACGGATCAGAAACCGGCTGACCGGTTAATGGTGATTGTTGCAAATCAATTTGTTTCTGAAGAGTAATAAGATTAAAACATATCTCTCTCCAGATTTCTTTATTCATCTGAGATTTTACAGATGAATTAAAACCGAGATTTATTCCGGCATAAAAAATTATTAGTGAACCCAGAATAATCCGGATGAAATCTTTAACGGAATTTTTTAACGCGCGTTTAATGAGGAACACCTAACAGAATATTAAACAATACAGTAGAGGTATTTTTCGATATGACTCCTATTTTTGTTCGAAAAAATAAGTCAAAGTAAGTAATATTTTCAAGAAAGTACTTTTTATACATATAAAACATAAAATTTATTTTAATTTTTTTTAGGTCAAAATTTTAGATGCCGTTTACTGTTTTGTAAATCGTTTTATCAGTCTTTCATATTCAGGATACTTTTTCAAAAGCTTGTTCCTGTCAGCAAGTTCGAAATCTTTGAAATCAAATCCCGGCGAAACAGTACAGCCAACCAATGCAAAAGAATTTTTATCAATCAGTTCGGCTGCAAACCAGTTATTCTTTGGAATCACAAATTGAAAAACTTCACTGCTTTTACCTAATTGAACTTCGCTAAGATTACCTTTAATGTCAATGATATAGATTTTAACATCACACCCATCATAAAAATGCCAGATTTCATCTGACTTCAATCGGTGGAATAAGGATTTATCTCTTCCATTCAAAAGAAAGTAAATCGAGGTAGAAATATTTTTCTTGTTTAACTTCTTTGCAGGAATTGTTTCAGTGAAAAACATTTCGCCCGCACGATAAATCTCACGATAATATCCACCTTCAGGATGTTTTTCTAACCCAAGTTTATCTATGTAATATCTGGCTTTCGAATCCATAAAAAATTATTTCTTGTCGAGTAAGATAAGAATTTATTCTGATTTTGAATTAACTGTGCCATAACTAATTTTGCTGAAAAATTTTGGAATAGAAATGCTAAAATTCTCATTACTCATTCCCCTGTTTTTACTTTCAAGTGAATTGTCATTTGCACAGAATGAAAAGATAAACAATTATATTTCTGTTGCAGACACTCTTACCAAAACAGCTTTGAGAGATCGGAAAGGATATGATTGGTTGAAAGAATTATGTGAAATCGGACCGAGACTAAGCGGTTCAGAGAACTCATTGAAAGCAATCCACTGGGCAGAAAATAAAATGAAACAGCTTGGTTTTGACTCTGTGTGGCTTCAGCCGGTTATGGTTCCTCATTGGGAAAGAGGAGAAAAAGAATTCTGTGCTGTTTATAAAAATAGTAATCTGATAAAAGAGTTAAATGTGCTCGCTCTGGGAGGAAGCATTTCTACCGATGAAAATGGAATTACAGCAAATGTAATTGAAATAAAATCTTTTGATGAGCTAAAACAAAAAGCATCAGAGGTTAAAGGCAAAATTGTTTTTTTCAACAGACCAATTGATCAGGGATTGATAAATACTTTTTCCGGTTATGGTTCTGCTGTTGATCAAAGAGTTTACGGAGCAATCGAAGCAGCAAAGTATGGAGCTGTTGGAGTTGTAATAAGATCAGTTACAACTAAATATGATAATGTTCCCCACACAGGCGTTATGCTTTATGTTGATAGTTTACCTAAAATTCCTGCTGCTGCAATAGGTTATCTGGATTCTGATTTTCTTAGTGAACAATTAAAATTAAATCCTGACCTTTTATTAAAGCTCAGATTGAATTGCAAAACTTTTGAAGATGCTCTATCATTCAATGTGATTGGTGAAATTAAAGGGACAGAATTTCCTGATGAAATAATAGTTGTCGGAGGACATTTTGACAGCTGGGATGTTGGATGTGGTGCTCACGATGACGGGGCAGGATGTATTCAATCAATTGAAGTCCTTGATTTATTCAAACGACTTGATATAAAACAAAAAAGAACTATCAGATGCGTTTTATTCATAAATGAAGAGAATGGTTCTCGTGGCGGAATTGAGTATGGAAAATTTGCAATGACTTCAACAGAGAAACATATTGCTGCAATCGAAGCTGACAGAGGTGCATTCACCCCTGTTGGATTTTATGTTGATAGTGACTCTTTTATAATTAATAAAATTTCTGAATGGTTACCTGTACTCGAAAGAGCTTCAATTGAGTGGATTAAAAAAGGCGGCAGCGGAGTTGATGTCAGCAAAATTAAAAATGCGAAAGCATTACTTGGCTTTGTTCCAGATGATCAGCGATATATGGATTTGCATCATTCAGCCAATGATGTTTTTGAAGAAGTTCATCCGAGAGAATTTGAATTGGGCACTGCTGCAATGGCTGTGATGGTTTATCTTTTAAGTGAAGAAGGTTTGTAGAGAAAGAAAATCAAACCTCCGAGGTCTTTAAAAACCTCGGAGGTTTATTAACTCCGCAGCAATTCTTCCGCTTCTCACTGCACTTTCAATTGTAGCAGGAAGTTTTGTATCAACCCAGTCACCAACTATGAAAAGATTTTTAATTTTTGTTTCTGTTGAGGGTCTGTTCTTCAAAGTAACCTCATCGGGAACGAATGTAGCTCTTTTCTCTTTGATTACTTTATAAGAAAGAATTTCTTCATCTTTAATGGAAATAAATTTTTTAAGCTCAGTAATTATAAAAGTGTAAATTTCTTCTTTACTTATTTGCATAAACTTATCTGCATTGCTTATAACAATATTCCAGTGAGTTCTTTTATTGAATAACCAATGAAGTTCTGAGTCGTAAAAAGCATAAAAATCCTCTTGAAGAAAATTTTTTTTAACCCAGAGATGAACATTCAGAATTGATGAGTAATGAAATTCCGGCTGCTTATCAAGTAAGTTCTTATTAATTATTTTTTTCAGCGCATAAAATGGAATTGCTGATACTACGAAATCAAAATCTTCATAAACATTTTTATCAGTATTTACTCTAATAACCTTCTCACTATCAAATTCAAGTGAAGTACATCGTTCAGAATATATTACTTCTCCACCATTTCTTTTTATGAAGTTAATTGCAGGTTCGCAGAATGTTTTTGAAAGCGGAAGTGAAGGAAGAATTATCCTGGATGAATTTTTATCCTTCCAGAAAATTTCTTTCAGTATATCACAAAATATTTTTGCTGATGCTTGATCAGTTGAAGTATTCAAAGCACCAATAGAAATAATCTCCCAAAATATTTTAATAGATTTTTCAGACTGTTTTTCCTGCTTTAACCATTGATTAACACTCAGTCCGTAAAGTTTTTCTGAGTCCTGAAATCTGATTTTTATAAATAGCTTTAACAGAGATAGTTTCTCAGACAGATTTAGCTTACTAAAACGAAGCAATCCGAAAAGTAAATTAAAAGGATATGATGAGCACGATGCTTGTAGTTTGAAATTATTTCCATTTTCTGATAGATAATTTATTTGAAGAGATTCCTGAATTTTAAGAAATCTATAAGAATCAATTATCCTCAGAAAGTTAATTGTATCATTATAGCAGCCCACCATTATATGCTGACCATTATCAATTTCGGTATTTGTCTCTTCATCATTGAATGAATAAACTCTGCCACCGAT
>CALHAB010000134.1 GCA_937934185.1 uncultured Ignavibacterium sp. | reverse complement strand
AAATAATTTAAGAGAAGCTGAGATATTCTTATCGGCAGAAGGTTCAGACTGTGGAATAGCCAATGTAAATATCGGAACTTCAGGTGCAGAAATTGGTGGAGCTTTTGGTGGAGAAAAAGAAACCGGAGGCGGAAGAGAATCCGGTTCTGATGCGTGGAAAGCTTATATGCGCCGTCAGACTAATACAATCAACTATGGAACTGACCTGCCACTTGCTCAGGGAATTAAGTTCGAGATATAATTATTCAAAATTGGAGGTAAAAGAAATTTTTACCTCCATTCTTTTTTACATTCAATACAAATTTTCTTTTTCAACACCTCTAAGTTTTACCTGAAAAAATTTCATATCCTTTTAATTCCTTTAATAATTAAAAGATAGCTGAGAAAACTTTACCTGGCATACCAATTTTTATAACTTAAAATGATTGGTTCGATATTTGAAATTTTGCTTACAAGTTTAATAAATACTGTTGCTGAAATGAATATTGACATCAAAAAACTCACATCCTGCGGCTCTGATTGGGAGATTAACAGATACAATTTTCTGAGTACTCTCAAGCAGTGGCACAATCAGTTAAAAAAGAATCAGCTTTATCCGGTTCTTGATTATTCTCTTAATCTTAATCAGAGATTTCAGGAACTTCTGGCGGAAAATATCGAATCAAAGGACTGGCTTGATAAAGAAGTAAACGGCACGATGGTTAATGACAGAATGGTTATGCTCGATAAAGCACACAAAATCAGTTATCAGTTGAATAAGTTAATTGATTTTGTAAGCTGGGCTTTGAATATGAATAATCAGGTTTTAGCTGAATGTTATGCACTCAAAGAATTTGTCTATGAAAATATTCAGATAAACTGCTTAAGTGAGTTTGATAAATTCAAAGGTAAAGGATATCTGATTGCACCCGATAATGAAAAGAAATTATTTAAGATATTTTTGTATGAACTGACAATTAACTGGGAATCTGAAGAACCGAAGGAAACACTTGAATTAAATCTGCTTCGTTCGATTCCGATGGAACTGCTGCAGGAATCTGCTGAAGAACTTATTGCAAAGTTTGTTAAATATTCACAGAGTATTTACGATCCGATGATATTCAAGGTTGATACTGACCTCGACTTTGCTTTCAATGAAACTTTACTACCTGTTATCAAAGAAAAACTAATGGAAAAAATAAATCTTAATTCTTTTTA
This sequence comes from uncultured Ignavibacterium sp., assembly GCA_937934185.1. GTDB lineage: Bacteria > Bacteroidota > Ignavibacteria > Ignavibacteriales > Ignavibacteriaceae > Ignavibacterium. Next base: position 7,708 of record CALHAB010000134.1, on the reverse strand, counting down.
TTGTTAACCTATTGATAACATAATATAGTCAGATAAAATTTTTGCTGACTCATTTAAGATGTAGTCAGTATTATCTAATTTGTCCTCAGGAATCTCACCTTTATCAAGAAGTTTTAATCCCTTTTTCTTTCTCAACTCGTTTTCACGCTGAAATTTTCTTTCCTCATCTGCTTCTTTCTGTTTTCTTCTTACTTCTTCATTAAGTGAAACCATCTTTTGATTTCTGGATTCCCGATATTCTTTTATCTGTTCGATCAGATATTGAAAATCAGGATCGTTCAAAGTTCGGTCATTATGTCTTTTGATCAGTTCAGGAATAAATTTTTGAATATCAGAGTATTTCTCGTAATTAAGTTTATTTATTTCATCATAGGGTAAAGCAGATGGCTCTGAGCTTTCACCAAATTCTTCAGCAGTAAAATAAGAGGGAAGTTCGATGTCCGGTTTAACTCCAAGTTTTTGAGTTGTCTTTCCATTTATCCTATAAAATTTAGCAACTGTAAGCTTAACCTGACCAAGCCGCATATTTTTTCTATTGGTAAACATATTCAAATCAATAAGATTCTGAACTGTACCTTTGCCGTAAGTATTTTCGCCAATAATAATTCCTCTTCCATAATCCTGTATAGCTGCGGCAAAAATTTCAGAGGCAGAAGCACTGAATCTGTTTACCATTACAGCAAGCGGACCGCTGTAAACGATTGAAGGATCAGGGTCTTTGTTTATTTCGATATTGTTGGATGAATTTCTAACCTGAACAACCGGACCTTCTTTGATAAATAATCCGGTTAACTCGACAGCTTCTGTTAAAGAACCTCCGCCGTCATTTCTCAGATCAATAATAAGTCCGTCTATCTTTTTTGTCTCAAGCTCTGAAATTAATCTTCTTACATCTTTTGTAGTGCTTTTTCCTTCTTCGCCGTTTCGCTGTGCTTCAAAGTCAGAATAAAATTTAGGAATGTTTATTACGCCTATCTTAAATTTCTTTCCATTATTTTCTATTTCAAGAAGATTACTTTTCGCTGCCTGATCTTCGAGCTTAACTTTATCCCTTACAAGCTTTACTTCTTTTGGCTTTGCATTAAGGTCTGATCCGGCAGGAATGACAAGTAATCTAACAACAGTACCTTTTTCACCACGAATCAGTTTTACAACATCATTAACTCTCCAACCGATTACATCTTCAAACTCACCATCTTCACCCTGAGCAACACCGATTATTTTATCATCAGCTTTTAATTGTTTGCTCTTATCAGCAGGACCACCGGGAATTACTTCAACGATTTTTGTGAAATCATCTTCAACCTGAAGTCTCGCACCAATTCCTTCCAGAGATAGACTCATATCAATTTTAAAATTGTCAGATGTAATTGGTGAGAAATAATTCGTATGCGGATCAATTGTCTCAGCGAATGCGTTCATTGCCAGTTGAAATACATCTTCAGAATTATACTGGAAAAGATATTTGGTAATGTTTTTATATCTTTTTTGAATTGTGCTTTTAATGAAATCCCAGTCTTTGCCGTTAAGCTTGTAAAGGAGAGCATCATTTTTAATTCTTTTTCTCCAGTCATCGTTCATTTCATTTTCATCTTTTGGCCAATCAACGGAATCTCTTTTAATTATAAAGTATTCATCAGTTGAATAATCAAATTCTTTTTCAAGAAGTTTGTTTATATAATCCATTCTCTGAGAAACTCTTTTGAGATAAACATTAAAAACATCAAAGAAAAAATTAATATTGCTGTTTGCAAGAAAATCATCCAGATCAAATTTGTATTTGCTGAATTCATCAATATCAGATTTAAGAAAATAATTCTTACCGCCATCCAATTGATTTATAAATTTATTAAAAATAAGTGCCGAAAGAGAATCATTCAGCGGAACTCTGTTATAATGGTATCTTGTTAATACTGTAGTAACAAGTTGAGATTCAAGTGTATGCTTTGCATCCGGACTGATTGTCTTTAATGTATCAGGTATTGATATGAGATCAGAATTTGTTTGTGCAGATTCTGCTACAAAGAAAAGCGGAATCACTAAAAGTGATAAAAAGATGATTGTTCGCTTCACAATTTTTCCGAATTTAGTTTTTAACATTTAGATTGAAATATTTATTAGAAGTTCCTACTAAAATATTTGCTCATCGTTATAATAAAGGTAATCGGTTATATGATTCAAGCTAATAATTGAATCAAAATTGTGTTGCATATCAAAAACTTCCTTAACTCTTGATTAAATTATTTTTAATTTTACAACAGAAATTGAGGTGATTATATGGCAAAGTCAAAAGAAATATTAAAAAGAAAATCTCAGGAAACTGATCCACTCAGCGCTTCGGTGGATGATATTCTTGCAGGAATTGAAGATGAAGTGCTTAATAAGCACGAAGTAGAAGTAATAGAAAAAGACGGTAAAAAAGTACTCGTGTTTAATGATCCGCTTTTTTCCCGCGAACCAAGAAGCATTGTAAATTATTCTATCTTCCGCGGCAAATGGGAATTTGAATTGCTCGAGGATATTGATGAGAATGATCCTGATAAATGTGCAGTTGAATTTACTCCTCTAAATGATAAAGCAAAACTTATGATCGCATTTAAGTCCGTTAAAGACAGAGTTGAATTTATGAATTCAATTTATGCAAGTCAGGAAATGAAGCAGGTTGGAAGTGGAATGAGCCTTGAGAAAATCGCCAACTCAAAAATTATGAAGACGACAGGCGGTATTCTGGGTTTAACTGTGGCAGGCTTAGGAATATATCAACTATTAAAGAAAAAGAAGGATGAAGCTTAATCACTTAAGCTTCATCGCAATATCAAAAACCTGATCGGCGTGTTTTTGTACATCAACTTCACGGATAATTTCTGCTATCTTTCCTTCTTTATCCACAACAAATGTAATTCTGTTCGCTAATCCTAAATTGTTCAAAACACCATAAGCTTTGGAAACTTCTTTGTTTTCATCAGAAAGAAGAGGGAAGTTCAAATTATTTTCCTGAATAAATTCTTTGATATCATCTTTGGAGTCAACACTGATTCCTAAAACAACAATTCCATTATCACTGAATTTTGACCAATTGTCTCTTATGCCACAAGCTTGTTTTGTACAGCCCGGAGTTCCTGCTTTCGGATAAAAATAAATTACAACAGGCGATACACCTTTGTACGATGATAGAGTATATGAATTTCCTTCGGAATCCTGAAGAGTAAAGTCCGGTGCGGTATCAGAGATTTTGAGATTTTCTGCATTGCCACCACAAGCAGTAAAAAGAAGAGATATTGAGAACACAATTAAAATCAAAAAGCTTTTCATTTCATTCCTCCTTAAAAACTGTTCTGTTAAATATATAATCCACATTCTTCAACATCTTTTGATGATCAAAAGTTTCTTCTATTTCTTTCTTAGTGAGATATTTCGACACTTCCTTGGAATTTAGTAATTCATCTTTGAGATTTTTTGATTCATCTTCCCAAACCTTCATTGCATTTTCCTGTACAAGTTTATACGCTTCTTCACGGGTTAATCCTTTTTCAACCAATTTCAGAAGAATTGTTTGTGAAAATATTAATCCTCTGGTCAGATTGAGATTTCTTTTCATATGATCGGGATAAATAATCAGATTGGTAATGAGTTTTATTGAAAGATCAAGCATATAATGAAGTACTATGCAACTATCCGGAACAATCACTCGTTCAACTGATGAATGTGAAATATCTCTTTCGTGCCAGAGTGCAACATTTTCCATTGCTGCCAATGAATTACTTCTTAGTAATCTGGCAAGTCCTGTAATTCTTTCGCTCACAATCGGATTTCTTTTATGCGGCATTGCAGAGGAACCCTTCTGACCTTTTGAAAAGTATTCTTCTGCTTCCAGAACTTCAGTTCTCTGGAGATGTCTGATTTCAATTGCAATCTTCTCTAATGTTGTACCTATGATTGCAATTGTAGTTAAAAATTCCGCGTGTCTGTCTCTCTGAATTACCTGAGTTGAAACAGGAGCAGGTTTCAACCCCAATTTTTCACAAACATATTTTTCTACTTCAGGAGATAGATGTTCGAATGTTCCAACAGCACCGGAAATTTGTCCTACACTGATTGTATCAATTGCCTTTTTGAGTCTGTCAATATTTCGTTTTGTTTCTTCAAACCACAAAGCGAATTTTAATCCCATTGTTGTTGGTTCTGCGTGAACTCCGTGTGATCTTCCGATACAAAGTGTATTCTTGTGTTCAATAGCTCTTTTCTTAAGTGCATCTTTAAGTGAATAAAGTTGTTTGAGAATTAATTCACCGGCAGCTTTCATCTGATAGGAGAGAGTTGTGTCAAGTATATCAGAAGAGGTCATTCCATAATGAATATGTCTTGATTCAGGTCCAACATATTCAGCAACATTTGTGAGAAAAGCAATTACATCGTGCTTTGTCGTTTCTTCAATTTCAAGAACTCTTTTTATATCGTAATTAGCTTTTGATTTAATAACTTCAACATCTTCAGAAGGAATTTCGCCCAGCTCTGCACGGGCTTCACAGGCAAGTATTTCAATTTTAAGCCAGGTATCATATTTAAATTTATCTTCCCAGATTTTACCCATTTCGGGAAGTGTGTAACGTTGAATCATTTTTTCACCAGCTTCATTCGTTTGGTTAATTCGGAATTATCTCTTAAAATTTTCAATGTAATTGTCTGCCCAACTCTGAATTCCTGAAACACACCGAAGATTGTTTTTTCATTATTGATTTTATAACCTTCAACTTCAAGAATTATATCACCTGTTTTTATACCGGCTTCATCTGCAGGTGAATTCGGTACAACACGAGTTACAATTACACCTTTGGTGCTTTTCAAATCGTAATACCGAGCTATTCCTTCATCAATAGATTGAATGCTCATTCCGATTTGGAAATCTCTGTCGATTGAACCTTTTTCTTTTAGTTCAGTAACAATTCTTTTTACTTTGTTGATTGGAATTGCAAAACCAAGCCCGATATTTCCCTGAACTCCACCAGCGGTAAAAATCAGAGTGTTCATTCCAATTACTTCACCAAGACTATTAACCAAAGGTCCGCCGCTGTTTCCGCCGTTGATTGCTGCATCAGTCTGAAGCATATTGATATAGTAACGGTTGTTAATCGGCTCGAGATTCATTCCGGTTGCACTAATTACACCGACTGTTACAGTTGGTTTATCATTCAGTTCAAACAAACCAAATGGATTACCCAAGGCAATAACCCATTCGCCAATGATTACATCATCTGAATTACCAAGTTCAAGATAAGGCAGATTTTTTCCATCAATCTTCAATAAACAAATGTCAGATGTTGGATCAGTTCCAACAATTTCTGCTTTGTAATGTGAACCATCAGTTAATGTTACAGTTATTTCGCTTGCATTGCCAGCAACATGATCATTTGTAACAATGTAACCATCTGGAGAAATAATGTAACCGGAACCTAACCCCTGAACTCGTTGTCTGTAATTTCCCCGATCTCCAAAAAACTGACGGAAAAACGGATCATCAAAAAAATAACTGAATGGATCGCGATATTGTCTTATTTCTATTACATTAATACCAACCACTGCAGGACTAACTTTTTCAACTGTCTGCGTGATAATATTTCTTCTGGAATTATTTATGTCATCCTGAATATTATTTCTGAAAGCGGATAAATTTGTTGAGTACTGAGCATCAATTTTATTAATCGGTTGCTGTTGTTTGGAATTCAAATACAGAAATGCTGAAGTCAGCAAAACAAAAAATCCAACGACAGTAAGAAAATAAGTTTTCTTTGAAATCATTTTTTGATTCCTTTTGTTTTATATGTCTGAATAATTTCTTTTAATGGGTCAATATGTTTAATAAAAATAATGATCAAACCTGTGATTGAAAATAAAATCAGTGAGTCAACATCATTTGGTTGAGGGAATGAATATTTGAAAGCAAGTTCCGGTTTTCCTAAGATTAAAAATAATGAAAGGGGAGTAGCCAAAATATTTGAAAGCAGAATATCTTTTTTGTAAACATAAGAGATCAACCAGATAATTATCCATGAAAATAGAAGGTATGGAAATAAAATTATAGTTCCACCCGCAGCAGTTGCAAGACCTCTTCCACCTTTAAAGTTAATCCACGGATTAAAACAATGACTTAAAACAGCAAAAAGGAGAGCGATCGCAGGGAAGATAAATTCGTTAGGATAAATAATTTTAAAAATAAGCACACTCAAAAGTCCCTTACTGAAATCAACAACGAAGACTATCAATCCTGTAAACTTTGATTTTGAAACTTCATAAGTATTCATAGCTCCAACATTTCCGCTGCCTGCACTAGTAATATCGATTCCCTTTTTCTTCATTACAAGGAAAGCAGTAGGAATGGAACCGAGTAAATATCCGATTAAAATACTGACTAAATATTGCACTGATTTTTCTGAATTGTTTCAATGCAAAAATAATATCAAATGCGGGACTGTGAAAGGTAATAGAAGTGTGTTTATTGTTCTTTCTGATAATGTGCGTAATTATTTTCCTGATGAATAAGATTGCCGGCTTTGTCCTTGAGATTTGATACAATTACTTTATAAGCTTTTCCCAGTTGATGTTTTTCAGTAAATAGAACAACTGCAGTATCTCCTTCAACAACACCAACTTTATAAATTTTTAATTCGTGATTATCCTCAGAAATAATTTTATAATTCGATAAATCAAAAATTCCTTCACGGGACATAGGTTCGTTAAATCTGACAAGAACTTTAGAAGTTTCATTATCATTTGATTGAGCGAAAGAAGTGTTAATTGATAAAAAGAAACCTGTGAGAAGAAATATTTTTATTAAGGATTTCATTTGACACACGATAAATTGTTATTTGAATAAAACAATCAAAGTGCCATTGAAGATAGACTAAAATAGATTTTTGGAAAGCGTTTCAGGATAAATTCATCTCATAATTAGAGATTTTAGGAATTTGTTTCAATTTGGAATAAGAAAGACAAAGTTGATAAAGTTGGTCAAAGTCATTTAGTGATGCTTCTGCGAAGCATCCTTTGGAGAACCGACGAATAAAGGTTTTGCTAAAAGGAAAACTGATGATGAAAGAAATTAAGAAGTAGAGGCGCCGGTCGGATTCGAACCGACGAATAAAGGTTTTGCAGACCTTCCCCTTAGACCACTTGGGTACAGCGCCAATAAAAAAATAAAATCCACTTTACGTGGATTTTTTTGAGCGGGAAACGGGACTCGAACCCGCGACATCAACCTTGGCAAGGTTGCGCTCTACCAACTGAGCTATTCCCGCGATTAAAAAACAATAAATTATAAGAACAAATAATTACTTAGGTCTTGAAGGCTAATGCGACATCAACCTTGGTCCCGACATATCGGGACGCTCTACCAACTGAGCTATTCCCGCGATTAAAAACCATTAAATTAAGAACTAAAAATTATTTGAGTCTTAAAGGTTAATTGGACATCAACCTTGGTCTTGACACATATCGGGACTCTCTACCAACTGAGCTATTCCCGCGATTAAAAACCATTAAATTAAGAACTAAAAATTATTTGGGTCTTAAAGGTTAATTGGACATCAACCTTGGTCCCGACAAGTCGGGACGCTCTACCAACTGAGCTATTCCCGCGATTAAAAACCATTAAATTAAGAACTAAAAATTATTTGGGTCTTAAAGGTTAATTGGACATCAACCTTGGTCCCGA
>CALHAB010000133.1 GCA_937934185.1 uncultured Ignavibacterium sp. | reverse complement strand
GCTGTTGATGATACATTTGATATCATTACTGAATCTATTACAGTTGTGTTCGGCATCAGTACTTTTTGCATTGATGTCGGATTTACACTTATCACCGGTGCTGCCAATGTTGTTCCTGATGGACTGTTAGAAACATCAGACCAGTTGCCCCAAGCATCTTTTGAACGGATTGCAAAATAATAAGTTGTACTGAAGTTTAGTCCGGAAACTATCAATTCTTGTGGGGAACCCGGAGCTCCGGGTACGCCCGGATATGTAAGAGGATTAGCTGCATAAAAAGAAGTGGTATCAGTAATTGCTGATAGTGACCAGCGAACATCATACTGAACTACTCCACCCATTGATGTATCCAAAGGTGCAGTCCAGGTTAATCTTAATGAATTTGATGTAGGATCGGTAACTGCTAAATCTGTAATAGTAGTTGGAGGAACAGTATCAGGTGTTCCTAAACTCATAAGGGCTGCAACAACATCAATCAAACCGGTTCCATAGGTGTTGTCTTCACCAGCTGTACCAAGATCAATAGCAGTGTTATAAAGTGCAAATTTAATTTGCTGACCTGTAAGTGTAGGAGCAAATTGTTTTAGCAAAGCTATTGCACCGGCAACATGCGGAGAAGCCATTGAAGTTCCACTTAATAGATTGTATCCCGTGGCTGTTCCCGAAGAGCGAACGCTTACACCAGGTGCGGAAACTTCGGGTTTAATTAAAAGTGAACCTGTTCCACCACAAACTGATGGACCTCGGCTTGAAAAGCTTGCAATAGGATTCGTATTGCCACCAGAATATAAAGCAGCATCTATCGCCCCCACACAGAATACATTCACTTCATTGGTGTTAATGTTTTTCGGTTTGGTTATTGTGCTGGCACCCGGTCCGCTGTTGCCAGCAGAGAAAACCACTGCAATACCAGATGCTTCCACTGCATCAAGAGTTGTTTTATATATTCCAGTACATTCGTTAGTTACATTAGGATCATACCAGCTGTTTGATATTGCATCAGGCATATCATCAATTGTAGCTGGATTACCATCAGGATTCATTGCCCATTGGAATGCTGCGATTGAATTTGAAGTATGAGGACTAGAGCATATTGTTTTTGCAGCAATCCATTCAGCATCTATTGCAACTCCAACTGTATCTGGCGTAGTTAAGGATCTTCCTACCATTGTTCCCATTGTATGAGAACCATGTCCATCGCAATCGCTTGGAGTTGTTGTTCCACCACCTGGATCAAACCACGCTTGATTTGAGGGAACATGATTTCCTCTCCACTTATGCTGTAATGCGGGATGGTTGGGATAAACTCCAGTATCAATGTTCATTAAAAGTCTGCCCTGACCTGTTATGCCCATAGCCCAAAGTTGATCTGCTTTGATAACACGAAGACCAAGTTCCACGCTTTCAGTAGATGGTGTATCTTCGCTGGTCACTACTTCAGGTTTGTCCAGTTCAAGAATAGCATCAAGATCCATCTCTGCTATATCCATTCGGTTTGTCAGTTCCAGCAGTACTGCAGGTTTTGCTTCAACCATTACAAGGTTTGAAACCCAGAACGATTGATATTGAAAAACTTCTCCGGCAGATTCTTTTGCCTGTAGATAATTAAGAAGGTTTGTTTGAGTTTCCTGAGCTTTTCTCTGAAGTGCTGTGATTACTTCAAAAGCTCTTCTTTCTAATGTGGCTTTTTCATGATAAAGCCGTTGATCCAAAGCTAAAAGATCCACTTGATCTCTCAGTAGCACCAACGCTCTGACATAATCATCGGGACCAGCTTTTTGAATTGCTTCCTGCAACCTCGAACTTACCTCTACCTGGGCAAGCGAAGTTGAAAGGAAAGCAAGAAACGCACAAAGGAAAAGTGATAGTTTTTTCACTTGATAGCTCCTCAATTTTTGGTTGGATGAATTTCATACAAACATAAAAAGTAATTTTATTTAATTCAAGAAATGAATTGAAATATTTTTGCAAATGTTATAATTTTACTAAAGAAATATGAAAAGAATTAATAATCAAATATCGTCAATTTCCCACCGAAGCTACTTCGTTTCCAGCTTCGAAAATGTCTTTTAAACTTTAACTTCCTTCTTAACTTTTTCTAAATAAATTTTTTAAAATATATAAATCTTTCGAGGAGATTTCTTATGAAATCAGTATTAAATCCTGAAATGATATTAAAACCTTCAATTGAACCATCTAAAGTTCATGAAACATTAGCCAAGTACATGCTCGCCGATGGCTTTGATATTGTACTTGATTTACAAAACAGCAACGGAATTCATCTTGTTGATGAAAAGACAGGTGAAACTTACTTTGACTTCTTTACATTTTTTGCTTCCTCTCCAATTGGATTAAATCATCCTTATCTCAAATCAGAAGAAGTTCAGAATACTCTCGGTTTTGTGGCAGTAAATAAACCATCAAATTCCGATATGTATACAACTTATATGGCAGATTTTGTTGATACTTTTGCCCGAATTGCAAAACCTGATTATATGAAACACCTGTTCTTTATTTCCGGCGGAACTCTTGCTGTTGAAAATGGCCTGAAGGTAGCTTTCGACTGGAAAGTTCAGAAGAACTTTCAGAAGGGATATAAAGAAGAAAAAGGATTTCAGGTAATTCATTTCAGAGAAGCATTTCATGGCAGAAGTGGTTACACTTTATCATTAACCAATACCGATCCAAACAAAGTAAAGTATTTCCCTAAATTTAACTGGCCAAGAATTATCAACCCAAAAGTTAAATTTCCAATTGAGAATCATCTGGAAGAAATTATCAAATTGGAAAATCACGCGATAGATGAAATTTACACTGCAATCAAAAACAATCCTGATGATATTGCTGTAATAATTATAGAACCGATACAGGCAGAAGGCGGTGATCATTTCTTCAGAAAAGAATTCTTTTTGAAGCTTCGTGAAATTGCGGATGAAAATGAAATAATGTTAATGTTCGATGAAGTACAGACAGGATTCGGATTAACAGGAAAATTCTGGGCTGCTGAATATTATGTTAAACCTGATATAATAGCATTCGGAAAAAAAGCTCAGGTCTGTGGAATTATGGTCTCCGACAGAGTTGATGAAGTTGAGAATAACTGTTTTAAAGTTTCGAGCAGAATTAATTCAACCTGGGGAGCTGACTTAGTTGATATGGTTCGCTCCAAATTCATTCTGGATGTAATTCATAACGAAAATCTGGTTGAGAATTCCAGAATAGTCGGAGAACATCTTAAAAATGAATTACTGAAACTTCAAAATGATTTTCCATCTTTAATCAGTAATGCACGCGGCTTGGGTTTGATGTGTTCTTTTGATTTACCATCAAATGAACTTAGAAATAAATTCAGAGAAATCGCCTATAAAGAAAAGCTTATAATTCTTGGTTGTGGTGAAAGATCAATCAGATTCAGACCTCCTCTAACAATTACAATAGATGAAGTAGACGAGGGCTTGCATATTATCAGAAAAGTTTTGAATTTTATGGCGTAGCTAATAACAATTTATGTTACACTACTTGCACGAGGCGGCTCCATTGGTTTGGAGCCGTTATCGTTTTTAAATTTTTATGAAACTTTTTGTAGTCAGCACTCCAATCGGTAATCTGAAAGATATAACTTTAAGAGCGATCGAAACTCTTAAAGAAGTTGATTTTATTATTTGCGAAGATACAAGGGTTACAGGCAATCTTCTTAAACACTATGAAATAAGCAAAGAGCTCATTTCATTAAACGCTTTTAATGAATCTCAGAAACTTTATTACATCATAGAAAAAATTCTTTCAGGTAAATCAGCTGCTTTGGTTTCGGATTCCGGAACTCCGACTATTTCAGATCCGGGTAACAGACTTATTTCCGAAGCAATAAAAAATCATGTTGATGTCATTTCGATTCCCGGAGCTTCGGCAGTAGTTGCTGCACTATCAATAAGTGGTTTACCAACTGATTCATTTGTATTTGAAGGTTTCCTTCCTCAGAAAAAAGGCAGGCAAAAAAAACTTAAACAACTCAGTGAAGAAGAACGAACTATAGTTCTTTACGAATCTGTTTACAGAATTGAAAAACTTTTAGATGAGTTGATTGAGTATATGCCTGAAAGGTATACAGTTATATGCAGAGAATTGACGAAAAAATTTGAAGAATGCTGGCGAGGATATCCTTCAGAAATTAAATCCCTGCTGTCAGGCAAAACCATTAAAGGTGAATTTGTAATTGTCATTGCTCCCAAAAGCTGGAGGCAATAAAACTGCATTCACTCTTCAGAATCATACTCCACAATACTTCTTACATCATAATCTTTAAGTTTATCTCTTCCTTTAAGAAAACTTAGTTCAATTATAAATGAAATCTGAACAACATTACCACCCAGTTTCTCTATCATTTTACAAACAGCTTCCACTGTTCCGCCGGTTGCAAGAAGATCATCATGAATCAAGACATTATCGCCTGGTGTAATTGCATCTTTATGTATTTCCAGAGTATCAGTGCCATATTCAAGCTGATAAGTTGCTTGTTCTTTTTCAGCAGGAAGTTTACCTGGTTTTCTGACCGGAACAAAGCCGGCATTTAATTTTTCGGAAAGTATTGATCCGAATATGAAACCTCTTGATTCTATTCCAACAACTTTATCGACTTTCAATCCCTTTGCAAAATCAAGAAGCTTTTCACTTGTGTATTTCATCGCTTCGGGATTTTTGAGCAGAGTAGTTATATCACGAAACATAATTCCCTGTTTGGGAAAGTCTTTAATATTTCTGATATGTTCTTTGAGATCCATCTTAAACCTTAATTATTTGTTTAGAAATTTTTTGATTCCTTCTTCAAAATCTTTTGTAGAACGGCTGAGCACATTAATTCTCAGACAAAAATTAACTGCCTCTTCAACATTCAGTGAAGAAATCGAATGAATCATCTGTTTGGTCATCTTTATGCTCTGAGCGGAATTAGAATTTAATTTTTCAGCTAGTTTGAAACCTTCATCAAGAACATTTTCAGATAAATAATTTACCAAACCGATTTCATAAGCAGATTTTCCATCAATAATATCACCAGTTAATATCAACTGCTTTGCTTTTCCTTCACCGATTTTATTTATTAGAAAGATTGAAACAATTGCAGGCACAAATCCAATTTTAACTTCAGAATAACCAAACTTTGATTCCTGAGGATTTGCAACAATAAAATCACAAACTGAGGCAAGTCCGCATCCGCCAGCAATTGCGGCTCCATTTACCGCTGCAATTGTTGGTTTGGAACATTTATAAATTCTCAAATACATATCAGCTAAAGACTGTGAATCTCTTTCATTTTCCAAAACCGAGTTATTTTTTATCTGATTCAGATATTCTAAATCAGCCCCTGCGGAAAATGCTTTTCCTTCACCGGTAAGAATTATTGATTTGACTGTGTGATCAGATTCAGCAACCGAAAATTTTTCTTTAATCAATCTGACTAATTCAGGATTTAATGCGTTTCTTTTTTCTGGTCTGTCTAAAGTTATAATTGCAGTCTGATTTCTTACTTCATATCTGATCATAAAATTCTCTTTACTTTTCTTTGTAAAAATTTTTTGAACTCATTCAAAGTAAAATAATTTATTACTTCATCTTGCTGAATCCCTCCTTTTCTGGCAATTGAAATTCCATAATTAGTATAAAGAATATCTTCTGTTGAATGAGCATCAGCGTTTATTGAGAACTTGCAACCATTATTTCTTGCATAATAAATCCATCGCCAGTCGAGATCCAATCGTCGTGGGTTTGAATTTATTTCAATAGCAACATCGTTAGAAGCACAGGCATCAATAATTTTTTTTACATCAACTTTGTATGAATCTCTTGAAAGCAAAAGTCTGCCTGTTGGATGACCTAATAAATCAGTGTATGGATTTTCTATCGCACGAATAATTCGTTTAGTCATATCAGCTTCGGACAAATTAAATTGTGAATGAACTGACGCAACCACGAAATCGACATTCTTCAAAAAGTCACTTGAATAATCAAGCGAACCATCTGCTAAAATATCCGATTCAATTCCCTGAAACACAATAAATTTGTTTTCTTCTGAAAATTTCTTCAGATGTTTTTTCTGCTCAAGGATTCTTTCTTCATTCAATCCATTTGCATAAAAAGCTGATTTGCTGTGATCACAAACTGCAGCATACTTAAATCCAAGTTCATTTGCTTTGCCGATCATTGAATCTAGTGTATCTCGTCCATCAGAAAAGGTAGTGTGAAAATGTAATAAACCTTGCATGCTATTGAAGTCTAAATCTGAATTTTTTCGCTTGTTTTCTTTCAATGAAAAATATTCCTCTTCACGCATCTCAGGAATTACTAATTCCATTTTCATTGATTTGAAGAACTCTGTCTCGCTTTTACCTTTAAGTTTTACAAAATTAAATCCGGATTTTGACAGGAACTCTTTTGAACCTGTTGTGGCAAATAAAGTTTTCTCAAATGATTCAACATCTTTCGTAATAAAAATTGAAACGGGAATCTGATAGTTCGTTTTTATAAAAATCTGATTTTCTTTTTTATCTGTAAGTTCAAAATGTTCGATAAAAGTTTTCTCTTTTTCAATCAAAGTCACGAAATCAATCTGTGATATTATTTCATGGATTCTTCTTAATTCACCGGTTCTCGAAATCTTTTTAACTGATTTTATCGTTCTTATTTCTGATTCAATCTCAGAGGCAATTTTATCTGCCTGATGAAGTAGTACATATTTGGAGAAATATTTTCTCTTTTCAAGTTCAGTAAGAATTTTTTCCTGAGTGGTTTTACCAAATCCTTTCAGTAAAGCAATTCTGTTTTCTTTACAGGCATATTCAAGTTCACCGATGGATTTAATTCCAAGCTGATCATATAATACTTTAATTTTTTTGGGACCAAGACCGTGAATTGAAAATAGTTCAAGCAATGTTTCAGGAATATCTTCTAATAAAGACTTTAATTCAGATGATTCTCCTTTTTCAGCAAATTCATAAATGACTGACTGAAGACCTTTGCCTATTCCTTTCACCTCCCCAAGTTTTTTTTCTTTAAGGTATAAGTCAAATTTATCACCAAGTTGTCTGATAACATTTGCACCATTTCTGAAAGCATTTACTTTGAATGGATTTTCACCTCTAAACTCCAACAGGTCTGCAATGTTGTAAAGAAGATTTATTATTTCTTTTCTGTCTGCCATTTATAAACCAATAATTATTTTCATCTGAATATAAACTGAAATAAAAGCAAGTAAAATTCCTGCAATAACCTGACTAATCGTATGACATTTTAATTCTATTCTTGACCATCCAACCAACAAAGTAATAATCATTGCTACAAAACTACTCCATCCGAAAGTAAAAAATAAAGCTGCAGCAGCTCCGCTTGCACCCATAGAGTGAGCACTTATTTTCCAATACTTATTTATGATTATAGTTATAATTGTATTCGTTATATAACAAAACCAAAATGCTATGGAGATTCTGGATACTTCAGCAAAAATTAAAATTATCAATCCAACCAAGTAAAAAATAATTGCAATTAAATACGGTAAAGTTCTTTGATCTTTAATCATCGCATCATTATCTGAAATCATTTTTTTCTTTCTCATCAGAACAAACATTGCAATTGGCAGAATAAAACCAAAAATCAGAGCCACAAGAAATACGGTCAAAGATTCTTGAACAGTTGTTTCAATTGTGAATGCAAAAATCAGGTAAACGATGATTGTGAATGAAGGCGGAACAAAAATAGTAGAGATGATTCTTGCGAATTTATTTTTCATCAGATGATTGTATTTCTGATTTCGCTTTGAGTTTTAATTGTTTTCAGTTCATCAAGATAATTCAGCAGGCATTTTTCGACAGAAGCATAATCATAGTATTGCATTAACTCACTTCTTACACTTGAAGCGTGGTGCATACCTTTCAGATATCCTGAATAAAATTTTCTATGTTCAATTACAGCTCTTCTTTCTCCTTTAATTTCAATTGCAAGTTTAAGATGTTTGAGACAGGTTTTTATTTTTAATTCTTCATCAACAACTGTTGAAATAAAACCCTTGCTTAAAAGTTCTTTTGCCTCAAGAAAGATCCAAGGATTTCCGATTGCACCTCTGGCAATCATTACAGCATCTGCGTTTGTTTGATCAAAAGCTCTTTTGACATCTTCCGGAGTAAAAACTCCGCCGTTTAAGACAACAGGAATATTTACAACTTCTTTTATGCGCGGAATCCAGCTCCAGTCAGGCTCACCACGATGCCCCATCTTCCGTGTTCTGCAATGAACAGTTAATGCTGCAACACCAATGTCTTCTAATCTTTTAGCTATTTCTAAAATCTGAATATTGTTTTCATCCCAACCGATTCTTGTTTTAACAGTTACAGGAAGTTTTACATTATCAACTACACCTTTAATAAGTTTCTGCATAAAGTCCGGGTCTTTCAACAGTGCACTTCCCGCTCCGCAGCCGACAACATTTTTAACCCAACAGCCGGCATTTATATCAATCAAATCCGGATTTTCATCTTCGGCGATTTTAGCAGCTTCAATCATTGATTCGGGATTGCCACCATAAATCTGAATTCCAACAGGTCTTTCTGCATTGTGTATTTTTAATTTGTTATGAGTCTTATCGCTTCCACGCACTAAACCTTCGGCATTTACAAACTCCGTGTAAACCACATCAGCTCCAAGTTCTTTGCACACAAGTCTGAATGAAAGATCAGTTACATCTTCCATCGGTGCGAGTAATATTGCTTTTTCTATTTCAATTTTTCCAACCTTAAACATTACTGCTTATTCCATTTTAATCTTTTAGGAAGATAAAAAATACTTATTAAAAATATCGCAGCAGTGAAAAAAGCTCCAGTCAAAAATGGAAACGGATAACCCAAATATTCAAATGCAAATCCACCCCAAAGTGGTCCAAGCATTCTTGCAAAAGCTGACATTGATTGATTTATTCCCAAAGTCATTCCCTGCTCCTGTTCTGATGTTACCTCAGAAATCAGACTAAGAATTGTTGGTTGAAAAAATCCAGTCCCTACTGAGAGAAAAAAACTGACAACTGCCAGACCTAAAAAATTTCCGGCATAAGGAATTAGTGCAAGATTAAGACTAATAAGGAATGAACTTATAATAAAAATATTTTTTCTTGAAAAGAATTTATTTATTGTCCCAATCAAAGTTCCCTGAACTATTGCAGATGTTAAACCAATAATTCCAAACATATAACCATTTTGCTTGTCAGTAAAATGATAAACCTGAATACCTAATAAAGCGAAAGTTCCATAGATATTAGCAAAAGAAAAAGTAAGCACAAAGAATAATGAAATCAGTAGTGCTAGATCCGGTTTTCGGAAAACATGTTTGAAGGATTCAATATCAATAAGTTTTCTTCTTCTTTGTGGCAAAACAGTTTCAGCTTCAGTTTGTGCTTTAATATTTAATGACTCCGGCAAGAGAAAAGTTGTAAGAATAAATGCGAGAAACGAAAATCCTGCTGACACATAACCAACCACAGCATATCCAAACTCAGATAAAATTCCTCCAAGCAAAGGTCCGAATACAAAACCTAAACCGAAAGCACTTCCGATTATTCCCATTCCTTTAGAACGATTTTCAGGTGTTGTTACATCAGCGATATAAGCTTGTGCAACTGAAATACTGCTTCCACCAATTCCAGCAATAATTCTCGATAGAAGCAAAAGCAGAAAGCTGTTTGTAATTGAGAATAGAAGATAACCAATTGCATTCAGCAACAAGCAAAAAACAATAACCGGTTTTCTTCCACGCTTGTCAGAAATTTTTCCGAAAATAGGATTAAAAATAAATTGAATAAATGAGTAAGCTGATATGACAATTCCGATTGATGTTTCATCAATGTTCAGAACCTTTAACCCGAACGCTGGCAGAATAGGAATCAGTAATCCAAATCCTAGTAAATCAATAAAGACTGTCAAAAAAATTAATGTAAGCGCAGTTGACTCTTTTTTCATTAACGACTTCGTATTATTTGATAAAATCTGAGCGCAAAGTTAATACTAACAGTTCAAATAACCGTTAAAACTTAGTGACGATATAGTTTTATATTTTTGCTATAAAAGGTTAATATCCCGTAAGTATCCGATTTTGCCTGATTAATTTTTGCCTGGTCTTCTTCTTTTAAAAACTGAACTCCAGAAAAATTAATTTCTTGATTTATCGGCAAAATCAGATATTCATTTCCCCTTTCAGTTTTGCCTTTGAATACCCAGGTTGGAAGATATTCAACTGCTGTTAATCTGATTTCATTATTAGTGATATTTTTTTCGAGGTTAAGATAAATAATCACTCCTGCATCTGTATATCTTTTTCTTTGATTGGAAATAAAATTTCCTAGTGAATAAGCAACAACTCCGGTATCAAGAGTTGCACTATTTGTTTTGAAATATTCCACTGGCTGAATTACATGAGGATGACTCGCAGTAATAAGGTCAGCACCAAATTCAATAGTTTTTTTTACAACTTCTTTCTGATATTCAGATGGGTATCGCTGATACTCATTTCCGAAGTGAAAATTAACCAAAACAATCTCAGCACCTTTTCCTCTGGAATTTGAAATATCTTTTTGTATTAAATCGTAATCAATCAGATTGATTAAATAATTTTTTCCCTTTGGGATTAAACTTCCATTTGTTCCGTAAGAATAAGCAAGCAGAGCGATATTAATTCCATTAATATTAAAGATTCTTATTGAATCTCTGTCAGCATCAGAACTAAATGCGCCAGTGTAACCAAGATTATTTTGCTTCAGAGATTCGATTGTTGTTAGTACACCGCTTTCACCTTGATCAAGTGTGTGGTTATTTGCAAAACAAAGAAAATCAAATCCACTGTTAGCTAAAGCAGTAACATATTCTTTGGGGGATTTAAATCTCGGATAACCAGAATATTTACTTCCCTTTTTACCAATTACTGTTTCCAAATTCCCGAAAGTAAAATCCGCATCTTCAAGATAAGATTTTACATATCTGTAAACAGGATTGAAGTCAAATGAATCTTTTGCAATCATCGCATATTGAAATTGCGGTGAATGACACATCAGATCACCGACAACTGCTATTCTTAATGTTACAACAGAATCAGCTGGTGGAGAACTTATAATTTTTTTTGATTCAACCTGATTAAGGGAAAAGAAATAAGAAAGCAGAAAAGAAACTATTAGCAGTAAAATTTTAAATATTTGCATAAGAATAATATAAAGGCTGAGCTATTGAAAACTCAGCCTTTGTAAAATAATTATTCAGTAATGTTTAAGAATTTTTCTGAGCTTTTCTCTGCGCTTTAACTTCCTGAACATTATTTCTGATTTCCTGACAAAGCTTTCTTAATTCGCTTAGTCCTTTTCTAACTCTTGTTCCGGCAGCGGATTGTCCTTTTTCATAGAATTTATGAAAATCCGGCTCAAGAGATTTTACGAAATCAACAAGTTTTTGATACTGGTCCATAGGGTCCTCCTATATAGGTTAATGAATGAAAGTTAATTAATGTTTTCAAGAATAATTTCTGCAATATCTTTTATCTGAACACTTTCCTGTTTTTCAAAATGTTTTACTCCATCGTTCAGCATAGTCATACAAAACGGACAAGCTGAAGCAATTGTATCAACGCCGGTTGCAAGTGCCTCTCTGGTTCTTTCTTCATTTATTCTTCCACCTTCTTCATCTTCTAAAAACATTCTGCCTCCGCCCGCACCACAGCAAAAGCCACGACTTTTATTTCTGTTCATTTCTTTAATCTCAAATGAAGCTGAGTTAATTACATTTCGCGGAGCATCATAAACTTCATTATATCTTCCAAGATAGCAAGAGTCGTGGTAAGTAATTTCTTTCTTCGCATCAGAATTTTTTAATTGAAGTTTACCTTCATTTATTAGTTCAGTAATAAATTCTGAATGATGCTTTACATCGAAATTTCCTCCGAACTGCGGATATTCATTTTTCAATGAATGAAAACAATGCGGACAAGCTGTAACAATCTTTTTAACATTGTAAGAATTTAATGTTGCAATGTTTTCCTGCATAAGCATTTGAGCAAGATATTCGTTACCCAATCTTCTTGCAGTGTCTCCGTTGCATTTTTCCTCTGTTCCAAGAATTCTGAAATCAACTCCGGCTTTTTGCATAATCGTAGCAAATGCTTTTGTAACTTTTTTATATCTGTCATCAAATGAACCAGCACAACCAACCCAGAAAAGAATTTCTCCATTAGAATCTTCAGCAAGCGTTTTAATATTCATTCCTTCTGCCCAGGCAGATCTGTCCGCCGCATTGAAAGCCCATGGAGTAAAATTGGTTTCAAGACTTTTAAATACATTGTTCAGATTAGATGGAAATTCTGATTCAGTTAAGACGAGATATCTTCTCATATCAATTATAGAATCAAGATGTTCAATCATAACCGGACATTCCTGAACACAAGCCATACAAGTTGTGCATTCCCAAAGCTCAATATCCTTTATATAATCGTGAACAAGTTTTTTACTGAAAATTTCTTCATCATTTTTATTATCAACTAGCAACGGAGCTTTATCTTTTGTCCTTTGTCTGATATTAACAATTATCTCTCTTGGCGAAAGTGATTTTCCAACTGTGTGCGCCGGGCAAGCATCTGTGCATCTTCCGCATTCAGTGCAGGAATATCCGTCAAGAATTTGTTTCCAGGATAATTCTTCAATATCCGATGCACCAAATGTATCTGCATTTTCATCTTCAAGATTCAAAGGTTTAATTGTATTTCTTTTAGGTTCGAGATTAGAGAAGAATACATTTGGAATGGAAGTTAAGACATGTAAATGTTTTGAATACGGCAGGTAATTCAAAAAACCAAAGATTATAAGTATATGCATCCACCAGAAAAATTCATATAAGTATGAATTTGATGTTGAAGCTGAATCAAAAAGCAGAAAACCTAATGCTGCTGAAACCGGCCTGTATTCATTGGGATGAAAATTAAAATTGTTCAGAGAAAAAGCGGCAGAATTGTATCCGAACATTGAGATGCAAACAAACATTATCATTAATAAAATAAAAGCCGCATCCAGTTTGCCTTCTTTATCAACATTTAATCTTGGCACTTTCTGAATAAATCTCCTGTAAAGTGAAATCAGAACAGCAAGAATTACAAATACACCAAAAATGTCCTGAACAAAAGAAATTAAAGTATAGAAATAACCAAGAAATGATAAATTAAAAGGTGAATAGAATCCTTGTATAATCGACTCGATTACAGCAAAAATAAATAACATAAATCCCCAGAAAATAAGCAAATGCAACAAGCCAGCTACAGGATCTCTTAGCAATTTTGTCTGAGCAAAAGCTATTATTAAAACTCTTTTTATTCTTTCTTGAATATTATCAAATCTATTGTCTTCCTTTTTAGCAACGAGCATAAACTTATAAAGTCTATAACAACTAAATGCAAAGAATCCGAAAGCGGAAAGAAAAATCAGGATGAAGATGTAATTTTTTAATTCCATAAAGTAGTAACTATCAATTATTATTAAGATATTTTTTGAAAAATGTTAATGTCTTTTCTAATACTCTATCAAATTTATTGTTTGAAGTTTCAAAAGGATGAACTATATCAAAAGTATGTCCCGCCGAAGGTATAATTTCAAATTCAGTTAATTCTTTGTCAGAATACTCATACAACAATTTTCCCTCATCAATAGGAACAGTTAAATCCTGCTCACCGTGAATTATTAAAAGTGGTTTGTTCAAATTTTTAACCGCATTTTCAATATTTAATGAAGAGTTTTTGTTTGATTCAATATCTTCAAGCAATGAAACATTCATCCGCATCATTTGATTTGTTCGTGAATTAAGAACTTCAATAAAACCTTTTTGGCGCCACTCTTTTTTCTGCCGCTCTGTATATCTGTCAAGTATTGCAACCGAAGCCCAAACAGCCAATGCATCGACATCTTTATTTTTTGCTGAAGCAAGAATACTTACCGCACCACCTCTGCTATGACCAATAACACCTATTGAAGAACAATTAATTTTTTTTATGCTGCTTTTCTTAACAATATCAATAACTTCGTTAAGTTCATCAACTTCAAGAGAAATTGTATTATCCGCAAATTTATCAAGTTCATCAAATTCTGTTAATGAATCACCAACCCCATTATGCGAAAAATTAAAACTAATGACATTAAAACCCTTATTTGAAAAGTATTCTGCTGTGTAAGGCCAGAATCCCCAATCTTTAAAACCCTTAAAACCATGGACTAAAATCAAACAAGGTTTTGGATTTAAATTATCCTGTGAATAAACCGAAGCCCTGATTTTGTTACCTGAATGCGTTAAAAAGCTAAAATCTTCTCTCATCGGTCTGAAATATCACTAAATATGCTTGAAAAGTCAATAATTTTTAAATTTTTAGCAATTATTTTATCTGAGTTCAAAAATTTGATTTTTTAACAACAATCATTTTGAAAAATTGAGGAAATTATGAATTTCAGTTTTACTGAAGAACAAAAAATGCTGAGAGGTTTAGTCAAAGAATTTGCAGATTCAGAAATTCGTCCATTGGCAAAGAAAATTGATGAAGACGAAGAAATTCCAAAAGATCTGATTAAAAAAATTGCTGAAGTCGGATTTTTAGGAACTGCCTTCCCGGAAAAATATGGAGGAGCTGGATTTGGAGAAATTGGTTATTGCATTCTTCAGGAAGAAATAACGCGAGCTTGCAGTTCAACAGCCACTTTCATCGGTGCACATCAATCAATAGGAACAAACGCAATTTATATCGGCGGCTCTGAAGAATTAAAAAACAAATATCTTCCTTTACTTACATCAGGCGAAAAGATTGCCGCGTTTGCATTAACAGAAGCCGAAGCTGGCTCAGATACTTTTAATCTCCAGACTAGAGCAGAACTAAAAGGCGATAAATGGATAATCAATGGCTCAAAAGTGTGGATTACTAACGCCGGGATTGCTGATATATTTTCTGTTTTTGCAAGAACTGAAAAAGGAATCACTGGCTTTGTTGTTGAAAAAGATTTTCCGGGCGTTTTCATTGGTCCGAAAGAAAAGAAACTTGGCATCAGAGGAAGTGTAACAAACTCTATCACTTTTGAAAATGTTGAAGTGCCAAATGAAAATATAATCGGACAGGACGGGAGAGGATTTTTGATTGCAATGAAAACCCTGGACGCTGGAAGACTCGGACTTGGAGCTTGTTGTCTCGGTGCATCTAAAGAATTATTGGAAATTTCAACTGCTTACTCAAAACAAAGGAAACAATTTGGTGAACCTATAAGCAGATTTCAGGCAGTTCAGTTTATGCTGGCAGAAATGGCAGCCAGGATTTATCCGATGGAAAGCATCGTTTATCGCACTGCTCAAATGTATGATCAACAAAAGGATGTATCGCAGGAGGCAGCAATAGTAAAATTGTTTTGCTCTGAAGCTATGGTTGAAATTGCTGACAAAGCTTTACAAATTCACGGTGGAATGGGATTCAGTCGTGAGTTACCTTTGGAAAGATTTTATCGTGATGCAAGAATCCTGAAAATTTTTGAAGGAACAAATGAGATTCAGAAAATGATTATCGGAAGACAAGTTATAAAGTCAAATGGGAAATGGTCGGTTTAAGCTGAACTGAATTTATTTTAATAAATATCATAGTTAAATTAAACAAAACAAAAATCTGAGATTATGCATCCCTTAAAAAAATATTTACTTGTTATTCCATCAATAGATATTAAAGACGGTAAAACAGTGCGGGTGGTACAGGGAATACCTGAGTTAAATTGTAAGGAATATGGAAATGATCCGGTTGAAATGGCTATGATTTGGAGAGCTGAAAATGCAAAGATGCTGCATGTCGTTGATTTCGATGGAGCAATTGAAAATTCACATAAAAATTATCCGATAATAGAAAAAATTTGTTCATCTGTTATTATTCCTGTTGAGTTTGCTGGCGGCGTAAGAACTATCGAAGATGCCGATGCACTTTTTGATATGGGAATCTGCAGAATTGCAATTAACACCATGGCACTTGAAAACAGACAGCTTTTCAATAAACTATTTGAAAAACACGGACCAAATAAAGTGGTAATTTCTCTTGATATTATTGATGAAGAACTTATCACAAGAGGAAGACAAAATAAAACAGGAATTAATTATATTTCCTTCGCTAAAGAAATGGCTGAAATGGGAATAGAAAGATTTGTTGTGACAGATATAAAACGAAACGGTGTTCTTGGCGGTCCAAATATTCAACTGTCGCTCAATGTTGCTAAAATTACCAATGCAAAAGTTACCCATTCCGGCGGTATCAGGAATAAAGATGAATTACTTGACTTACAGAATTATCTCAACGATGGAATCGATTCAGTAATTATAGGAAGAGCACTTTACGAAAACAGATTTCCCTGTCAGAAAATCTGGCGGATAGCTGAATCCGGAATTTTTAATTAAAAGGATTTCTTATGGAAAAAGAAAAACAAGCGGTAATCAAAAGTAGTTTCTGGACGAATTTTTTTAATTCTCCGACAGAACGTTCTGATCTCGAAAAATCATTACATAGTATTCCATTATTCTCATCTCTTTCCAAAAAAGAATTAAAACTTTTGCTGGAAATTATTCATAACAGAACTTATGTAGCTGGTGAATTTATTTTCCTTCAGGGTGATCCGGGCATAGGTTTATATATTGTTCGTGATGGTGAGGTTGAAATTAAAAGAAAAGACAATTCCGGTAAAGAACACACGCTTGCAAATTTCATCAAAGGAGATTTTTTCGGTGAACTTGCACTGGTTGATGGTGAAAAAAGATCCGCTTCGGCGGTTGCAGTTACAGATTGCAGAATATCAGTTTTATTTAAACCTGATTTAGATGAATTCATAGAAAAATTTCCAAGAAAAGGGATAAAAATTCTTCAGGGAATTTCTATCATACTTGCAGAGCGGTTGAGAAAATTAAATGAAGATTATTTTCAACTTTTAATAAACAAATCAAACGGGAGTTAGCTATGTCATTAACAATTAAAAAAATTCTCGTACCTATTGATTTTTCTGACTACTCTAAAAGCGCATTAAAATACGCTGTGAATTTTGCAAAAGTTTTTAATGCGGAAATGTATTTGATTTATGTAGTAGAGCCGGTTATATATCCACCGGACTTCAGTATGGGTCAGATTGCTATTCCATCTGTTACTTTAGAAATGGATGAAAGAGCAAAAGAAGAATTAACAAAACTCTCTCAGCAGGAAATTCCGGCTGAAATAAAAAGCCACATTATTATTAAAACCGGTAAACCTTTTGTGGAAATAATTGAAACAGCAGATCAGGAGGATATTGATATAATTATTATTGCCACACATGGCCATAGCGGAGTTGAACATATTTTATTCGGAAGCACTGCTGAAAAAGTTGTGAGAAAAGCGCCGTGCCCGGTTTTGACATTAAGAGAACCGATAAAAGGTTTTCATTTCAAAGAGGAAATTAAGAAAGAGAAAGGTACTTAGTTTTTTCTTTCAGTAACGAAATCAACTAATGATTCGAGTGCGAGTTTTGTTTGAGATTCAGGAAAAACCGAAAGAGAATCCTTTGCTTCGGAGGCAAACTTTCTTGATATACTGTAAGCGTATTCTATTCCATTATTTTCTCTGACGAATGCTATAACTTTTTTTACTGCGTCAGGTTCTTTTTTGTCTTTTAATAATTTTCTTATTGAGTTTGCTTCCTGTTTGGAAACTTTATTTAATGCATAAATCAGTGGGAGAGTAATTTTCTTTTCTTTAATATCACCACCAACCGGTTTCCCTGTCAATGATGATGTTCCCTCATAATCAAGAATATCATCCCTTATCTGAAATGACATTCCTAATGAATGTCCATAATTTTTCAAAGCACTGATGTATTGATCATTTTGTGTCGCACTTAAAGCACCAATAACACAACAGGTTTCAATCAATGAAGCAGTTTTATCTGAGATTACCTTGAAATAAGTTTCTTCGTCAATATCAAGTTTTCTGGTTTTCTGAATCTGAAGCAATTCTCCTTCTGACATTCTTTTTACAGCATTTGTTATAACAGCAAGAAAATCAAAATCTTTTCCGTCCACTGCAATCATTAAACCTCTGGAGAGAAGATAATCACCCATCAACACCGCAACTTTATTTTTAAAGACTTTATTGATAGACCATAAACCTCTCCTTTTATCAGCATTATCAACAACATCATCGTGAATAAGCGTTGCGGTGTGAAGCAGTTCAACCAGAACAGCACCTCGATAGGATCTTTCATTAATGCCGCCGGCAATTTTGGATGAGAGCAAAACCAAAAGTGGTCGTATCTTTTTACCTTTCTGACGAATAATATATCTGGCAACTAAATCAACCAAACCGACATTACTTCTCATTGCATCTTTGAATATGCTTTGGAAAATATCCAACTCATTTTTAATAGGAGAGCTTATGTCAGAAAGTTTTATTGTACTCAATTTTTTTTCTGTGAAAATTTTGAGACTAAAATACTTATTTCATAAAGCAGAACCAGTGGAACTGCTAATATAACCTGAGAAACAGGATCGGTGCCTGGTGTCAAAACTGCTGCGGCAATCAAAATGATTACGATAGAATGCTTACGATACTTTCTCATAAAAGATGGTTTAAGAATACCAAGTTTAGATAAGAAAAATGAAAGCATCGGCAGTTCAAATACAAGTCCTGCAGCAAGCATTACACTTATAATAATTGACATATATTCATCAACTGCAAACTCATTTTTAATTGTCTGAGTTCCGAATTGTACTGCAAATGATAAGGCAAGAGGAAGCATAACAAAATATGCAAAAGCAATTCCTGCTAAAAAGCATATTGTTGAAAAGATTACAATTGCCAGAATGTATCTTCTTTCATGTTTTCTTAATGCCGGTGAAATGAATTTCCAGAACTGGTAGAATACATTCGGGATACTGATTATCAATCCTGAAATAAGCGCAATCTGAAAATAAAGAAAAATTTGCCCGAATGGTTTAAGGTTTTGAAGTGAAACTCCACTTTCCTTTGCGGGCTTAAGAAGAATTTCCTCAACCAGTAAATCAATAAAGAACCAGGCAATAATTGTCCCGATTACAATTCCGATTAATGAATATATTATTCTCCACCGAAGTTCTTCGAGATGTTCGAAAAAGGTCATCTCTTTTTCTTCGTAACTTTCCCCTTCAATCACCTTAACTTGTTCTAATTCTTCTACTGCCACCTTAATTCATTTCTGCAAATAATGGGAAACCTGATGTTAATTGTTTTACTTCACTCTTGAGATTATCAAGAACTTTATCGTTTTCAAAATTTATGATGGCTCTGTTGATTATATCTGCGATTATTTCCATTTCTTTTTCTTTCATACCTCTAGTCGTTAAAGCGGGTGTTCCGATTCTGATTCCGCTCGTTACAAAAGGACTTCTTTTATCGAAAGGCACCATATTTTTATTAACTGTTATTCCCGCTTTCTCAAGAGCTATTTCAGCTTGTTTGCCTGTAACATTTTTATTTGTCAAATCGATAAGCATTAAATGATTATCTGTGCCTCCGGAAACAATATCAAAACCAAACTCATTAAGTTTTGAAGCCAGAGCTTTGGCGTTTTTAATAACCTGTTTAGCATAAACTTTGAAAGAATCCTTTAGAGCTTCACCGAAAGCAACAGCTTTTGCCATAATTACATGCATCAAAGGACCACCCTGAATTCCCGGCATCACCATTCCATCAATCAATTCCGACATCATTTTAACTCTGTCGCCTTTTGGAGTTGTCAAACCCCAGGGATTTTCTTTGTCTTTTCCCATTAAGATAATTCCGCCACGCGGACCTCTTAAAGTTTTATGTGTAGTCGAAGTAACAATATCACAATATTCAAGAGGATTATTCAGTAATCCTTTTGCAATCAATCCGGCAGGATGAGCCATATCGCACATTAAAAATGCACCTATGGAATCAGCTATTTCTCGAAATTTCTTATAATCCCAATCTCTTGAATAAGCACTTGCACCGGTTATAATAAGTTTTGGTTTTTCTTTTTTTGCGAGATCAGCAATTTTATCATAATCGAGTAAACCTGTGTTTTCATTCAGTTCATATCCAATTGCCTGATAGAGTTTTCCAGAAAAGTTTACTGGAGAGCCGTGAGTTAAATGTCCTCCGTGAGCTAAACTCAATCCCATAAACTTATCACCCGGTTTCAGAGAAGTCATCAACACTGCCATATTAGCTTGCGAGCCACTATGTGGCTGTACATTAACATACTCAGCAC
>CALHAB010000132.1 GCA_937934185.1 uncultured Ignavibacterium sp. | reverse complement strand
TGGGAAAATGAACCTGATCTGGATTTATCAATACTTGAAAGGGTAAAAATCGGAACGCCGCACATAGCAGGATATTCTTTAGAAGGCAAAGTAAATGGTACAGTAATGATTTTCGATGCATTAAATAAATTTCTGGGAACTGATTATAAATTTGATTTCAATCTGCCGGAAGTAAGAAATAACTTATTATCCTACAGTAAAGATGATTTTGATGAAGAAGAACTTAATAACTTACTTATCAGAATTTATGATATTGATTCGGATAATCAGCAGATGAAAAAAATGTTGTACTTCAACAGAGAAGACAGAATCAAATATTTTGATAATCTCAGAAAGTATTATCCTTTAAGAAGAGAATTCAATAATTATCTTATACAGACAAATTCTGATAAGATGAAAGAAATCCTTAAAGGGCTTAGATTCAAGATCATTTAACAGACTCCCTATTCAATTTAAATTCAACCGGAATAACCATCTGAACCTTTACCGGTTTACCTTTCATAAGTCCGGGTTTAAATCGGGTGTAGTAAACAGCTAACCGGGCAACCTCATCACAACCGTAACCAATTCCTTCAACAACAGTTGCATTTGAAACCTCTCCGTCTTTTTCAATGAAAGCCAGAACTTTAACAACACCTTCTATTTTTTTCCTGCGGGCTTCTTCGGGATATGTAAGCTTTCTGTAAATTGTGTTCATTCCGCCAATCGGTTCGGGCATAACTTCGGCATTCAAAAAATATGCTGGGTCATCATCAAAATTTTTTTCTTCAATTTGTTCAGGAGGCATATCATCAGGTTTTTTCTTTTTTTCTTCCTGTCTTTGTTTCCATTCCTCAAGCAGCTTCAGATAGTCTTCATACCTGTATTCACCAATGAGTGTAAACTCCTGATCTTTACGAAATCCTTCTGAGAAAAAAACATCTTCTAAATGAACACCTGATGAATCAAAGTATGATGCGGGTCCTTCTCTTCTTCCGTTTTCTATATTGAACATTTCTTTCAGATTACCATTCGGATAATAAATTTTAACCACACCAGTAACCTTGTCTTTGGAATAATTTCTTTCTTCCTTCAGATTACCGTTTTCATAAAAGTATTTAGCCAAACCTTCTCTTGAGCCATTGTAGGTGTGAATTACAGATTCAATCTTTCCATCAGGATAATAAGTGATGATACTATCCTGCTGCGAGTAAGTGGTTACGGCAAATAAAAATAAAATTGTTACAACTGTTAACTTCATGTTCTGATAAAAAATTTTCGGGGCAAAGATAAGACTTAATCCTTAATTATTAGAGGCAGTAAAACAGCAAGTATAAAAATCAGAATTGCAATTGCATAAAAAGTATATCCGACAGCAAAATCATACTCCAGAATTCCAAGTTCGCCGAGCAAATAGTGCCAATCGTGATAAACTTTATTGCCGCCGAGGAGTGGAAGTTTTCTTGCCTGTGCATCAGCAGCATAAACACTTATGTTGATAAAATTCTGTCCCAACCAAAGTAAACCAAATTGTACTCCTGTTCTGTAATTATTTCTGAAAAATGTATATGCAATCAGAGATGGAATAATTATCTGCATCAGAGTACCGCCAAGAGTGTAAATAAATTTTCCAAAGAACATAAAGAATAAATGTCCGGCTTCGTGAATTACAAGATCAACATTATCAATCAAACCATATTCTCCACGATTCAAAATCCAGTAAACAGCTATTGGTAAAATGATTGCGGAAGGTATCCACTTTTTAATTTCTGAAGACTGAGAATAAGGTTTAGCTTTCCTTAAACTTTGCTGAAGCTCTTTGTTGAATTCATCTGACATCAAATTTTCTTCTGTTATTTTGTTCTTAAAAATACTTACAGAATTTGTTTAGATGAAAAGAGGAATTAATTTTAATCAGAGAATATTCTCAATTAACCGAAGGTAGAATAATTGTAATGAAAAAAATATATATTGTCTTTGTGATGGCATTCTTCTTTAATGCTATCCTTTACTCACAAGAATTTCAACTTATTGAAGGAAATTTTGTTGTGATGGATAAATGCGGCTTTACATCAGATTCTGAAAGTGAAATAATTTCTGTTGACAACTGGGGATACGGATATGACAGTTTATTAGTTGAATTAAATATCTGGAGAGAAAACCCTTATGTAAAGATTGATTCAATAGGATTGAGTGTTCAGGGAAGACCTTTGTGGCAGTTAACTATAAGTTCTGATCCATATAATATTTCCGGTAAAAGAACTGTTTATATTCACGCCAGAACACATCCGCAGGAAACAGAAGGGTTTTATGTTACAAGAGAAATAATCAAACTACTTTTATCCAACTCTGCTTTTGCTCAAATTGTCAGGGAGAATTGTGTGTTTTATATTATTCCGATGTATAATCCGGACGGTGTGGAGTTAGGTAAACCGAGAAATAATGCGAACAATATTGATCTTGAAAGCAATTGGTTTACATTTCCAAACCAACCTGAGGTTGCAGCACTTAAATCAAGATTTACAGAACTTATGGCTTCGTCTAATCCGATTGAAGTTGAATTGAATATGCATTCTTCATCATTGTGCAAAAGATATTTTGTTTATCACGATTCTGCCGGCACTTCACCACAGTTTGCAATTATGCAACAGCAATTTATTGAAGGCATCAGGGCTTATTATCCTACTGGTATTCAGCCCTGGAATTATTATATAAGCTGGACGAACGGCAATCCAATGAAATATCCTGAAAGCTGGTTCTGGTTTTATCACGGTGAAAGTGTAATGGCTTTAACTTATGAAGATATGTATCAATGCGCCGGGACAGGAAATTTTGATATTACTGCAAATGCAATTCTGCGTGGAGTAATGGATTATATGAATATTCCAACAAGTGTTGATTATTATCAGGAAATAATATCAGATGAATTTATTCTCGAACAGAACTACCCAAATCCATTTAACCCAAGTACAAAGATTAAATTCGGTTTAGCAGAAAACACAACTGTTAAAGTAGCTGTTTATAATCTTCTGGGTGAATTGGTTGCAACTTTAGTAAACAATCAGTTATCTGCT
>CALHAB010000131.1 GCA_937934185.1 uncultured Ignavibacterium sp. | reverse complement strand
AAGAATTAATAGTTTCAACAAAGCCAAACCTTATTACAGTGAGTATCGTGATAATGCATTCATAAGAGCTAAAAGAATTTTAACTTCTGTTGGAAAGAATGGAATAGAAAAGATTATGGATAATGAGTTTTATAAGTAGTTATTTGAAATATTTAAACTTTGCTCTGAGTGACAAAACAACTTATGTATTCGATGTCTTTATTAAGATTAAAATTATTCATAATGATATATATGGACAATAATTACAATTTCAGCAACGAGATTTGAATATGTTTGGCAAACCTTTCAAAATCCTTATCAATAGTAAAAATCGGGAAGCGATTTCTTTTAGATACAGCACAAATTAAAAAATCAGTATTTGAACCGTGGATACCTTTACTCCTGCAAGTATTAAAAAATTCAGCTGCTAATTCATAGTCTTTCGTCACAATTGGGAAATCATCATAATAAGATAAAATTTCTTTTAGTAATTTGAATTGTGATTGTTCTTTAATACCAGATAACAATTCTTGTCGAATCGGGCCGAGCATACAAACACTTTGGCTGTCAATGATAGATTCAAGAACTTTAATTTCTTTGTATCCTGTAACTTTTTTTCTTCTTAGTGCCAAAGACCAAACACTTGTATCGACTATAATTTTCAACTTTTGGATCGCTGCTTTTTATAATTGTATTTTTTGTCGTATTCTATTTTGTTAAATAGTTCTTTGATTCTCATTTGATTCCGCAGTTTTATATATTCCTCGAGAGCAGTGTTTATTGCATCATTTTTTGATTTATGTTTCCCAATCAATACTGCTTTTTCCAAAAGATCTTTATTTATATTCAGATTTATTGGCATATTTTCTCCTTGCTAAATTTTTAACAAACATACTTATAAAAAGAAAATTTGAAAACTCAAAAAACAAAATAGCAGTTCATTACTAATAATCAGTAGGTTGCAATAAATTCTAATTCCTACATTAAAAAAATGAACTATATAGATTTGGAACGCTTACTGTTTTTTGAAACCAAGTCTCTTCAGCAAAGCATCAACTTTCGGTTCTCTTCCTCTGAATTTTTTGTACAACTCCATCGGATCATCACTACCGCTTTTCTCGAGTATATTTTCTCTGAATGATTTAGCAACTTCCTGATTGAATAAATCTGTTTCAAGAAAAGCTTCAAATGCATCTGCATCAAGTACTGCAGCCCAGCTGTAACCATAATATCCGGCTGAGTAACCATCGCCGCCGAAAATGTGATTGAAATTTGTGCTTTGATATCTTGAAGCAATCTCAGGAATTAATCCAATTTTGTTCAGACTATTTTTTTCAAAACTCTCAACATCAATTTCCATCGGCTCTTTTAGAGTGTGCCAATCCATATCGAGAAATGAAGCTGCAAGGTATTCAGTCTGTTCAAATCCTTTATTGAAATATTGTGCATTCTGAATTTTCTGAATCAACTCATCGGGCATTGGTTCATTAGTTAAATAATGTGTCGCATACATTTTCAGAACATCAGGATGCGAAGCCCAGTTTTCCATTATCTGAGATGGAAGTTCAACAAAATCAACCGGAGATCTTTTTGAACCGGGATAAACTGATCTGTTGAATAATCCGTTAAGTGCATGACCAAATTCGTGAAACAAAGTATTAACATCGTCAAAACTCAGTAATGCAGGTTTGTCAGAAGTTGGTTTGGTGAAGTTACCTACATTTACAACAAGCGGATAAATCATTTCTCCATCCATATTAGATTGTCCACGATAATAACTCATCCACGCACCAGCACGTTTTCCATTTCTTGGATAGTAATCCGTATAAAGAATTCCGACTAATGAACCATCAGCTTCCTGAACTTCATAAACTTCAACATCGCTGTCATAAACTTCAATATCATCCCGCTTGATAAATTTTATTCCATAAAGTTTGCTAGCAACATCAAAAGCACCTTTACGAACATTTTCCATTTTGAAATAAGGTCTGAGCATTTCCTCATCAAGTGCATATTTTGCTTTTTTAACTTTTTCCGCATAGTACCACCAGTCCCAGGCGGCAAGTTTAAAGTTTCCACCTTCATCATCAATAAGTTTTTGCATTTCTGCTGCTTCAACCTTTGCCTGATTGATTGAAGGAAGCCATAGTTCATTCAAAAACTTTAAAACATTCTCAGGAGTTTTTGCCATATTCTTTTCTAATTTAAAGTGTGCATAAGTTTCATAGCCAAGAAGTTTTGCTTTCTCAATTCTTAACTCAACAATTTTCTTTATGATCTCTTTATTATCAAATTCGTTATTGTTATTGCCTCGGTTGATATATGCATTGTATAACTTTTCTCTCAGTTCTCTTTTCTGTGAGTACTGAAGAAAAGGAGTCCAGCTCGGTCTCTGCAGATTAAATGCCCACTTCCCTTTCAGACCGTTCGCCTCTGCAAGCTCCGCTGCAGCTTTGATAACTGCTTCTGGTAATCCGATTAAATCTTCCTGCTTGTCAATTACAAGTCCGAGTGCATTAGTTTCTTTTCTTAGATTATCACCGAACTTTAATTGAAGCGAACTGAGTTGTTCATTGATTTCTCTTAATCTTGTTTTTTTATCTTCACTTAAACCAATTCCTGCACGCGTAAAGTCAGTGTAATAATTTTCCAGCAAACGAAGTTCTTCTTTATTTAGATTCAGAGATTCCCGTTGGTCATAAATTGCTTTGATTCTTTGATAAAGATTTTCATTCAGATAAATATCATTATTCAATTTTGTCAACTGCGGAGTAATTATCTCGGCAACTTTCTGAAGTTCATCATTTGTATTAGCGCTTGTAAGATTAAAAAATACACGGTTTACTTTTGTGAGCAGCTTTCCGCTTTTTTCTAAAGCAGCTATTGTGTTTTGAAAAGTTGGTGAGTCAGAATTATTTATGATTTGTTCCAACTCTGCTCTTTGCTGTTTTATTCCTTCCTCAAGAGCAGGAAGAAAATGCTCATTTTTAATTTTACTGAACGGTGGTGTTTGGAACGGAGTATTCCATTCTTCAAAGAAAGGATTATTTGAAATAGTTTGTGCAAGCATAGCAGTTGAAATGAATGTTAATAAAAAAATTATTTTGAAATAAGTTTTCATTTTACTCTCCTGTTATCCATAAAATTATTTTGGAATAGATTTAACACCAAACTCCGGATCAACTTTGACAATTTTGGCCAAAATAAAACCAGGTATTGTTGCAATACAAACCCAAATAAAAAATAATTTATAACCTATTAACTCCTGAAGCCAACCACTCCACATACCGGGTAACATCATCCCTAAAGCCATAAAGCCAGTTGCAATTGCATAATGAGATGTTTTGTACTGACCTTCGGAAATATAAATCAGATAAAGCATAAAAGCAGTAAAACCAAAACCATAACCAAATTGTTCAAGCGCTACAAGAAATGATACAAAAAATAAATTAGAGATTTGAGTGTATGCAAGTATAACATAAACAACATCAGGAACATTTATTGCAAGAACCATTGGCCAGAGCCAGTATTTTAATCCTTTTTTTGCGATTACTATACCGCCGATTATTCCGCCAAGAGTTAAGCAGGATACTCCGATAGTTCCATAAACTAAACCTATTTCAGAAGTCGTTAAACCAATTCCACCCGCTTCCTTCGAATCAAGCAGAAAAGGAGATGCAATCTTAACGAGCTGCGCTTCTGCAAGTCTGTACAAAAGAATAAAAGCTAGTATCAGCCCGATTTCTTTCCGTTTGAAGAAAACAACAAAAGTTTTTACAAACTCAGCAAGGATTGGTTCAGATTTATCCCTTCGGGCGGGCATATCAATTTTGGGATAAGGCAGAATGAATTTATGATATACAAAAAAAGCGAGAAACAGACCAGCAAGAATAAAAAATGTAATTGACCAGGCTAAAGGAATACTTGATGTAGATGTCTCTAAAAATCCTGCGAGTATAACCAGCAGACCTTGGCCTGTAATCATAGCTAATCGGTAAAATGTTGATCTGATTCCGACGAAAAATGCCTGATCTCTTTCTGTAAGCCCAAGCATATAAAAACCATCAGCTGCAATATCGTGTGTTGCAGAGCTGAAAGCCAGCAACCAGAGAAATGCTAATGAGTACTGAAAAAATTCCGATAGAGGTAAAGTCAAAGCCACGCCTGCAAGTCCTCCACCGAGAAGCAACTGCATCCATATTATCCAGTTTCTTTTCTTTCCAACAATATCAACGAATGGACTCCATAGTGGTTTTATAACCCACGGAAGATAAAGCCAGCTTGTATAAAGAGCAATGTCGGTATTTGAAATATCTAATCGTTTGTACATTATCACCGAAACAGTCATAACTATTACATAAGGAATTCCTTCTGCATAGTACAAACTTGGCACCCAAAACCAGGGATTTCTATACTCCGTTTTTTTATTGCTCATTAATACTCCGATAAAATATTTAAGTGAGAAATTATTATTGTGAAGCTAATTGCTTCGCCATTAATACTGCACCTATTTCCGGTGGGTTTTCAGGTTCTTTTATTACCACATCATCAAATTTCTGTACAACTTTTTCTCTGAAACGAAATGAGAAATAATTATCTGTAGTAATTAAACTTCCGATAAATGCAACAAATAATTTTTTCTCATTCAGCTTCTTTCTCATAGAATCAATGTGAAGGACTAATTCCTCTGCTTCCGATTCAATGATATTTTGTGCAGCTCTATCTCCTTGTTCAGCCGCTTCAATTACTAATGGAGCAACTGAAGCGATATCAAAGTTGTTTCGATAAATTTCGGTAATCAGATAATCGGGTGAATCAATGTTAAATTTCTTTTTAAGCAAATCAGATATAAGTGTTTTAATTCCTCTGCCATCAAATTCTTTTGCAACAACACTCAAACCTTTTTGGCCAATTCTGAATCCGCTTCCTTCATCGCCAATAAATCTACCAAATCCCCCGACACGATGAATGTTACCTTTTCTGTCTTTGCCAAACATTATAGAACCTGTTCCGGCAATCAGAATACTTCCCGGCTTACCACTGAATGCTCCTTCAAGCGCAATTCTGGCATCACTTTCAACTCTGAAAATATTCAATGGAATTTTTTTATGTGCAGCAAGATGAGTAATTGCTTTTTCAAGATCTTCAGCATCATTTCTTCTTCCTCCGCCTGTAGTTCCGAGAAC
>CALHAB010000130.1 GCA_937934185.1 uncultured Ignavibacterium sp. | reverse complement strand
TAGTACGAGAGGACCGAAGTGAACGCACCTCTAGTGCACCAGTTGTCACGCCAGTGGCATCGCTGGGTAGCTATGTGCGGTTGTGATAAGCGCTGAAAGCATCTAAGCGCGAAGCACGCTTCAAGATTAGGTATCCCTCCCGATTTATCGGGACTAAAGACTCCTCGGAGATGACGAGGTTGATAGGCTGCAGGTGTAAGTTCCGTAAGGAATTCAGCCGAGCAGTACTAATAGGTCGTGCGGCTTAACCATTAAATTTTTATATACAGATTTGATTCTCTATCTGTTTTTTGGGCTTAGCTCTTCCAATCTTTTATTTTTGTTTAATACTGAAATATTTTCGAGTTTTAATTTTGGTGGCTATTGTCCGGGTGAAACACCTCTTCCCATTCCGAACAGAGAAGTTAAGCCCCGGAACGCCGATGGTACTGCCTGCGCAGGTGGGTGGGAGAGTAGGTCGCTGCCAAGATTATTTTTAATCCCGACTTTTTTAAGGTCGGGATTTTTTTTTGATCTTATAATTTTTTGAAACTTTTTTCATTGTAAAACCATCAAATTTTTTGAATCTCTGTAACTAAAGTCTGGAGGTGTTATGAGATTTAATGATGCGATTAACAGGATTGCGTTTATTTCTGATTATCCTCCAAGGAAATGTGGTATTGCAACTTTTACTCAAGATCTGAGAAATGCTATTAACTCTCAATATCCCCATTCAGAAACTTTTATTATTTCCGTAAATGATTTACCTGATGGATATAACTACCCTCCCGAAGTCAGATTCGAAATTCAACATAATGATTTATTAAATTACAGGAATGCTGCTGATTACTTAAATTTTAATCCAGTAGATATTGTTTGTGTTCAACATGAATTTGGAATTTTTGGCGGTCCTGCAGGTAATTATTTGTTAACGTTGCTCAAAGAGATTAAATCTCCAATCGTCACTACTTTCCATACAATCCTTAAAAGCCCTGATATTGAACAGATGAGAGTAATGAGGGAATTGATTCGATTATCTTCAAGATATGTTGTGATGAGTGAGACAGGAAAAGATTTTTTGGAAAAAATATATCAAGCAGAGTCATCAAGAATAGATGTCATTCCTCATGGAATTCCTGATATGCCTTTCGTCGATCCGAATTTTTATAAAGATCAATTTGGTGTGGAAGGCAAATATGTGATTTTAACTTTTGGATTACTATCGCCGGGTAAAGGAATTGAAAATGTTCTGAAAGCTTTGCCAAAAGTAATCGAAAAATATCCGAACACTGTATATATAGTTCTCGGTGCTACTCACCCCAATCTGCTGAGGCAACAGGGCGAATCTTATAGACTAAGTTTAGAAAGACTGGCTAACGATTTAGGAATAAAAAAGAATGTAATTTTTTATAACAGATTTGTAAGTATTGAAGAACTTAAAGAATTTATAGGTGCTGCTGATATCTATATTACACCTTATCTGAATGAGGCTCAAATTACCTCAGGAACTCTTTCCTATGCTTTTGGGTGCGGTAAAGCAGTCATCTCTACTCCGTACTGGCATGCACGGGAATTATTAAGTGATAGCAGAGGTATTTTAGTTCCTTTTAATAATCCGGACGCAATTGCCGAAGCAATTGAAAAATTAATTTCAAATGAAACATTAAGGCATTCAATGAGAAAAAAAGCTTACATAATTGGCAGAGAAATGATTTGGAGTAATGTTGCTCATCTATATATGGAAGCTTTTATTAAAGCAAGGAAATCGAAACTTCATCTTTCAAAACACAGAGTAACTATTAAAACATTAGAGGAAGAAAACCTGAACCTTCCTCAAATTAAAACTGATTATCTTAAAAAATTAACCGATGAAACCGGTATAATTCAGCACGCAAAGTATTCAATTCCAAATTTTAAGGACGGATACTGTCTTGATGACAACAGTCGTGCATTGATTCTTACTGTTTTACTCGAAAACACCCCTTACTATGATGAAAGCATCAGAAATTTACAGGAAACTTACGCTTCTTTTATCAACTATGCTTTTGATGAAGACAACCGATTTTTCAGAAATTTATTATCCTATGATAAAAAATGGCTGGAAGAAAAAGGTTCAGAAGATTCTAACGGCAGAGCTCTTTGGGCTTTAGGTACTGTGATAAACAGAAGTAAGAATCAACAATTGCAGAACTGGGCTGCAGATGTTTTTGTCCGAGCAATTAATAATGTTGAAACTTTCACCTCTCCCCGTGCCTGGGCTTTTATTCTGTGTGGTATATCGGAGTATCTCTCAAAGTTCGGAGGTGACAGAATTGTAGGTCAGATTCGTGATGATTTAGAATTGAAACTCATTAACCTTTACAAAGCAGTTGCTTCAGATGAATGGAAGTGGTTTGAAAATTATTTGACATATTCAAATGCAAAAATACCGTTAGGATTAGTTTCTTCAGCTGTAATCTCAGCGAATCAGAAAGCACTTTCAATTGGGCTTGATTCTCTAAAATGGCTATGCGGTATTCAGAAATCTGCAAACGGAAATTTTGCACCAATTGGAAACCAGGGATTTTACATAAGAGGTAAAAATCGTGCGTGGTTTGATCAGCAGCCAATTGAAGCTTATGCAACCATCGCTGCGACATTAAAAGCTTTTGAAGTGACAAAAGATGATAATTGGCTTAAAGAAGCGAAATTAGCTTTTGAGTGGTTTCTTGGCAGAAATGATAATCAAATATCTCTGGTTGACCACAACTCAGGTGCCTGCAGAGATGGTTTGCACATTGACCGTGCTAATTCAAATATGGGTGCTGAATCAAATTTATCATATCTGCTCTCATTAACTTTGATGCATTTGTATTCCGAGTCATATTCTTTTTCGGAAAATAATTTTAATCCTTCAGAAACTGAAAGAGAATCTTTAATTGTGAACTGATAGCGAGGAGAATATGAATCTTTCAAGAAAAGATATTATTCTTCGTCCTGATCCAAAGAGAGTTTTATTCAGACCATTTATTCCCAAGACAAGAAAACAAATTCTGAAAATCATCGCTCGCATCTTAAAGATGAGCGAAGGTGAAGTTAACCGCAAGTACGATGAAATAATTAGTGAATTCGGGAAAAGACATAGTAAAGTTGATAATTATTTTCTCAAACAATTTGAATCGGTTAAAGAATTGATTTTTACGGACGAGCCTCTTTCACAAAAAAGAAAACTTCTTATAGGAGCATATTTCACTCTTGAATATTCATTTGAGTCATCTGCACTTTTTAATCCATCAATCATCTGGCATCCGGATCAATCTGGTATGCCAGAAGGAAGCAAAAGATTTATTCTAAGTTTGAGAGCCATTGGTGAAGGACATATATCTTCACTTACTTTTCGTTCAGGAACAGTAAATAAAAATGGTGATATAATAATTGATCCGCCTGCAAGATTTGTTACTTATGCAGATATTATTCCGGATTCATATTATCAGAAAGATCTTTTCAGCAGAAAACTGAAAGAACTGGGGCTACTTAATGATTTTTCGAAAAAAGTTCTTGAGGAACTAAAGAGCAATTTTACAATAAGTGAATTAAAGGAAGTTTTAAGACAAACTGTAAAATCATATTCTCTCACTTTTACAAATACCGAAATAATTGCATCAAAAATTTTGAATCTTGCTAAATCAAATTATGAAATTGAATTTGCCCCTGATACGGATATTTCTGAAAGAGTTATTTTTCCTTCAACGCCTAATGAAATTAACGGAATTGAAGATGCTCGCTTTTGTGAGTTCCGGGATGAAGATGGTTCAATTACTTATTATGCAACTTACACAGCTTACGACGGCGAAGTTGTTTTTCCCCAGCTGCTTGAGACAAAAGACTTTTATCACTTCAAAATTAATACTCTGAATGGTCCTGCAATTCAGAATAAAGGGATGGCTCTTTTCCCAAGAAAGATTAATGGAAGATATGCAATGCTTTCCAGACAGGATGGTGAGAATATCTACATCATGTTCTCTGATATGATTCATTTCTGGTATCAAAAAATTTTATTGCTTCGTCCAACTTATCATTGGGAGTTTGTTCAGATTGGTAATAGTGGTTCTCCTATTGAAACTGAATATGGCTGGCTTGTTTTGTATCATGGCGTCGGTGCAATGAGGAAATATTCGTTAGGTGCATTCTTACTGGACAGGAATGATCCTACAAAAGTAATAGGCAGAACAAAAGAACCGATAATGACTGCAAATGAAAATGAAAGAGAAGGATATGTTCCAAATGTAATCTATACTTGTGGCGGGCAGGTTTTCGGGGAGAACCTGATAATCCCTTATGCTATGTCAGATTATGCAAGCAGTTTTGCTATAGTTCCACTGAAAGATTTAATTAGTGAGATGAAGCTCAATTAAAATATGATAATTAAGTATAAACATAATCCGATCATCATCCCTGAAAATATAAATACTGTTAATGATGAAGTCGAAGTTTTCGGTGTATTTAATCCCGGAGCCACTAAATACAAAAACAAAATAATTTTACTTTTACGGGTAGCATTAAAACCCAAAGCTGAAAATGGTTGGATTAAAGTGTTAATTGCTGACAAGAATAATGACTATAAATTAAAAATTCTCAAATGGAAAAAACTTAAATCATTAAAAGTCATTAGTAATGATGTGAGATTTATTGATATAAATGATCAAAGATATCTTACTTCACTGAGTGTATTCTATCTTGCTCAAAGTGATGACGGGCTGAATTTCTCTATTAGTGAGAAACCAGTATTTCTGCCAGCAAAGGATTATGAAATTTTTGGTATTGAAGATCCCAGAATTACAAGGATAAAGGACAGATATTTTATTACATATACAGCAGTTTCAGAAAATGGATTTTGTTCTGCTGTTGCCTCCACTAAAGATTTTATTTCATTTGACAGATTAGGAATAATTTTTCCACCAGAGAATAAAGATGTAGTGCTTTTTCCAAAGAAGATAAACAAAAAATTTTATGCTCTTCACAGACCAACAAATTCTTTCATCGGGAAACCATCAATCTGGATTTCAGAATCGGAAGATTTAATTTACTGGGGAAATCATCAGATACTGTTGACTCCTCTTAATAATAAATGGGAAAGACTGAAAATCGGAGCCGGACCAGAACCAAAATTAACAGAGAAAGGTTGGTTAGTGCTCTATCATTCCTGCGGCGATAAAGAGATATATACGATGAATGCAATTTTGTTGGATAGAAACTCACCAAACAGAATATTAGGAAAATCAAAACAACCTGTCCTTATACCTCAATTTAATTATGAGATGAAAGGTGTTGTCCCAAATGTTGTGTTTTCAAATGGTTGGATTGAATTGAATGAGAAACTTCTAATTTACTACGGCTCAGCGGATAAGTATGTTGCAGTTGCTGAGGCTAGTATTTATTCCATCCTTAAAAAAATTTCAGCCATTAAGAATTAATTGCTTACAAAAATTATTTAACTGAATAAAAAATTAACTTCCAAATTTTTAGAAAATTTTTTCCCTTTTTTTCAAAAAGTAGAAATATTCAGATAAAAATGTCTTATTTTTGTCGAAAATAATATTTTATTAATGGCATAGACTTCGAATATGCTTGGAAACTCTAATTTCTATTTAGCATCTGATTGAGCAATTAAATAAATTTTTTGATGAACGAAACTTTTACAAAAAGTGTAAAGCTGATTTGTTATCATTGCGGGCAGGATTGTCCGGATGATTCAATTCAAATCGATGACAAATATTTCTGTTGCAACGGTTGTAAAACAGTTTATGAAATTCTCAATCAGAATCAGCTTTGTAACTATTACAATTTCGAAAACAATCCGGGAATTTCTCCTGCAACTGTTTCTGATAAAAAATTTGATTATCTGGATGAACCCGATGTTATAGAAAAACTTGTGGAATTTCGTGATGATAAAATTACTTCTCTTACTTTCTACATTCCTCAGATGCATTGCAGCAGTTGTATATGGCTGCTTGAAAATCTCTATAAATTAAATCCTTCTGTTGTTCTCTCAAAAGTAAATTTCGTCAGAAAAGAATTAAGTGTAAGATTTTTGCACGATAAGTTATCACTTAAAGAGTTAGTTAAACTTCTTGCTTCGATTGGTTATGAACCTCAGATTTCGCTTGATAGTGTGGAATCAAGAAAAGAGAAACATTCTGACAAGCATCTTTATTATAAAATCGGAATTGCAGGATTTGCTTTCGGTAATATTATGCTCTTTTCTTTTCCTGAATATTTTTCAATTGACATAACAGAAACATTTCTCAAAAAATTCTTTTCATATCTGAATCTCATTCTTGCTCTCCCGGTATTTTTTTATTCCGCATCAGATTACTTTGTCTCAGCTTTCAAAGGTCTTCGTAAAAAGGTTATTAACATTGATGTTCCGATCTCTCTAGGAATATTTGTACTTTTTGTCAGAAGTGCTTATGAAATTTTATTTAATGTTGGTCCCGGTTATTTTGATTCTATGACCGGATTGGTTTTCTTTCTTTTGATTGGAAAAATTCTTCAGGAAAAAACTTATGATGCTCTGAATTTTGAAAGAGATTACAAGGCATATTTCCCACTTTCTGTTACAATTAAACAGAATGAAAATGAAAAATCAATCCCGGTCTCCAAACTGATGATTGGTAACAGAATTCTAATCAGAAAAAATGAAATTATACCTGCAGATTCTATTTTGATTAATGGCGAAGGGATTATTGATTACAGTTTTGTAACAGGCGAATCAAATCCGGTTCATAGAGTCAGCGGTGAAATGATTTTTGCCGGAGGCAGACAGCTTGGTGGTGCTATCGAACTTGAAGTGATTAAAGAAGTTTCGCAAAGTTATTTAACAAGGTTATGGAATAATGATACATTCAATAAAACGGGTGAAAGTTACTTTACAAGATTTTCAAACACAGTAAGCAAATATTTTACAATAATAGTTCTCCTGATTGCTTTTGTTGCCGGAGTCTATTGGCTTACCATTGATCTTAAAACTGCCGTTCATGTTTTCACTTCAGTCTTAATTGTTGCTTGTCCCTGTGCACTTGCATTATCAACCCCGTTTACACTTGGGAATGCAATGAGAATATTTGGCCGAAATAAATTATATCTTAAAAACTCCTCAGTAATTGAAGAAATGGCTAAAGTTAATGAAATTGTTTTCGATAAGACGGGAACAATTACTGAGTCTGGAAAAGCAGATATAATTTTTGAGGGTAAAGTACTTACTCCTTTCGAACAAACGCTTGTAAAATCTCTTGTAAG
Source organism: uncultured Ignavibacterium sp. (assembly GCA_937934185.1). Taxonomy (GTDB): domain Bacteria; phylum Bacteroidota; class Ignavibacteria; order Ignavibacteriales; family Ignavibacteriaceae; genus Ignavibacterium. Next base: position 20,721 of record CALHAB010000130.1, on the reverse strand, counting down.
AAATTCAACTCATCCTTTGAGCAAGAGAATTTATGACTCGATTGAAATGAATGAGATTCTTCCTGTTACAGGCTTTGAAGAAAAATTCGGGTTGGGGATTTCAGGATTTATATTTGGTCATCAGGTAAAGCTTGGTTCTGCAAAGTTTGTTGAAATAGAAAAGTTTAGTGATGACAATCTCAAAACAAAAATTTATTTGTCAATAGACGATCAGTTTGTAGGAAAATTTATTATAGCGAATTCTTACCGAGAAGGAATTGATCGGGTCATTACAAATTTATCAAAGCATTATCATCTTAGTCTTCTCTCCGGAGATAATGAAGGAGAACGGTCAACACTTGAAAATTTCTTTGGGAAAAATGCGAATCTGAATTTTCGTCAATCACCGGAGGATAAACTGATTTATATTAAAGAACAGCAAATGAAAGGTAAGAAGGTTTTAATGCTTGGCGATGGACTTAATGATGCTGGCGCTTTAAGCAAAAGTGATGTTGGTATTGCTGTTACTGATGATATTAGTAATTTTTCACCTGCTTGTGATGCAATTCTGCACGGCAGTGAATTGAAAAAAATACCGCAGTTTCTTACTTATGCTAAAGATAGTGTGAAAATAATTTATGCCAGCTTTGTAATTTCATTTTTATATAACCTGATTGGATTGTCGTTTGCGGTTGAAGCGATGCTTTCACCAATACTGGCTGCTATACTAATGCCTGTCAGTTCAATTTCAGTAGTTTCATTTGCAACTGTTATGACAAATATTTTTGGTAAAAGAAGAGGTTTAAAATCGAAGTTATTGTAATTTTAATCGGTGCCAGTTTACTTGTTGCAATCGGATTTCTGATTGCATTTATCTGGAGTGTAAAGTCCGGACAATATCAGGATACTTATACTCCATCAGTAAGAATTTTATTGGATGAAGAAAAAGATAATTCAAGACAAAATAACAACTCTAAACAGTAATTATAGGAGAATTATTCAATGGAGTTAGAAAAATTCAGTTATGATAATAAGATAGTCCGTAACTTTGCATTTGCAACAATGCTTTGGGGCGTTGTGGGAATGTTAGTCGGATTACTTATTGCAACTCAGTTGTTTGCACCAGAACTAAATTTCAGCATTCCGTTTTTAACATTCGGAAGAATCAGACCTCTGCACACAAACGCAGTAATTTTTGCATTTGTTGGTAATGCAATTTTTATGGGAATTTACCATTCACTTCCGAGATTGCTAAAAACTCCGATGTATAGCAAACTATTAAGTGCTATTCATTTCTGGGGATGGCAATTAATTATCGTTGCGGCAGCAATTACTCTTCCTCTTGGAATTACAACTTCAAAAGAATATGCTGAACTTGAATGGCCTATTGATATTGCAATTACTTTAGTTTGGGTAGTCTTCGGAATCAATATGATTGGAACAATTCTTAAAAGAAGAGAAAGTCATATTTATGTAGCGATATGGTTTTACATTGCAACCTGGGTTACAGTGGCTGTGCTTCATATTGTAAATTCATTCGAAATTCCGGTTACATTTCTTAAAAGTTATTCGCTTTATGCAGGTGTTCAGGATGCGCTGGTTCAATGGTGGTACGGACATAATGCAGTTGCATTCTTTCTTACAACTCCATATCTCGGCCTGATGTATTATTATTTACCCAAAGCTGCAAATCGTCCGGTTTATTCTTATCGTTTATCAATATTACACTTCTGGACTTTGATATTCATTTATATCTGGGCTGGTCCGCATCATTTACTTTATTCAGCATTGCCTGATTGGGCTCAATCACTCGGAACAGTTTTCTCGGTTATGTTGATTGCTCCTTCCTGGGGTGGAATGATAAACGGACTTCTAACTCTTCGCGGTGCGTGGGACAGAGTCCGTCAGGATCCGATTTTGAAATTTATGGTCGTGGCTGTTACAGCATACGGTATGGCAACATTTGAAGGTCCGACTCTTTCATTGAAAAATGTTAATGCAATTGCTCACTTTACAGATTGGATTATAGCTCATGTGCATGTTGGTGCATTAGGTTGGAATGGCTTTCTGACTTTTGGAATTCTTTATTGGTTAATACCAAGATTGTGGAGAACAAATCTATATTCGGTTAAAATGGCTAATGTTCATTTCTGGATTGGATTTTTAGGAATAGTCTTCTATGCTTTATCAATGTGGTTTTCGGGCATTACTCAATCTTTAATGTGGAAACAATTTAATGATTTGGGAACTTTACAATATCCAAACTTCCTTGAAACAGTTCTACAAATTGTTCCGATGTATATAATTCGTGCAATAGGCGGTACATTGTATCTGACCGGTGTTATTCTGATGATTTATAATCTTGTTAAAACAATTAAGCAGGGTTCTTTCCTTGCAGAAGAAACTGCAGAAGCTCCGGCTTTACATCCATTTAAGGATCCTTTCAGAAAAGGTACGAGACATCGTTGGTTGGAAGGTAAACCGGTTTACTTCACAATAGCTTCCCTTATCGTTATTCTTATTGGTGGAATAGTTGAATTTGTTCCAACATTTCTTGTTAAATCAAATATTCCAACTATCGCATCAGTTAAACCATATACACCTCTCGAACTTCAGGGAAGAGATATTTATATCAGAGAAGCCTGCAACAGTTGTCACTCTCAGTTAGTTCGTCCGTTCAGATCAGAGACTGAAAGATATGGTGAATATTCAAAAGCCGGTGAATATGTTTATGATCATCCGTTCTTGTGGGGTTCAAAAAGAACAGGTCCGGATTTGCACAGAGTTGGTGGAAAATATCCAAATTCATGGCATTACTTGCATATGGAAAATCCAAGGTCAATGTCACCTGGTTCATTAATGCCGCCTTATCCATGGCTGCTTGAAAATGATTTGAATACATCTACAACAGCGGCAAAGATTAAAGCACTCAGAAAAATCGGTGTTCCTTATCCTGAAGGTTATGAAGATATTGCCAATGATGAATTAGTAAAACAGGCAGATGCTATTGCTCTTGATTTACAGAAAAATGGAATTCCTGCTGAACCGCAGAAAGAAATTATAGCATTGATTGCCTATCTGCAAAGATTAGGTACTGATATAAAAGTAAATAAACAAACTGCACAGAAGTAAAATGTATAAAGAAATTTTGCAATCAATTGAAGGTGTTGAGATTTATCCGATTATTTCTTTAATCGTGTTCATATTGTTTTTTATTGCTGTTACAATCAGGCTGATAAAAATGGATAAAAATTATATCAACAAAATGAAACAATTACCATTAAATAATGAAGAAAATAAGAAAATAAATTCAGGTGAATTAAATGAAAAACATGCTTAATTCATTTTCAACAAAAGTTTTATTTGCAAGTTTATCTTTAAGCGGATATTTGTTTGCTGCCGGCGAAGCAGACTATCCCGAAAATTACTATGATAAAGTTGCAATATTTTTAGTAGCAGTAATCATACTTGCATTTTTAGCCCTTGCATATTTTGAAGGAAGACAAAAACCTGTTTCGGAGAAGAAAAAATCTGTTCTATGGGCTAAGATTAAACAATATCTTACAAAGTCAACTCCAATAGAAAAAGAAGATGAAATACTTCTTGCCGATCATAATTATGATGGAATCAGAGAACTTGATAACAGAATTCCACCATGGTTTAGCGGATTGTTTTATGTTACAATCATTTTCTCAATCTGGTATATGATTTATTATCATGTTATTGGTGCCGGTCCTTTGCAGGAACAGGAATATGCTGAAGAAGTCCGGATTGCAGAAATTAAGAAAGCAGAACTTTTGAAATCTGGTGCGCTTATCAATGAAGAAACTGTAACAATACTAACTGATCCTGCTGATTTAAACGAAGGTAAAGAAATTTATAATAAAAACTGTGTGGCTTGCCATGCTGTTGATGGTGGCGGTTTGGTTGGACCAAACTTAACGGATGACTATTGGATTCATGGAGGTGGAATTAAAAATGTTTTCAAAGTCATAAAATATGGTGTTACAAATAAAGGTATGCTTGCCTGGCAGAATCAGTTGAATCCAAAACAGATGCAGGCAGTTGCCAGCTATGTGATCTCACTGCACGGAACAAAACCGGCAAATCCTAAAGCTCCCGAAGGAGAAATCTGGAAGGAATAATTTTGTTTAAAATTTTACTCAGAGCTTGAAATGGATATTGAATTTTTAGACGAAGAACATCAGGAATTCAGAAATCAACTTGCAACTGTTACCAAAGAAGGAAAAAGAAAATGGATCTTCCCGAAGAAACCTTCGGGAAGATTTTATAACGCCAGAACGATTGTTAGTTTCTTTTTACTTGCATTTCTGATTATCACTCCTTTTATAAAAGTAAACGGACATCAGTTTTTGCTTCTCGATTTTCCTAACAGACATTTTATTTTGTTTGGTGTTCCTTTCGGTCCGCACGACTTTCATTTGTTTGTGCTTGCTATGATTTCATTTGTTGTCTTTATTGTATTGTTCACTGTAATCTTCGGCAGGATATTCTGCGGCTGGGCCTGTCCTCAAACAATTTTTATGGAAATGGTCTTCCGCAAAATTGAATACTGGATTGAAGGCGATGCAATTCAACAGATAAAATTAAAGAACGCTCCGTGGACTGCTCAAAAACTTTTTAAAAAGGGATTAAAACATATTATCTTCTTTGCAATTTCTTTCTTTATTGCAAACATCTTTCTCTCATACATAATTAGTATGGACAAGCTGATTGAGATTGTAACTGATCCTCCCTCAAAGCACTTGAGCGGCTTGTTTGCAATTACAGTTTTCTCCGGTGTATTTTATTTCGTGTTTTCATATTTCCGAGAACAGGCCTGTACGCTTGTTTGTCCATACGGCAGATTGCAGGGAGTTTTACTCGATCAGGATTCAATAGTAATAGCTTATGATTATAAAAGAGGTGAACCAAGAGGAAAGCTGAAAAAAGGTGAAGACTTCTCTAACAGAGGTGACTGCATTGATTGTCATCTTTGTGTTGATGTTTGCCCGACGGGAATTGACATCCGGAACGGAATTCAACTTGAATGTGTGAATTGCACTGCCTGTATTGATGCCTGCGATAATGTGATGGATAAGATTCAAAGACCTCGCGGCTTAATCCGATATGCTTCACTGCGGAATATTGAGAATAAAGCAAAATTTAAATTCACTCCGAGAATGATGCTTTATTCTGTTATACTTTTCATTCTTCTTTCAGTATTAACCGTCTTGATGATTAATCGTACTGACTTTAATGTGAATATCTTAAGAACACCGGGAATGTTATTCCAGCAGCAACCTGATGGTAAGATCAGTAATCTTTATGATTTGAATCTTGTAAATAAAACTTTTGAACCGACTGAAATAAAATTAAAACTTGAAAATCCAAAAGATGGTGAGTTGAAAATTATTGGCACTGATTTAAAACTTGCACCACAGCAAATTGTTGAGGCAAAGTTTATGATTCTTTTACCTAAAGACTCAATTACTAAAATGAACACACCAGTTGAGATCGGAGTTTATGATGGTGATAAACAAATTAAGAAAATTAAAACATCATTTCTAGGACCTGTGGAGAAAAATTAAAATGAAGAGAATTAGTTGGGGAACGGGTATAGTAATAGCATTCATAATCTTCGTCATCTTTTCATTGGGTACAACTATTTATCTGATGAATCAGAAAGTTGATCTTGTTGAAGAAGATTATTACAAAAAGGGAATTGAATATCAGAAAGACATTGATGTTCAGAAAAAAAGTAGTGAGCTTTCTGAAAAGGTTAATTTTAATTTCAATGGTCAATATTTGACAATCAGTTTTCCCGATAATTTTTCAGATGATAAAATCAGTGGTGAAATTTTACTCTATCGTCCTTCAGATTCCGGACTTGATATAAAAATTCCATTAAGTACTGATAGTCTCACTCAGATTATACCAGTTTCAAATTTGACAAAGGGATTCTGGCGCATTAAACTGAGATGGCAGTATGAAGGTCAGGATTATTATGATGAAAGTTCATTTCGTGTTGAATAAAATTTTTGATTGAAACTATGTCACCTGAAATTTTATCCGCATTAGCAGTAGGTTTTTTTGGTTCAGCTCATTGTATTGGAATGTGCGGACCAATTGCTATTGCTTTACCTGTTCCCCAATCGAATACATTTCACTTTATAGCAGGCAGAGTTCTTTATAATATCGGAAGAATTTTTACTTATTCATTTCTTGGTGCATTGTTTGGTTTGCTTGGCTCAAGAATAGTGATTGCAGGATTTCAACAGTTCACAACAATTATTCTTGGATTGGTAATTCTTTTAGTTGTTATCACTCCTTTCAGGTACAAAGCAAAAATTACTCAGCACAAACTCATTCAGAAAATATCAGCACCAATTAAATCAGGAATCGGAGAATTATTCAAACAGGGCACAACTTCTTCAATGTTTCTTATTGGAGTATTGAATGGCTTTTTACCTTGTGGTTTAGTTTACATTGCTATTGCGGGAGCGATTGCTTCAGGTGATGCAGTTTCAGGAATGATTTATATGATTTTATTCGGAGCCGGAACTTTTCCTGCTATGTTTGCTGCAACAGTTTTTGGTAAGTTCATAAATCTTAATATCAGAAAAAAACTGACTAAAGCTGTTCCTGTTTTTGCTGTGGTACTTGCAATACTTTTTATCCTGAGAGGAATGGCATTAGGAATTCCTTACATCTCTCCTAAAATTTCTGCTCAAACAGTTTCACAAACTGAAATGGAATGTCATCCTGCAGAAAAGTAATTTCACATCTGATTGCAATTTTTAAGAAAATTCGATTCTAATCGAAAAATATTATATTATTTTGCGATTGTAATCGAAAAATCTTATGAAATAATGAAATAAAGGAACTAACCTCTTTAAAGATTTAATAGATAGAATTATCCTTAAAAATTAAATGGAATTTTATGCCTAAGTGGTTAAAAATATTAATTGGAGTATTCTCTTCTCTTATTGCAGTAACAATCTTTGCCGCAATATTTTTTTATAATATGCTTTCATCATCTCTTCCTCAGTATGAAGGAACGATACAAAGTGATAAAATAATTTCAGATATTGAAGTATATCGTGACAGCTTTGCCATTCCTTACATTAATGCTGATAATGATGAAGATGTTGCTTTTGCTCTCGGATATCTTCACGCACAGGAACGGCTTTTTATTATGGATTTAATCCGTCGTGCCGGTGAAGGAAGATTAGCAGAAATACTTGGTGAAAAAGCATTACCTTTTGATAAAATGTTCCGCACCGTCGGAATTAAAAGAACCATTCTCGAAAATTATGATAAATATGATTCTCAGGTTATAAAAATCCTTCGCTCATATTCAAATGGAGTTAATCAATATATAGAAGAGAACAAAGGTAAATACTCAATTGAATTTGATGTACTCGGTTATCAACCTGAAAAGTGGAAACCATTACACAGCTTGATTATTATCCGAATGATGGGCTGGGAGTTGAATTTAAGTTGGTGGGTTGATTTTACTTATGCAGAGCTGACGGAGAAATTCGGTAAAGATAAATTACTTGAAATTCTTCCTGACATAACTGAAAGTAATCTGGAGAAAATTCCTTCATCAAAAAACCTTAGTTCATTAGCTGATAATTTTTTACGGACAAATTTAGCATTCCGTAATTTGATGGGCTGGAGAGGAACACAGGTCGGTTCCAATAACTGGGCAGCTAATTCGGATAAATCTTTATCCGGCAAACCAATAATTGCAAACGATCCGCATTTAGCTTTCAGTGCGCCGGGTAAATGGTATGCTGTCGTGATAAATAGCAAACATTGGAAAGCTGCCGGAGTTACATTACCGGGCGTTCCTGGGATCGTAATCGGAAAAAATGAAAACCTTAGCTGGGCTTTAACTAATCTTATGAATGATGATGCGGATTATTATTATGAAAAACTCGATTCATCAAGACAAAATTATTTTCTTGATGGCAGATGGCAGCCGCTGGAAATAATCAAAGACACAATAAAAATTAAAAACCGCAAAGAGGAAATAATTGAAATAAGAAAAACTCACCGTGGTCCTATAATTTCTGATAATCATCCTTTCTCATTTATTTATAATGAAGGTAACAAAAAATATTCTGCAATCAGTATGCGTTGGCTTGGCAATTCATTCAGTGATGAGATGCTTGCATTCCTGAAGATTAATAAATCCAAAAACTTTAGTGAGTTCAGAGATGCTGTAAGCTACTTTGCTTTGCCGGGACAAAATTTTCTTTACGCAGATGTTCACGGAAACATTGGTTATGTAATGGGTGCAAAAATTCCTGTCAGATCACAAACCGCATCTACAATAATTGCTGATGGAACCAACTCTGCGAATGATTGGAAAGGATTTGTTTCCAAAGATGAAATGGCAGTTGTGTTTAATCCTGCTGAAAACTTTTTTGCAACGGCTAACAATAATCTATTCCCGAATTTTAAATATCATATCTCAAATCTATGGGAACCTTCATCAAGAATTGACCGGATAAATTTTCTGCTCAGGCAAAAAGATAAACACTCGGTTAAAGATTTTCAGAATTATCAGATGGATCAGACTTCCGAATATGCAAAGCAGATAGTTCCATATATTATTGAAGCTTTCAGTGCAACAAAGGTGAAAGATAAAAATCTGAAAGAGTCCCTTGAACTTTTTGAAAAGTGGGATTATCAGATGAGTGCTTACAATCAGGTTACAACCATTTATCAGGTTTTCATTAAATATCTTCTGAGAAATATTTATCTGGATGAAATGGGAGAGGACTTATTCAATAAATTTTTATTTATTGCAAATGTACCTTACAGAAGTTTACTCAAAGTTCTTCAATCTGATTCACGCTGGTTTGATGATATAAATACAAGTCAGATTGAAAATAAAAATTATATCATAAGAAAATCATTATCTGATGCTTTAACTTATTTAGAAAAAAAATATGGAAAAGATTTAAGCAGCTGGCAATGGGGAAGACTTCACAAAGTTACTTTCAAACATCCTTTCAGTGGAGCATTCAGTCCGATTGACAGGTTCATCAACATTGGTCCTTTTGAATTAGGCGGTGATGGAACAACTATTTTCAACACTGAGTATCCTTTTGCAAAAAGCATTGAAGAATTTTCAGCTTTCAGGCACGAAGAATTTGAAAATGTACTTGGTCCTTCAATGCGATTTATTTTTGATTTTGCAAATCCTGATGAAATTTTACTGACACTTACAACCGGTCAATCAGGAAATCTGTTCAGCGGGCATTACTCTGATATGAGTGAACTTTGGCTTGAAGGTAAAGCGATTAAAATTAAGACAGATGAACAATCAATTAAATCATCTGATAAAAAACTTTTAAGAATTATAAGAGCAAAATAAAATGATATGTAGATTAAAGAAGTTTGTATTAAATTTGCCCGTCGTTAATAAACAAATAGGTTTATGAAAGTTATTGAACATTTATCCAGAGCAAAAAATCCTTTAATAAGTTTTGAAATAATTCCGCCGAAAAGAGGAGGAGATATCAGCAGTATTCTTTCTCTGCTTGATGATCTGATTAAATTTAATCCGCCTTTCATAGACATCACAAGTCACGCTGCAGAAGTTTACTACGATGAAACTCCGAATGGAATTAGAAAAATAATAAAAAGGAAAAGACCCGGAACGCTTGGCATCTGTGCATTGATTCAGAATAAATATAATATTGATGCTGTTCCTCATGTTCTTACAAAAGGATTTACAAGAGAAGAGACCGAAGATTTTCTTATTGAACTTAATTATCTCGGTATTCAGAATGTCCTTGCAATCAGAGGCGACGACAGCGGATATAATAAACCAATTCCTCAAGGCAGAAGTGCAAACCAGTATGCTGTTGATCTTGTTAAGCAAATTATGGACATGAATCGCGGTAAATATCTCGAAGATAGTTTGCTCGATGCAAAGCCGACTAACTTTTGTGTCGGTGTAAGCGGTTATCCTGAAAAACATTTTGAAGCTCCTAATCTCAAAACTGATATTAAATTTATGAAAGACAAAATTGATGCTGGTGCAGAGTACATTGTTACGCAGATGTTTTACGATAATCAACATTATTTCAGATTTGTGGAACTTGCCAGAGAGATGGGAGTTAATGTGCCGATAATCCCTGGATTAAAAATTCTTACTTCAAAAGTTCAGCTGAATACTATTCCAAAAAATTTTTACATCAATATTCCGGAAGAATTGTCAGACGAAGTACTTTCTGCAAAACCCGAGCATGTTGTTGATATCGGAGTTGAATGGGCTGCAAAACAAGTTGAAGAATTACTTAACAATAATGTTCCCGCTGTTCATTTTTATATTATGCAAAACTCAAAACCAATCATTAAACTGATGGAAAGACTTAAGCTTTAATTATGGTCACAGAGTTAATAAAATCCAGAAAGTTAAAATGGGGAGTTGTGGGACTTGGAAGATTTGTCGAGAATTCTTTCCTGCCTGCAATGAGATCAGTAAGAAAAAGCACTGTAGTTTCACTTTGCAGTCGTGATTTAAATCGTGCAAAAGAACTAGCTCAGAAATTTGGAGTACCAAATTACTTTAATGATTATGATGAATTTTTGAAATCAGATATTGATGCTGTTTATGTTGCATCGGCAAATGCATTTCATTATGAACAGGTTGTAAAAGCAGCAAATGCAGCTAAACATATCTTTTGTGAAAAACCTCTTGCACTTAATTCCAGTCAAGCTGAAGAAATGGTTGAAGCAGCAAAAAGAAATAATGTTCAGTTTGCTGTTAATTATGTTCATCATTTTCACCCGCTGGTTTTAAAGGCAAAAGAACTTCTTAGAGATCAGAAACTAGGAAAGTTGGTCTCGGTACAGGTTAATTTTAATATTGATTTTCCGCCTGATAATAATTTCAGATTCAAGAAAGAACTCAGCGGCGGCGGAGCTTTGCGTGATATCGGAACTCATATGATTGATCTGCTTAGATTTTTTGGCGGCGAAATAATTGAAATAGACGGAGTAGTTGATAATCTTATTTATCAAAGTGAGGTTGATGATTTTGCTTCGGCAATTGTAAAATTTGAAAAAGGCGGCTACGGATATTTCAATGTTTCATACAATACAAGAAAAGCTTTCAATAGGATTGATATACTTTGTCACAAAGGTGCAATTGAAATTGAAAATCTGATTGGAAGAAAATTAACTGCGCCAAAACTTTCCATTATGTTTGAAGGTGAAGCAAGAAAAAGTTTCAGACGGAGAGGAAATAAAATGGTTTTTGTTTTGAAGTCGGTTCAAAAATCTTTTATGCGTAATGAAAAACCATTGGTTACAGGTGAAGATGGACTTATCAATATGAAAATTATGGAAGAGCTTGAAACAAAATGTCAGTCAAAGAAGAATTAGTTAAAGTTTGTCACCTGGTTTATAAGAATAAATTTGTAGCAGCTTATGATGGAAACATTTCCGTCCGAACTGAAAATAATACGGTATTAATTACACGCTCAGGTATCTGCAAAGGTGATGTTACATCAGATGATATTATCGAAACAGATTTTGATGGAAACATAATCAGCGGCAAAGGTAAAATCTCAACTGAAAATAAACTTCATTTCTTCATATATCAAAACCGGACAGATGCTAAAGCCGTTGTTCACTGTCATCCTGTTTATGCCACCGCTTTAGGATTGGTAGAAGAAAATTATCTCGCGAACTATTTCCCCGAAGTACTTCTAACATTGGGTAAAATTCCTGTCTGCAAATATGCAACTCCATCTACTTCTGAAGTGACAGATTCGATAAAAGAAAATCTTACTGACTCAAATGCATTTATTCTTCAGAATCACGGCGCTGTTACAATAGGTAATTCTGTTATGGATGCATATTATAAAATGGAAAAACTTGAACACGCAGCAAAAACAATTTTCGCTGCCAGAGCAATCGGAAATCCCAGAAGATTGACAGAGAAAAATATCCGTGATTTACTTTCAATCTCTGAAAGTACTTATGGAATTAAATCAGATATAAATAAAATCCTGTAAGAAAGTTTTTTATGCAATCGAAATTAAAAATTATACTTCTTGTCGGAGGTACATCAACAGAAAGATACATCTCAAAACTCTCTTCGAAATCAATTTACACAGCGCTCAACAGTCTTGGACACGAAGTTATTTTGCTTGATCCTGCTTATGGTGATAATCAACCAAATGAACCTGAAATATTTTTTGATGAGAAAGATTTTGCAGAGATATCCAATTCAAATTACATCAAGTGTTTTAACAGAAAAGAATTTGATTCTGTTGATTTGGTATTCCTTGGACTTCACGGCAAATGGGGAGAAGACGGTACTGTTCAGGCAATTCTTGATTTGAAGGGAGTTAAATACACAGGATCAAAAACTCTTTCAAGTGCTGTTACGATGGATAAAATTCTTTCAAAAATTTTATTTGATAAGTTTAATATTCCGACACCAAAGTGGTTTTCTTTCAACAACAGTGAAATGAATTCAGAAGATGTTTCAATTAAAATTGAAAAAGATTTAGGTTATCCTGCAATAATAAAACCCAATGATCAGGGTTCAACTGTAGGATTGTCAATTTGCAGAAATAAAAATGATGTTAAGCAAGCGCTGTCACTTGCAAAAGATTACTCTGAAAAAATTCTCGTTGAAGAATTTATTCCCGGCCGGGAATTGACTGTCGGCGTGTTGGGCGATGAAGCTTTACCTGTTCTTGAAATAAAACCAAAGCATGAAATTTATGACTATGAATGCAAGTACACTGCAGGAATGAGTGAATATATAGTTCCTGCAGATATTCCTGATTCTATTGCCAAAGATCTTCAGAGAATATCATTATCTGCTTTCAAATCACTTGAGTGTGAAGGTTATGCAAGAATTGATTTCCGGCTTTCACCTGAGAATAAATTTTATCTTTTGGAAATCAATACTCTGCCGGGAATGACTTCGTTAAGTCTTGTTCCAAAAATGGCAAAAGCAGTCGGTATGTCATTCGAACAATTAATTGAAAGAATAATTCAACTGAGCTTATGAACAAATTTTTTGCTGACAATAAATTCAGATTTTTGCTTTTACTTGCAATTGTTTTCTTTGCAACAATGTATCTGTTGTTCAATAGTTATGGTGTAATAAAATATGTTCGACTGAAAAGTGAGTTAAATGAATTGCATGAAAAAATTCAGAAGCTGGAAGAAGAAAATAAAAACCTCGAAGCAGAAATTGATTCTATAAGAAAAGGTTATCCATCCAAGATTGAAAAGATTGCCCGTGAAAAGTATGATATGATCAAACCGAATGAAAAGAAAATTGAATTTGAAGAAGAATAAATGGATAAAAGAAATATTCCATCCGTACCATTAGCCGAAAGAATAAGACCTAAAACTATTTCTGAATTTGTCGGACAGACTCATCTGCTCGGTGAAGGCAAGCCAATCAGACTGATGATTGAAAACGATACTTTGAGTTCATTTATTTTATGGGGACCTCCGGGCACTGGTAAAACGACTATCGCAAAAATTATTGCAAATCAGACGCAGTCCGAGTTCTTTAGTCTGAATGCTGTGTCAAGCGGAGTAAAAGATGTCCGGCATATAATTGAATTAGCTGAGCAAAACAAACAAATCGGAAAGCGTACAATTCTTTTTATAGATGAAATTCATCGCTTCAACAAAGCTCAGCAGGATGCTCTGCTTCATTCAATTGAATCAGGATTGCTGATACTTATAGGTGCAACAACTGAAAATCCATCATTCGAAGTAATTCCTGCACTTCGTTCAAGAGCAAGAGTTTTTGTGCTGAATGAATTGTCAAAGAATGATCTTCTTAAAATCATTGATTATGCTCTCACCAAAGATGAATTTCTTATTTCACTGAATATTAAATCTATTGATAAAGACTTTCTGATTTATCTTTCGGGCGGAGATGCAAGAATATTGCTCAACATTCTTGAGGCAGCAGTAATTCAGGAAATGAACAAGGATGAAATTGTTCTTACAAAAGAAATTTTTGAAAATGTTGTCCAAAGAAAGAATATCATTTATGATAAAGCAGGTGAAGAACATTATAATGTAATTTCAGCATTCATAAAAAGTATTCGTGGCAGCGATCCTGATGCAGCGCTTTACTGGTTGGCGAGAATGCTTGAAGGCGGAGAAGACCCCTTATTCATAGCCAGAAGATTAGTTATTCTTGCATCTGAAGATATCGGTAATGCTTCTCCCAATGCATTAGTGCTTGCTGAAGCAGCATTCAGTGCAGTTGATAAAATCGGAATGCCCGAAGCCAGAATTGTTTTAGCTCAGTGTGTTACCTATTTGGCATCAGCTCCCAAAAGTAATGCTTCATATCTCGGAATAGAAAAAGCACTTGAGGAAGTTCGAAAAAATCCTGTTGCGCAGGTTCCATTGCATCTTAGAAATGCTCCAACAAATCTTATGAAAGAATTAGGATATGGAGCTGAATACAAATACGCACACGATTATGTAAATCATTTTATTGAAGAAGATTATCTTCCTGATGAATTGAAAGGTAAACAATTTTATTTTCCATCAGAACAGGGACAGGAAAAGAAAATTAAAGAATGGTTGAAATCGTTGTGGAAAAAGAAAAAGAAGTACTGAAAAATCAAATCAATCCGAAAACTTTACCGGGCAGTTGTTTCACCAATCCTTTAAATTCCAGTGAAAGCAGATGGACAAGACAATCTGATGTTGAAAGATTTGTCAGCTCTGATATTTTATCTATGTGAAGCGGCTCGTTTGTTAATGAGTTGTAAATTTTTTCTTCAAAGATATTTAAATCTTTTTCAGGTTTAGGAATATTCTTTCCGATAACAGGTTTTAATTTTAATTCCAGTTCTGTCAGAATATCTTCTGCAGAAGTTACCAACTCAGCTTCACCTCTTTGAATAAGCAGATTTGTTCCTTCTGATTGACGAACACCTAAATTTCCAGGAACGGCAAATACTTCACGATTCTGATCAAGGGATAATCTTGCTGTTTGCATCGCACCGCCATTTATTCCTGTTTCAATTACCAAAGTTCCAAGGGAAATACCTGAAATAATTCTGTTTCGTTTAGGAAAATTTACAGCATCTGGTTTTGTACCGAGAGAGAATTCAGAAATGATTACTCCCTTTTCCGAAATCTCATCAAATAACTTTTTATTTTCTGGTGGATAAATAACATCGAGACCGGAACCGATTACTGCAATTGTTCTGCTGTTATTCTTCATAGCTGTTTTGTGTGCAATCGAATCAATTCCTCGAGCTAATCCGCTGACAATAGTAATTCCCTGCAGCGCTAAGTCTGAAACAATTCTTTCCGTTTGAAGTTTTCCATAGTTGGTAGGAACTCTTGTTCCCACTACAGCAATAGAGTATTTATCTTTCTCATCAAATTTTCCTTTTACATACAGCAGTAATGGCGGGTCATAAATTTTTTTTAGCAGCGGTGGATAATCCTCATCCCAAACAGTTACTATTCTTCCACCAATTTTTTTCAGCTTTGCTAATTCTTTTTCAACAAATTCTTTTACTTCTTCTTTCCTAGATGAAATTTTTCTAATGCGTGAACTAAGCTCTTTACTAATTCCTTCCACTTCCTGTAATTCATTTATAGAAGCATTTAGTATGTTATGAAGATTTCTGAATTTAGATAGAAGAGATCTTATCTTGGCAGGACCGATTCGTTCTACTGACAGAAGCAGAAACAAATCAACTAACTGCTCGAAGGAAAGTTTACCCAATTTGAAATTTACTTTTATTGTTTGTTGTCTTCAGTGTTCTGTTGTTTTCTTCTTTTGTAAACTATGGCAAGCGGAAAAATAATTACATAAGCAATGAATAAAACAATCGGAGAATAGACAAGTGATTCATTGCTATTCCACGGACCTATACTCATCAGATAATATCCAATTATAGTAATGATGATTCCAACTATCAGTAATATGTAATTATTCTTTTCCCAATAAATACTAAACGGTGAGGGAAGTTTTTTAGAAGATTTGACTGAGGCACGTTTTTTAACTTTTGTCATAAAATACTCCTTAAATTCAAAAGCAAATATAAAATAAAACCCGGTGACGGGGAATCACCGGGCTCGACTCTGCAACATCAAAGGGCAGGGGAGAACCCTTTGAAAGAGTCGGTTGAAAAATAATCCGTTATTGAGTGCTTGTCAAGAGGCAACTATTTATTTGCTGATCTGATAAACAATCTTTCTGATTGTGTCGAACTGCAAATATGGATACTCTGCTCTTATTGCATCAATTGCATCGCCGGCAGAAACTTTACTTGCACGCAATTGTTTGAACTTTTTCCTTATCTGATAATCTCTTACAGCTTTTTCATCAATCAAGCCGTGAGAATTCAGCAACTCATAAATTTCATCACTGATAAGTTCAGATAACGGATTTTCTACTTTTGCTTTGATTTCTTTCATCGCTCGATCCTCCTTGTTGTTTTATTGATACTTTTACCTGATAAACCGTAGCAGTGTTTCTGAATAAATCCTCCTTGTTTTATCTGAATAACAAAAAACCGATAAGAGAAATTCCCAAATCGGCGGAAATTTGCTACTATTTTAATCCGGTCAAAAAATTAGACGAACAAAAATTAAAAAAGTAGCAAATCAGTGATAAAATTTATTCCTTTAGTTAATTACAGTGCAAATATTCGGAAATCTTTTAAGAAAGTCAAGAAAGGGAGGGAAAAATTTTATTAGCAAATTATAATATTAGTTAAATTAGATGTGTTAAAGATAATCTATAATTTAATTTACAATATTATGAGAATACTAAAAAGCAGAACAATTTTAATTTCATTAATTTTTCTTTTTAGTACCATCGGATTCTTATTTGCATTGGACAGGTATCAATTTCTTAATGAAAAAGTTTTTTCATTATTAAATCCGTTTAATCCTGTAAAGACCTATTCTGAAAAATTAAATTATAAAATTTTAGACTCAACGACTTGGCAAGACCCTAGAAATTTATTTCCAATTTTCGCATATAACATACCATCTAATACAAATAACCTTGCTTCATCGTTAAAAATAATCGAAAAAGGAGGTATCAATATTTTAATTAACGGAAACTTTGGGTGGATGCCTGATCCTTTAAAACTAAGAGAAGCATTTATTCAATCAAAAGTGTCAAAACTTAAATGGATAGCTATTATTGAGAACGAATGTAAAGATGATTTCATTTTCAGTAATACAAACGATGAGACAAATAAGGATATAATTGAATATCTAAAGTTATTCAATGATGAGTCTATCTATGGCTGGTATATCTGGGATGAACCCGGGAAAAACAGAAAATTTTGTTCACCATTGAATCTGATACCAAACGATGATTTTGCTGACATAAATCAAATGGTAAAGCAAATAAGGAGAGATACCGTTTTCCGAGCTAAATTAGATTTTATAAACCTTTTTCCTACTTATTGGAGTGAGACTAAAAATTTATCTGAATATGAAAATTATCTTAACAATTTTTTTTATTCGCAGGAATTTAAGCCAAGAGTGCTTTGCTTTGATCATTATCCGTTTTTATTTCAAGAAAAAGGCGGATTCAGAAAAGACTATTTTGCAAATCTTGAAATTATCAGAAAAAAGTCCCTTGAATGGAATATACCTTTCTGGATGATTGTCTTATCAAGCGGCCATGATAGTTATAAAAATCCTACATTTGAGGAAATTAGATTCCAGGTTTATTCAGCTCTTGCTTATGGAGCAAAGGGGATTGGATATTATTTATATTCAAGATCATTCGAGCAAATTGGATACAGGTCTTGGATACTTGAAGATTATGTCGATGATGAAAGTGTGGATGATTCTTTGCACGGACCTTTATATTTACCAGTTAAAAATTTGAACCAACAAATTCAATACATCGGTAAAATTTTGAATAACTCGAATTCCCTGGGCACAGTTCATCTAAATGATTTTCCAAACGGACAAACAAACCTTAAAATTGGTTTAGATGATTCTCTTAAGAATTTATTTTACATCGATTCTGTTTACTCTACTAATAATTTTAACAGCTCACAAGATTTACTTATTGGATTTTTTAATGACAAGAATAATCATTTGAACAAACAGTTTTTAGTCGTTAATAAAAATTTTAACAAACAAATAAAAACAAAAATCAATTTTCAAAGAAAATTGTCAATAAAAAAGTTAAACAAGGTTACTGAGAAATTTGAGGAATATAATAATATACAGAGCCTTGAAATAGAAATTGCTCCAGGAGATGGCGAATTATATGTTTTCGATGAAAATTAATTGATATTATAGAAGTGAAAATAATTCTTAAAAAACTGATTTTACTTTAAATTTATTATCTATTTTTAGAAACCATTACAGGCAAAAAAATGAATGAACTTAATGATTCGCAAAATGAAAAACGATTTGAAGATTTACTAATTATTCTTTTGAAATATAAAAGAATAATCTTCATCAATGTAATTATTGTAACCCTCGCAGCGGTAATCGTAAGCCTTATACTTCCGAATAAATATACCGCACAAGCTTCCTTTATATCACCTAAAAAGAAGAGCGGTCTATTCGGAGATATTGCGGGATTTTCGAGTACAATTAGTAACATTTCAAAAGTTTTAGGTGGAAGATTGGGAACTGTTACGGAAGATGCTTACAATTATCTGGTGATTCTACAAAGCAGAACTGCAGCACTTAAAGTAATTGATAAATTTAATTTAAGAGAGGTATATAAAATTGATAATAAAAGACCTATTGAAGATATCCTGGATGAACTTGATAATAATGTAAAATTTAATGTCGAAGATGAAGGCAATATAGTTATTTCCGTCACTGATAGAAGTCCCCAAAGAGCAGCAGATATAGCTAATTATTATGTGGAGATTTTGAATGAGATGAGTATTAACCTGGCAATAAAAGAAGCAAAAAATAACAGAGAATTTATCGAAAAAAGATTTTTTGAATTACAGGATACCATAAAGTTTCTTGAGGATAGCTTAAAAAAGTTCAGCAAAAATTATAATGTACTGGAAATACAAGAGCAGGTAAAAGGAGCAATTACAGTTGCTGCACAATTGAAAGCAGAAGTTGAACTAGCAAAAATTGAAAGAGACTTATTAAAAAATAATTTGGGCGAATCACATCCATTGGTAGTTCAATCTGAGTTAAAATTGAAAGAGTTGAATAAAAGATTAGGTGCGATGAAGTTTGGTGAGGATCAAAATTTGAAATCATCAATTAACTTTTTTATTCCATTTGAGAAAATTCCTGAAACCGGTGTTCTGTACCTACGGTTGATGAGAGATTATGAAATTCAGAATAAGCTGTTAGAATTTATATATCCGATTTATGAACAAGCAAAAATTGAGGAGCAGAAGAATATTCCCGTGGTTGTTGTAGTAGATCAAGCCATCCCGCCAGAAAAAAAATCTTCTCCAAAACGCACTTTAATTGTTGTCGCATCTTTTTTACTGAGCTTATTTTTTTCTATAGCATATGTTTTAGTAAAAAATTCATTTGATGAAATGAAAAATGATGAAAATAGGTACCAAAAAATTAAAACCGGAATTCTTGATCATTTCAAGCTCAAAGGTAAAAAGAAAAGTTAGTGATGCTACTTAGGGATTTATATCAAATAAGGTTTCTGCTCTTAGTACAAATTCTTTTGCTTGGAGTTAGTGCTTATTTTGATTTTGTGCCTTTCTTTTTGCTCGCCGGAATGATTTTGATTTTATTTATCTCTTATCTTTCTTTTAATAAACCTTATTGGTTTATTATAATCCTGATGATAGGAATGCTTATAGATGCCTTTTTACCAATCAAATTCAAATCCTCAGGACCTTCACTTCTAGCTACTGAATTTTTACTGTTAGCTCTTACACCAGTAGTGTTTATAAGATATCTTTATGATTATCATAAATTTGAAAAAGTCCCTAAGGAAATTTTAATCTGGTTACCTTTCTTAATTTGGTCTCTGATAGTCGGATTAATTATTGGAGTTGATAAACTCAGAATAATTTCGTTCTGGAAAAATTATTTGGCTGGATTTATCACTCTCTTTGTTTTGATTCATTACTTGAAGAATTCATTAAGTGTTAAAACAATTATCAATGCTATTATTATTTGGGGAGTTGCGCTATCATTTCTGGAATTTAAAGTAATTTTTGACGCTGGGAGTATAACTTCCGGTATTGTTGGGCTATTCCTTTATAAGAATTTATTGAATATCGGATGGGGGAGATCAAATTACCTTGCAGCATTTTTTGTTGTTATTATTCCTTTAACAATAGGTTATTTGATTTATTCAAGAAAAATTATTTCAAAGTATTTATTAGTTATTTCCTTAATAATTATGATTTTAGGAATCACCCTTACACTGTCAAGGGGCGGCATCTTGGCTTTATTTATTGCACTTATTTTTCTATTGCCTAAAATTTTAAAGCCAAAGTATTTTTTTTCTGTTATTGTTTTTATAATGCTCATTGCAGGTATTTTATTGCTAAATCCTTTAACATTTGTGATAATTGAAAGAATTTCTACGCTTGAAACTAGCGGCTCGGTTTATTCAAGAATAAATTATTACATCGATGTTTGGAAAGCTTTCCTGGATTATCCCTTTACTGGTGTTGGGTTTGGAAATCTCAGTTATTATTCAAAATTCATTTTAGGACCCGATCTATCTCCTTCGGCTCATAATATAGTCTTAGGGGCTTTAGGGGA
>CALHAB010000129.1 GCA_937934185.1 uncultured Ignavibacterium sp. | reverse complement strand
TACCGCATTGAAAAAGATACAATGGGCGAAATTCAAGTTCCATCAGATAAATATTACGGTGCACAAACTGCCAGATCGTTAATGAACTTTAAAATTGGCGGCGACAGATTTCCGCGGGAAATGATTCGGGCACTTGGAATTCTGAAAAAAGCGGCAGCAATGACAAATAAAGAATTAGGAACTCTTCCTGCAGAAAAAGCAGATTTAATAATCAAAGCTGCTGATGAAGTAATTGAAGGGAAGCTTGATGAACATTTCCCTCTTGTAGTCTGGCAAACCGGCAGCGGCACTCAGACAAATATGAATGCTAACGAAGTAATTGCAAACCGCGCAATTGAAATGGCTGGAGGCGAACTCGGAAGTAAAAAACCAATTCATCCCAATGATGATGTTAACAAAGCTCAATCATCAAATGATACTTTTCCTACTGCAATGCATATCGCTGCAGTTGAACAGGTTCATCATCGTTTAATTCCAATGGTAACCAAACTTAGGGATGCACTTCAGAAAAAATCGGAAGAGTTTAAAGACATAATAAAAATTGGTCGAACACATCTTATGGATGCAGTTCCGCTTACACTTGGACAGGAATTCAGCGGATATGTTCAGATGCTGACAAACGGGTTAGAAAGAATTGATGCAGCTTTGCCAAGATTATATGAACTGGCTTTAGGAGGAACGGCTGTTGGTACAGGTTTAAATACACATCCCAGGTTTGCAGAACTTTCAGCAAAGAAAATTGCTGAAATTACCGGGCTTCCTTTTGTAACTGCAAGAAACAAATTTGAAGCACTTGCAACACACGATGCACTTGTAGAATTTCACGGAGTATTGAAAACATTAGCTGCTTCTCTTATGAAAATTGCAAATGACATTCGATGGCTTGGTTCTGGTCCGCGCTGCGGTTTAGGCGAACTTCATCTTCCTGAAAATGAACCGGGCAGCTCAATTATGCCAGGGAAAGTTAATCCAACGCAAAGTGAAGCAATGACAATGGTTTGCGCTCAGGTTTTTGGAAATGATGTTGCTGTTAATATCGGCGGTGCAAGTGGAAATTTCGAGCTGAATGTTTTTAAACCAGTAATAATTTTCAATGTTCTCAACTCAATTAGATTGTTATCTGATGCCTGTGAAAGCTTTACAGATCATTGTGTAGTTGGTATTGAAGCTAATGTGGATAACATCAAAAAGCATGTCGAAAATTCTCTTATGCTTGTTACAGCACTTAATCCAGTAATTGGCTATGACAATGCTGCAAAGGTTGCGAAGAAAGCACACGCTGAAAATAAAACCTTGAAACAGGCAGCAGTAGAATTAGGGTTGTTAACCCCTGAAAAGTTTGATGAAATTGTTCGTCCTGAAAAAATGATTGGTCCCAAAGCATAAAAAATCTCAGAATTAATTCAGATAGTGAGGAATAAATGACTCCCGATACAAAATCATACTACAGAAATATTCTCGAGAACATCGAGAAAGAAGGTCTTTATAAAAAAGAAAGAATTATAACTTCTCCGCAGAGAGCACATATTGAGGTAATGCACACTCAAAGTGTTCTGAATATGTGTGCTAATAATTATCTGGGATTAGCAGATAATCCCGAATTAATTAAAGCTGCCAAAGAAAGTCTTGATAAATGGGGATTCGGGCTTTCATCTGTAAGATTTATTTGCGGTACACAGGAAATTCATAAAGAACTTGAAAGAAAAATTTCTGAATTTCTCGGACAGGAAGACACCATTCTTTATACATCCTGCTTTGATGCAAACGGCGGATTGTTTGAAACATTACTTGGTGAAGAAGACGCTGTTGTAAGTGATGAATTAAATCACGCAAGCATTATTGACGGCATAAGATTGTGTAAAGCGCAACGCTATCGTTATAAAAACTGCGATATGAATGACCTCGAAGAAAAATTAAAAGAGGCAAGATCAAACAATGCAAAGAACATTTTAATTGCAACTGATGGCGTGTTCTCGATGGATGGATTCATTGCACCTTTAAAGGACATCTGCAATCTTGCTGATAAGTACGGTGCAATGGTAATGGTAGATGATAGTCACGCAGTTGGATTTATGGGCAAGCATGGCAAAGGTACTCACGAATACAATGATGTAATGGGAAGAGTGGATATTATAACAGGAACATTGGGCAAAGCTCTTGGCGGTGCAAGCGGTGGTTATACTTCAGCAAGAAAAGAAATCGTTGAATTATTAAGACAACGTTCAAGACCATATTTGTTTTCAAACACTGTTGCTCCTGCAATTGTAGCTGCTTCAATCAAAGTTCTCGATATGCTTTCTTCAACAACTCATCTTCGTGATAAACTTGAAGAGAACACAAAATATTTCCGCGAAAAAATAAAAGCTGCGGGATTCAATATTAAAGAAGGTGTTCATCCGATAGTTCCGATTATGCTTGGTGATGCTGTACTTGCACAGCAAATGGCTGCCCGGATGCTTGAGAAAGGTGTTTATGTGATTGGATTCTTCTATCCTGTCGTTCCTAAAGGCACAGCAAGAATCCGTGTTCAGATTTCTGCTGCTCATTCAAAAGAGGATCTGGATTTTGCTGTTGAGAAGTTTTCGGAAGTAAAAAAAGAAATGGGTATTTAATAACTGAAAGGATTTAACTTGAAAAAAATAATTTCAACAATTTTTATTCTTGTGTTTACATTTTTTGCTTGCTCAGGTGATAATAACTATGCAACTCCGGAATACACAATTGAAGCAAACGCTAAATTTATGAACGAAGAAAATTTTGACGGTGTAATGTCTACAATACATCCGGAAAGTCAGTCTTATAAAATGACAGAGAATCTTGTTAAAAAGATTTTCGAAACTTATGATTTAAGCTATAAGATTGAAAAAGTAAAATTGATTGAACAAAATGATAAAGAGGCCAGAGTTGAATTCATTCAGGTAACCACAAAAATTAAAGGACCTGATTTTAAGAATAACCGCACTTACGGTATTCATACTCTTAAGCTGGATGGGAACTCGTGGAAAATATTTTCAACTGAAGTTACTGATCTTAAGTTTTTATAAAAAGTAAGGAGCGAACTAAAACCAAATTTCGTTCGCTCCTGTTTTAATACCATAAAAATTACACCACTTATCTTTTTATTTTTATATCAAGCCATTCTTCAAGTTTGTTATAAATCATTTCTCTTTCCTTTTCCGGAAAACTTTTTATTCTGGTTCTGTGCGAACCGTTTGGCAAAACCATTTTTAATGAATTAGTTTTACCGGTTAAACATACACCTGTTGATGTCCAAGGATCATTTCCGCCATAAATAAAAATGAAATTATTAGCTTCATTTTCGACCCAGTGAGAAATATCTTTCATTGGTTCGGGATTAAATTTCAACTGAAGGTTATCAGGAATAAAAAACGGTGTGTGTCCATCAGCATATTTCAGATATTGTTTGAATGGTTCTGTTTCATAACCGTAATAACCATATTCAGTGTAACATTGATAAAAGAAAGGATAAATCGAGATTATGTCTTTATCAGAGAAATAGTCAACGCCGCTGTTCTTTTTAAAATGTTCAAAAATTTCCTCGTTGGAAAATGTTGAATCAGGAATTTTGCTGCAATCACCATCACTCCATTGCCAATAAGCAAAAGAATATTCGAGAACTGAATACTCAAATGCTTTTTCAGTTCCAACAATATTATAACTCAGACTTTCCTTCTCTGCATTTTGTAAGAACATTGGATAAAAAACATCCCGCTTTTTGAGAATCATTTCCTGAAAGTCGTGTACCTTTTTTCTGCATTCTTCTGTGGAAACATTTTTCAGCCATTCATAAACTCTCTGATCTTCAGGTGATCGGTTGATAGGAGCAACATAGGCTACTGTTGCATCAACATCATCGGGATAAAATCTTTTATGAAATATTACAGTTGAACCGCCTTTGCTAATGCCGGTTGTAATCCATTTATCATTATAAAATTCTTTCAACTTTTGAATTATGCGATGATGATCTGCAGCCGCTTGTCTGATATCAAGATATTTCCAGTCAAATGGCTCCGGTACTGATTCGCCAAAATATCTGTGTTCAACTATTATCTGATTACATTCTAATAATCTGCTTAATTCATTGGGTCTGTTGTTTACAGCATAACCATCAAGCTCAGCAACCATCGGAATATTTTCGTCTTTGTGCGAAAGAAAAAACTG
The DNA here is from genome assembly GCA_937934185.1 of uncultured Ignavibacterium sp. Taxonomy (GTDB): domain Bacteria; phylum Bacteroidota; class Ignavibacteria; order Ignavibacteriales; family Ignavibacteriaceae; genus Ignavibacterium. The sequence continues at coordinate 4,804 of CALHAB010000129.1, read as the reverse complement.
TTGTTTGAATTTCGGACTGTAAGGATTAAAATGATCAATCGGCTGCTCAATATAAATTTCATAAATCTCACTGAACATTTCATTTGGTTCAAGTTTTTTGATTGTTAAATCCGGCTGCGATATCAGCCAATGATAAAGTTTACTCTCTTGTTTATCAACTTCTTTCGAAGAACTGCAGCTTATACTGATTAATATCAGTAAAAAGTAAACTGAAAGAGTACGAAGTAATTTCAATTTATCTTCTCCTTATATTTAGATAATTTTAACCGTAAAAAATTTGTGAGCTAACTTAAAAAATCTTCTTAACATTTTATCATTATCTTAAAAATATATGAATGATATCTGTCCAAAATAAATTTATATTTCATCCCTAGCAGGACTTTCGGTTTTTTGATCTGATTATTTTTTTCTAGAAATATTCTGTCTCTTTGGGACAAAAAGTAATTAGGACCTGCCCGCCGCAGAATTGTACTCAGGCAGGTTTGAATTGAAGTTAGTTAAATCCCTTTAGGGATTAAATATTTCTAGAAATATATATGGTCCTAAAAATTAAAAGTCCCAATCGGGACGATATAGATTTATAGTTTTAAAGTAAGTTGAACAATAAGAAATTTTATCGCACTTGCCTGCAAGAAAGCAGGTGGTGAGTTAATTTTTTATTTCTAATTTATTTTTGACAGCATTGATATGAATACCAAAATAGAATTATACAAAGGCGATATAACAAAATTAAAAGTTGATGCAATTGTAAATGCAGCTAACAATTCTCTGCTTGGCGGCGGTGGAGTTGATGGCGCAATTCATCGTGCTGCAGGTCCTGAATTGCTCGAGTACAATCGGAAACTCGGCGGCTGTGCCACGGGTGAAGCTAAAATTTCTCCCGGATTCAGATTACCTGCAAAGTACATAATTCATACTGTTGGACCAATATGGCAAGAAGGCACAGCTAATGAAGATCAGCTGCTTGCGAATTGTTATGAGAACTCACTAAAATTAGCAGCCGAACGCAACATAAAATCAATTGCATTCCCCGCAATATCAACAGGTATTTATGGATTTCCGATCGAAAGAGCGACAAGAATAGCTGTTAAAACAGTTCAAAGCTTTTTAGAGAATAATGATGTAATTGAAAAAATAATTTTTGTTTGTTTTGATGAGAAAGCTTACCGAGTTTATGAATCAATCCTGAAGGAGGCAAATTTATCATTCGAAAATTACTCAATGGATTGAATGACATTACTCAATCCATTGAGCATAATGTATTAATGATTTGCTGAGGGAATATTTTCTGCACCGTCGAGTTTACCGATTAGCTTTTGAGGAGAATGTATAAGAACAGGTAAACATCTTGAGCAAATAAAAGTTTTTTTACCTGCAAAATTCAAATTAACCAATGGTATTTCATTTTCAGAAACATTACAGTTTAGACAATGATTTAAATTTTTCTCTTCGTTCATATTGGTTCCTTTTTTTAATATAAATTTTATAAAAAAGTAATTGCTGCTTTGCGTCTTTGCTTGAGATTAGATTCAATCTTATTCAACAAAGAGAAGCTGAGAGCACAGAGTTTATAATCATAAATTAAAGTACATCTTATATTCAAATGGATGTGGCATTGTGCCTATTGAATGAATTTCTTCATTCTTTACTTTTATCCATTGCTGAAGTAACTCATCAGAAAAAATATTTCCCCGTTTAAGAAAATCATTATCAGCTTCCAATGCATCCAATGCTTCGGCAAGATTGCGTGGAAGAAAATGAATTTTGTGTACATCATCTCCTTCAAGAAAATTTTTATCATAAGGACCAAAACCTTCTTTAACCGGATCAATTTTATTTACAACACCGTCAATTCCGGCAAGCAGCATCGCAACAAGACAAAGATAAGGATTTGCTGTTGCATCAGGTGGACGATATTCAAATCTTGTCTCCTGAGGATTTGATACATACTTGGGAATTCTAACAGCACCAGCTCTGTTTCCCATTCCATAAGTCAGAGCAACCGGAGCTTCAAAACCCGGAACAAGTCTTTTATATGAATTAGTGCTTGGATTAGTAAAAGCAGATAAAGCCGGAGCGTGTTTCAACATTCCGCCGATAAAATATTTCCCGAGCTCGCTGAAATTTCCATACTCACCTTTTTTATAAAAAAGATTTTTGCCATTTCTTGTTATGTAAAAATGAAGGTGCATTCCGTTACCTGCCTGCTGATACATCGGCTTCGGCATAAAAGTAATGTAAAGACCTTTTTGTTTTGCAAAGTTGAATAGGATGTATTTGGTTGTAATTATATTATCTGCAGTTGTAAGTAAATCAGAAAAATATGTTTCAATTTCCTGCTGACCTCTTTCACCAACTTCGTGATGATGGTATTTAACATTTATGCCCTGAGCTTTAAGCAATTTGCAGGCTTCATCTCTGAAATCATCATACTCATCAAATGGATTGGCAGCGTGATACGCTTTCTTATAAAATTCTTCAGCATGTTCAACACGGTAGTAAGACGAAGCTGTTCTTGTATCATACTCAACTTTGGAAAAAATGTAGAACTCAAATTCCGGTCCCCACCAGGATTTATCAGCACCGGTGACTTCTTTCAACAAGCTCTCGGCTTTTTTAGCAAGATATCTTCCATCCTGACTGAATGGGGTTCTTTTACCATCAGTTAAAACAATGTGAGAGTAAAAGCTAAGCGTCGGAGCATCACGAAATGGATCAACACGGGCAGTATCTAAATCCGGAATGAGAATCATATCACTGTTTTCAACTTTCTTAAAGCCGTAACTTGAACCATCAAATCCAACTCCTTCTGTAATTAGTCTCTCCAGAATATTATCATAATAAGGAAGGGTAATATGATGAAGTCTGCCGGTTAAATCATTTGCCTTAAGGTCAATGAATTCAATTTTATTTTTCCTGATTATCTCTTTGCAATATTGTATTTGTTTTTTATTCATAGATACATCCTGAAATTGTTAAAGACAAAAATGCCCGACTGCATCGAGTCGGGCTTAAGATTTTTAGCCGTTATAATTCAAAGCTGATAAACCAGGAAATACTGCAGTGGTGTCAAGTTCTTCCTCAATTCTGAGAAGTTGATTGTACTTTGCAATTCGGTCTGTCCTTGATGCTGAACCGGTTTTTATTTGTCCGGCATTTGTTGCAACTGCAATATCTGCAATTGTGGTGTCTTCTGTTTCGCCGCTGCGATGACTAATTACACAAGTGTAACCATTTATTTTTGCAAGCTCAATTGCATCGAGAGTTTCAGTAAGAGTTCCAATCTGATTAACTTTAATAAGAATTGAATTTGCAACTCCCATATCTATTCCTTTGGCAAGTCTGTCTGTATTCGTTACAAATATATCATCGCCAACCAATTGAATTTTAGAACCAAGTTTATCAGTTAATAATTTCCATCCATCCCAGTCATCTTCAGCCATTCCATCTTCAAGAGAAACGATTGGATATTTGTTTACCCAATCTGCCCAGTAATCAACCATTTTCTCTATAGAAATAATTTTGTCTGGATCAGATTTAAATAGGTGGTAAGCATTTTTTTCTTTTATAAAGAATTCGCTTGCAGCAGGATCAAGTGCAATTGCAATTTCATCACCTACTTTATAACCGGTTTTATTTATAGCTTCAAGTATCACTTCGATAGCTTCTTCATTGGATTTAAGATTAGGTGCAAAGCCACCTTCATCACCAACAGCCGTGTTATATCCTTTTGATTTAAGTACAGACTTCAGTGCATGAAATGTTTCTGCACCCATTCTTAATGCTTCAGCAAAGTTTGGAGCGCCAACAGGCATAATCATAAATTCCTGAAAATCAACATTGTTATCGGCGTGTTTGCCGCCATTTAGAATATTCATCATGGGAACGGGAAGAGTTTTTGCATTCACTCCACCAATGTATTTATAGAGTGGAAGACCGAAAAATTCAGCAGAAGCTTTTGCACAAGCCAGGGAAACTCCCAGCATTGCATTTGCGCCAAGATTTGATTTGTTTTCGGTTCCGTCGAGAGTAATCAGTAAATTATCAATAGCAACCTGATCAGTTGCATCAAAGTCAATTAGCTCTTCTGCAATTTTCTCATTTACATTTTCAACCGCTTTAAGAACACCTTTACCGTTGTAACGATTCTTATCACCATCACGAAGTTCAACTGCTTCGTGCTCACCTGTAGAAGCGCCGCTTGGAACTGCTGCTCTTCCAATCACACCACTTTCAAGTGCAACTTCTACTTCAATAGTTGGATTACCTCTTGAATCGAGAATTTCTCTTGCCCAGATATCGACTATGTTGGTCATTTTATTACTCCTGTTTCTGTTTGTTCAAAATTTATTTTTTAGCTTTTCAAAATTACCGAAAGACATTTTAGAATTGAAACGAAAAGGGCATTTGTCCGTGCTATCAGACACATCAGAACAATTGTAATTACAAATTATATCTTTGCGGAAAAATCTTTGCTAATTATTTACTGAAACTTTTGAAAAATTCTATGATGTCCTTCCGAACGCCGATTCATCAGATTGAGAAATCCTATGCTTCATAAATCACGAAGTGATAAAATTATTGTAACCAAATCATAAAACGAAATAATAAAATCCTGAAAAGATGACATTATTTTGAGCGGAACAAATGTGACTAAAGTCCTGACAGTAATTTGAATTATAATTATAATCCCTGCCTTAAAAGACAGGGCAATAAAATCAATCATTCAATCAACATTTTCTGCAAGAGGTAGACGCTCATTCAATCTAATATTTTTTGTTTAGGACTGTACAAATTGTATTAT
>CALHAB010000128.1 GCA_937934185.1 uncultured Ignavibacterium sp. | reverse complement strand
AGTCGCTTAGGCGTCAACTTAATTTTTCTTCCAGAGCTTTTCAGCTTCTTTAATCATTTGACTTTAATGTATTAAAAATATTTATTTATCCTCTACGAGGATAATGTATTTATTAGGCTTATTTGTATCTCTACAATAATTAAATCCCTACAGGATTTTTGATTCTACAGACCTCGTAGAGGTCAAATTATTGTAGAAACAAAGTTTATTTTACATTGATAAATCCTCGTAGAGGATTAACAATTTCTTCAGCATTCGTTTGAACTTGTTATAATTTTATCTTCAATATTTTAATTCCGCTAATTCTAAAATTATTGCTTATGCTATAAATCGGAGTTGAATCTGCCGGCAGGTAGAATGAAACACTATATTTCTCAAAGGTCTCTGTAAATTCATTTTTATCTCTAAATAAATTTTGACAGCGCTAATAAACTCTGTCACATCTTTCATAATATACATTGGGTAGCAATCGTTTTTAAGTTAAATTTGTACATCAAAATTTCAGAAGTTGATTGATTATTGCTTAAACTTAATTTAGTAGCAAAAGATAAAAATTCGAAAGCCCGTGCAGGATGGTTCGAAACAGATCACGGAGTAGTTGAAACTCCGATTTTTATGCCTGTTGGCACTCAAGGTTCGGTTAAAGCTGTTAATCAATACTATCTTGAAAATGAAATCAAAGCACAGATTGTTCTTTCTAATACTTATCATCTTTACTTAAGACCAGGAACAGAAATTCTTGAAGCTGCCGGCGGTTTGCATAAATTTATGAACTGGCAAAAACCAATTCTTACAGACAGTGGTGGTTATCAGGTTTTCAGTCTGACTGAATTAAGAAAACTTAAGGATGACGGTGTTGAATTCCGATCTCATCTTGATGGTTCGAAACATTTTTTTACACCGGAAAAGGTAATTCAGATACAACGAAGTATTGGTTCGGACATTATGATGGCTCTGGATGAATGTGCACCATATCCTTGTGATTACGAATATGCAAAGAAATCAGTTCAGCTTACAAGTAACTGGGCAATTTTGAATAAGAAAGCTTTCACAGGTTCTGAACCAAAATATGGTCATAAACAATTTTTGTTTGGAATAATTCAAGGCAGCATTTATAAAGATTTGAGAAAACAATCTGCCGAAGATTTGCTTGATATGGATTTCGATAGCTATGCAATTGGCGGACTGGCTGTTGGTGAGCCAACCGAACAAATGTATGAGCTTGTTGACTTTACAACTGATATTATGCCTGATGAAAGACCAAGATATCTGATGGGAGTCGGAAGACCTGAAAATATACTTGAGTCAATTGCCCGTGGTGTTGATATGTTTGATTGTGTAATGCCGACAAGAAATGCTCGTAACGCAAATGTGTTTACCTGGAATGGAACTCTTTCTATGAGAAATGCGAAATATAAAGATGACTTCAGACCGATCGATGAAAATTGTAATTGCTACACTTGCAGAAATTTTACACGAGCATACATAAGACATTTATTTGTTGCAGAAGAAATTCTTGCTCTTGAATTAGCTTCAATTCACAATCTTTATTTTTATCTCGAGCTGGTTCGTAAAGCAAGAGAAAAAATAATTGAAGGAACTTTCAACGAATGGAAGAATCAGATAGTTAATCAAATTTCATTTAAAAACTAAAACAAAGGAATAAAAATGTTAGAAACTATTATTGCAATGGCTCCGCAAAACGGCGGAGGAGGAAGTGCAAATCTTATAAGCACTCTCATAATGTTTGGTGCAATCTTTTTGATTTTTTACTTTATGATTATCAGACCTCAGCAGAAAAGAGCTAAAGAAAGAGAAAAAATGTTAAATGCTCTCGAGAAAGGTGATAAGGTTGTTACTTCCGGTGGTATTCACGGCACTATAGCAGGTATTGATGAAAAAACAGTTCTGCTTCAGATTGCTGATAATGTAAAAATAAAAGTTGACAGAAGTGCAATTAATATCGTTGAGAAAAAATCATCATAATTATGAATACATTTTGCTCAGTTGAAGAAGCCGTTGAAGATATAAAAAACGGCAAAGTAATAATTGTCGTTGATGACGAAGACCGTGAAAATGAAGGTGACTTCATCTGTGCTGCAGAATATGTAACTCCCGATATCGTTAACTTTATGGTTACTCACGGTAAAGGAATGCTTTGTGTTGCCTTGAGTAAAAAAAGACTTGATGAGTTAAATCTTCCTTTAATGGTTGATTCAAATTCTGCTCTGCACGGAACACAATTCACTGTTACAGTTGATGCGATTGAAGGCACAACAACAGGAATATCCGCCGCCGACAGAGCTTTAACGATTAAAAAACTTGTAGATGATAATTCAAAGCCCGAGGATTTCGCTCGTCCCGGGCACATCTTTCCACTTCGGGCATTTGATGAAGGTGTTCTTCGTCGTGCCGGTCACACAGAAGCTGCAGTTGATTTATGTCGTTTGGCAAATCTTAAACCTGCCGGAGTTTTGTGCGAAATCCTTCGTGAAGATGGTGAGATGGCGCGCATACCAGAGTTGATTGAAGTTGCAAAGAAATTTAATCTGAAAATTTTAACAGTACAGGATTTGATTCAGTATCGTGTAAGAACTGAAAAGCTTATCGAAAAAATAACTGATATAAATTTTCCCACAGCTCACGGTGAATTCAGATTACATCTCTACAGAAATCTGCTGGACAGAAAAAAGCAGGTTGCAATCGTTAAAGGAATTCCAAATCCGGAAGAACCTTTCCTTGTAAGAATGCATTCTGAATGTTTAACCGGTGATGTATTTCATTCACTCCGCTGTGATTGTCACGATCAGCTTAATTACGCTTTAGACCTGATTGAGCAGAATGGTTCAGGTGCATTGGTTTATATGCGTCAGGAGGGAAGAGGAATCGGACTTGAGAATAAAATCAAAGCTTATAAACTGCAGGATGAAGGACTTGATACAGTTGAAGCAAATGAAAAGCTCGGCTTCAAACCTGATTTGAGAGATTATGGAATTGGTGCGCAGATATTGCTTGATCTTGGTATAAGGAAAATCAGACTTCTTACAAACAATCCGAAAAAAGTAATTGGTTTGAAAGGTTACGGACTTGAAATTGTCGAACGAGTTCCGATTGAAATTCCACCGAACCAAAACAATCAGAAATATCTTCAAACCAAAAGAGATAAGCTGGGACATTTAATTCTAAAATAATTTTTCTGCTTTACAAAATATTTAGCTGACTTAGACATTTTAATTTATTCATTGGTTTTCTCGACTCCGATTTATCGGAGGAAAATCTTATAAATGACTATACATAATTTTTGAGAAGAATTCTATCCTCTTAGTGTTTTTTCACTCAGTTTCTTAATTCCTAGCTAAGCACTATTTTAGAATCAGAAACTAACTTTGGTTTGTATATGAAAGCAATAAAAATTCTCTTCTTATTTTTTATAATCTCCTTAATTGAGGTATCTGCTCAACAGAAAACAGTTTATCTTGGATTTATTGAAGGTGATATTGATCTTGGACTCGCTCCGTATGTAAATCGCGTTATTAATGAAGCTGAAAAAAATAACGCTGACGCAATTATATTCAAGATAAATACTTTCGGTGGAAGAGTAGACGCTGCAACTCAAATTAAGGATGCAATACTTTCAAGTAAAATTAAAACAGTTGCATTTGTAAATAACAGAGCAATCTCCGCAGGAGCGTTGATAACACTTTCGTGTAATGTAATTGTGATGGCTCCGGGAAGCAATATGGGTGCTGCAACAGTTGTGGATCAAACCGGACAAAAGGTTGGAGAAAAATATCAATCCTATATGCGTTCAGAGATGAGATCTACTGCAGAGAAAAACGGTAGACCTACAGACATAGCACAGGCAATGGTCGATGAGAGAATTGTAATTCCGGGTTTATGCGACAGTACACAACTCGTAACACTAACCTCAGAGGAAGCAGTTAAATATAAGATGGCAGATACAATTCTTACCAGACTTGATGATGTTCTGTCATTTATTGGATTGAAAGATGCGAAAATTGTAGATGTAAGATCAAACTGGGCAGAAGATGTAGTAAGATTCCTGAATAATCCGATTATTGCTTCAATACTTATTATGATTGGATTTTTTGGTTTACTTGCTGAAATAAAAACTCCCGGCTGGGGATTGCCCGGTACAGCAGGACTGATAGCGTTAGCACTTTTCTTCGGTTCGTCATATATTCTTCAGTTGGCTTCAGTTGTTGAGATATTAATGTTTATAGCAGGTGTTGTACTGCTTCTTGTAGAAATTTTTGTGATTCCCGGATTTGGAATTGCCGGCATATCCGGAATCATATTGATATTCGCTTCAATCTTTCTGTCTTTAATTGGAAGTGAACCATTCATCACTTTTGAATCCATCTCTGTAGCAATTATTCAATTAACTGTAGCTTTGATTGCTGCAATAATTCTCGTATTTATTCTTGCAAAGTTTTTACCTAAGACTACTGTCTTCAGCAGATTGGTATTAGCAGAAGCAGAAAAAACAGATGCTGGATTTGTATCATATCCTTCAGATACTTCTCTGATTGGTAAAACAGGTAAAGCACTTACAGTGTTGAGACCGGCTGGTATTGCAGAGATTGAAGGTAAAAAATATGATGTTATCGCAGACAATGAATATATTGAACCAGGAAAACCTGTTAAGGTTATCAGAGTTGAGGGAATTAAAGTTGTAGTTCAGGAAGTAAAATAAAAAAATGTAGGGGAGAGGTTTGCCTCTCCCGCTGAACATTTAATCAATTAAGCATTTCAAGAATACTTGTGTTCGAAACTGTTTCTTTTCTGCTTCCTTTTTGCTTTCCCTGAGGTGTATTTGCATCAAAAGTGAAGAACATTTCTGTAAATGATTTTGTCTTTGACTTTTGAATTCTGCCTTTGTCAATGTTGAAATAAATAATTCCATCGCCTGTTGAAACTGGTTTCTTGAAATTATAAACTACTCCTCGCTCTTCATATTTGGTATTGCCGGTAACATTATAATCCATTCCTGCATTGATTACTGCAAGACGATCGTCATTAATTTTTTCAATCGAATTTATTTTATACTTGTTTGTGTAGTTAATCTGAAATACCATCATTGGTATCGGTGGCTGACTTATTGACCAGGTCGAGTCTTTTGCCAATTGATTCTCCGGCATTTTTCTGATTAATTGAAGAACAATTGGTTTCAAAACATTACTTACCATATCATCTTTCACCATATTCTTTGTCTGCGCGTCAAGAGAATCAGCGCCGCGAAGATTAAAAAATTTGTTTGCAATCTTATCAGCTCTGAAAACTTCCAAAACTTCTCCTGCTTTATTAAATCTTACAGAGAAAGGATTATTCTGTAAAGCTAGAAATTCAGCGAATCTTTTTTGCCCGGCTGAATCAACATCTTTTCCCGCTTCAAAATTTACTTTCTCACCATTAACATCCGCAGAAAGTTTAACTCCCCGAATATTAATATCAGCTTCTATAACTCCATCTTTATCAATTTCTTTTGGAGTAAAATCAAAAACATAAACAACTTCCTGATGAAGTTTCATAGTTATGGAAGTATCAGTAGTAAGAGTCTGAACATTATCAGAAATTGTTGAAAGTCTGTATCGGACCGTTTCACCTTTATTAAAATTATATGTCAGTTGAAAACTTGATTTATCATCAATCGGCTGAGCTTTGATTTCAGTTGAATCATAAACATAAGCTGTGCTGTCAAGCTGAGAATTTTCCGGAGTTTCAACTTTCTTTTCTCCGCAAGCTGAAATTATAACAGCAAACAAGATTGATATAATTAAAAAATACTTTTTCATTTTATTCCTCGTTTCATTTTTAGTTTGGATAATTTTCTAACAGTTCCTGTTTGGAGAAAAAGAAAGCGATTTCCTTTTCAGCATTTTCATCTGAATCAGAGCCGTGCACAGCATTGAACTGTTTATTCCGTGCATAAAGTTTTCTTACTGTACCTTCTTCTGCCTGAGCTGGATCAGTTGCCCCGATTAGTTTTCTGTAGTCTTCAACTGCATTTTCTTTTTCTAATGCAATAGGAACACAAGGACCTGATGTCATATACTCAACAAGATCATTGTAAAACGGTCTTTCTTTATGAACTTCATAAAAACTTTTTGCCTGATTAACAGTCAGATGAACCATTTTCATTGCTTTGATTTTGAATCCTGCCTTTGTAATCATTGAAATAATTTCACCGATATAACCATCGCCAACAGCGTCAGGTTTAATAATCGCTAATGTTTTGTTACTCAATTTATTCTCCTACTTTTTCTTTTTATGTGACTTTTTCTTTGATGACTTTTCTTTTTTTGATGATTTACTTTTTTTATCAGTTGATTTTGTTTTTGCTGGTTTAAATTTTTTTGTAACACTCTTCGAAACAGCTTTGGCTTTTCTCAATTTTTCAATTGCTTTAAACATTGTGATACCAATTTCAGCAGGGCTTTCGACAACTTGAATTCCTGCTTTTTTCATTGCAGCCATTTTTTCTGCGGCAGTTCCTTTACCACCCGATATGATTGCACCGGCGTGACCCATTCTTCGTCCCGGAGGAGCAGTTCTTCCTGCAATAAATCCAACCACAGGTTTCTTTACATTTTTCTTTATGAATTCAGCAGCTTCTTCTTCAGCACTACCACCGATTTCACCAATCATAACAATGCCTTCTGTACCGGGGTCTTCATTAAACATTTTAATGATATCAACAAATTTTGAACCTATAATCGGATCGCCGCCAATGCCCACACAAGTTGATTGTCCTAGTCCAACATCTGTTAATTGTTTAACTGCTTCATATGTTAAAGTTCCGCTTCTTGATACAACTCCAATGTTTCCTTTTTTGTGAATAAAGCCAGGCATAATTCCAACTTTAGCTTGTCCGGGTGAAATTACTCCCGGACAATTCGGACCGATTAAAACAACATCTTTGTTTTTGATTGCATTGTAAACTTTCAACATGTCATTTGTCGGAATGCCTTCTGTGATACAGATGATTACTTTAATTCCTGAGTTTGCGGCTTCAAGAATTGCATCTGCAGCAAATGCAGGTGGAACAAAAATAACTGAAGTGTTTGCTTTTTGTTCTTTAACGGCTTCCTCGACTGTGTTGTAAATTGGAATACCTTCGAATTTAGTTCCGCCTTTGCCGGGAGTTACACCGGCAACTACTTTGGTTCCGTATTCGACCATTTGTCCGGTATGAAAAGAACCTTCGCTTCCGGTAATTCCCTGAACTACTAATCTTGTTTTATTGGATACAAGAATACTCATTGATTTATCCCTTTTTCTATTTAAAATGTGCACCAAAAATAAAGAATTTAAGTTGAAGTATGAACAGAAAAGTTATAATAGTTTGTAGCCAATCAGATGCATAACAGTGGTTTTTCCCATTTGAAAAGGTTCTTCTTCGATGAAATCAAATCCTTGCTTTTCATACCAATTCAATGCTTTTTTATTTTCTTTCATAACACCAAGCCAGATGCGGTCGTAATGCTTTGAGCTGGCTATTTCCTCTGCTTTACTCATCAATCTTTTTCCCAAACCATAACCCTGAAATTTTGGCAATACATACAGCGATGAAACATAAAATCTTTTTTGAGAAACATTGTTAAACAATTTCATCCAACCAACCGGAGCTTCATCAAGTTCAGATATAAAACATTGTGTGTGTGGGTCAGTGTAGAGAATATTTAGTTTCGCTTCGTTGTAAAATTTTTCGAAATGAAAATGGATGTCTTCTTCAGGTATAAATGAGTAAGTTTCTAACCAGGTTTGCAGAAGAATTTTTCTTACTACAGTAAAATCACTTTTAAGCCAGCTTCGAATCTTGATTTCATACATAAACAATTAAAGCAAAGTATTCAGAAAAGAAGCAAACTGAAATATTTTATTTTCATCGAAGTGCTTTGCAAGTATTTGCATTCCAATTGGTAAACCTTCCCGATTGTTTCCGACAGGAATATTTAAGCCAGGAATACCTGCAAGATTTGCTGAAGTTGTGTAAATATCACTCAGATACATTTGAAGCGGATCGTTAGATTTTTCGCCAAGCTTAAATGCGACCGATGGAGTTGTTGGAGTTAAAATTAAATCAACCTGACTAAATGCTTTATCAAAATCTTCTTTTATAAGTCGTCTTACTTTTTGCGCTTTTCTGTAATAAGCATCGTAATAACCGGAGGATAAAACATAAGTACCAAGCATTATTCTTCTTTTAACTTCTGCACCAAAACCTTCCGAGCGGGAGTTTACATACATTTCTTCTAATGTCGAGGAATTTTTTGATCTGTATCCGTAGCGTGCACCATCAAAGCGTGCTAAGTTGGATGATGCTTCTGCAGTTGTAAGAATGTAATATGCTGCGATGTTATATTCAGTCATAGGAAGAGTAATTTCTTTTACTTCAAAATCATTCTGCTTCAATACTTCTATCACATCAAAAATTTTTTCTTTTATTTCAACATCTAAACCTTCACCGAAATATTCTTTAGGAATACCGATAGTGAATTTCTTTTGCTGATTTTTATTTATCGGATAATCAATTAATTCTGATTCGACTGAAGTGGAATCATTTTCATCTTTGCCTGAGATAACACTCATTATCAGAGCAAGATCATCAACATTTTTTGCAAATGGTCCGATTGTATCGAAGGAAGAAGCAAATGCAGTGAGACCAAATCTTGAGACTCTTCCGTAAGTTGGCTTCAAACCATAGATTCCACAAAATGCTGCTGGTTGACGAATTGAGCCGCCTGTGTCTGTCCCAAGAGAAACATCGCACAGATCAGCAGCAACTGCTACAGCAGAGCCACCGCTTGAACCTCCCGGAACTCTGCTTTCATCAATTGGATTTAATACTGAACCGAATGCCGAATTTTCATTTGACGAACCCATTGCAAATTCATCACAATTTGTTTTGCCGATTATGATTGCATCTTCGTTTATTAGTTTTTGTACCGCTGTGGCTGTATAAATTGAAATAAAGTTTGATAGAATTTTTGATGAGCAGGTAAGTTGATGATCTTTATAAGCAAGTACATCTTTAATAGCAATAACAGCTCCGGCAAGTTTGCCGTGTTTACCTGATTTTATTTTTTTCTCAACGCTTTCTGCAAGCTGAAGTGCTTCATCAGCAAACACGAAATTAAATGCATTCAGATTTTTTCTTTCGTCTATTATTAACAGGAAATCTTTTACATTTTCAACGAGAGAAATTTTGTTATTCTTTACTAAAGAAATTTTTTCAGTGATGTTATTATATTTCATTATCCTCTCTGACTGATAACTTAGGCTATAAACATTTTATAAAAACCTTCGAGGTTTCTTAAGATATTTTAGAATCTTTGTATTTAAAGCTGAATATTTAACCAAACCTCGAAGGTTTAGATGATTTGCGTAAAATGACTTAATAATAAAAAACCGTTTCCTGATTAGAAACGGTTAAAGTTTTTCGGGAAAGAAAGACATTAAGATTTTTTCTCTTCTTTCTTTACTTCCTCATCTGTCTTTTTAATTTCCTCTTCAACATCACGAACAGCTTTTTTAAATTCCTTCATACCTTTGCCCAAACCCTGAGCAAGTTCAGGAATTTTCTTTGCACCAAACAAAAGAAGAATTACAAGTATTATCAGAATTATTTCACCGGCGCCTAAATTTCCAAACATATCTACTCCTTCATTTTAATTTGTTAAATAATTTATTATTGACTTAAAGATAAATTGTCCATCAGTTTTATTTAGTACAGGATCACAAGCTCTTTCAGGATGAGGCATCATTCCAAGTACATTGCCTTGTTTGTTTATTATTCCTGCAATATTCATCAATGAACCGTTTGGATTAACATCATCTGAAACTTGTCCTTTTGAATCAGAATATCTGAATACTATCTGATTATTATCCTGCAAACTTTTAAGAACATCATCACTGGCAAAATAATTACCTTCGCCGTGTGCAACAGGAATTTTTATGGATTTTCTTTCAAGAGGAATTTCGCTGGTAAAAAGAGTATTCCTGTTTTCAGTCGAAAGATAAACATCTTTACAAACAAATTGCAGTGATATATTTCGTAGCATAACTCCGGGTAATAAACCGGCTTCAAGAAGGATTTGAAATCCATTGCATATTCCAATAACAATTCCACCTTTGTTGGCAAAATCAATAACAGAATTCATAATAGGAGAGAATCTTGCGATTGCACCTGTTCTCAAATAATCACCGTAAGAAAATCCGCCGGGAAGAATTATCACATTAACATCATCAAGAGTATTTTCTTTATGCCAGAGAAAAGTTACATCGTGCCCAAGGATTTTTCTTATCACATAATAGGCATCGTGATCGCAATTAGATCCAGGGAAAACGACTACACCAAACTTAGGTTTCATATTACTTCACTTCTTCGAGTGTGAATTCGTAGTCTTCCATTATAGGATTTGCGAGAAGCTTGTTGCAATATTCATTTACTTCTTTTTCAGCTTCTTCCCGATTTTCACTGAGAACATCAAATTCTATATACTTTCCGATTCTTGTGTTTCGGATATTTGTCAGACCAAGATGCAGTGCACCTTTTTCAACTGCTTTACCTTGCGGATCAAGAATTGAAGGTCTTCGTTTTATTATAACTTTTGCTCTGAACAATTTTATCCTCTGCTGTTTTTAGTGGTAAATTGAAAATAAAAATGTCTTATCAAACCCAATAAAATCATTGCAACAAAACTAAAGAAAAGTCCTTTTACATAGAAAAAAATAACAGCAATAGCTGCCAATAAAATAAAAATAAAATGGAATGGTTTTGATTTAATATTTTCAGCAGAAAATTTTGGAATAGTTTCATATCTAACCTTGCTTATCATCAGATAGGAAATAATAATTACACAAGGAATTAATATAAAATCAAAAATTTCATTAAAACCGTTTTGATAAAAACTTAAGATTAATGTTGCAAAAAAAATTGCTGCAGACGGAATTGGTAATCCGGTAAAATATTTTTTTTCAAAGCCGACCAGTTGAACATTAAATCTTGCAAGACGAAATCCTCCGGCAATTAAAGGCAGCGAGCTCAAAATAATTCCGGCAGTTTCGAAATTATAGAAATATGTTTTGTATAAGAGAAATGATGGTGCTGCGCCGAAGGAAACAACATCGGAAAGGGAATCGAGTTCAACTCCTAATTCACTGCTTGATTTTGTTAGTCTTGCCATTAACCCGTCAAGTGTATCGAATATTGCAGCAACAATTATTAACCAACCTGCATAAACATAATTTCCGTTACTTGAGTAAATGATAGACAAAAATCCACTGAACATATTCAGTGCTGTAAAAAGGTTAGGAATAACTGAAGGTGTGATTTTTAATCGGCTCATCATTAATGTGTAATTTCAAAAAGAACTGTTTCGCCTGCAAAAACTTTGTCATCTTTTTTAACTTTTTCCTGCCAGTTAACCGGAACGAGTATGTCAACACGACTTCCAAACTTTATCATTCCAAACCTTTCTCCGATTTTAACTTCATCTCCAACATTTAAATCGCAGACTATTCTTCTTGCTACAAATCCTGCAATTTGTGTGAACAATACTTTCCCATTTTCTGAAGTAATGCCTATTTCTGTCCTCTCATTTCTTTCAGATGCTTTATCTTCAAAAGCAGCAATGAATTCTCCTTCATAGTGTTTCAGATAATCAACTTTTCCTGAGATCGGAATACGGTTGACATGAACATTTAACGGAGACATAAAAATAGAAATCTGTTTTGCTTTGCCTTTAATAAATTTATCGTCAATCACTTCTTTAACAAAAAGAATCGTTCCATCGGCAGGAGAGACAACAATATTTTCTTTTGACGGAGTTGTTCTCTCAGGATCACGAAAAAAATTTAATGTGAATGCAATTAAAAATAAAGCAACTATAAAAAGAGGATATCTGACAAAACCATTATTTATAAAAATTCCTGCAACAATAAGTATGAAAGAAATTATTGCTACAATTCCAATAGTTGAATAACCATATTTGGTGAACATTATTTCGGACTCACGATATTATGTAAGAAATCAGTGTACTTTTTTATCTCAGCAGCTGTGCTCATCTTTTCAGGGTCAATCCATTTTTTATTTTCTTCCATCGGATAAACTTTCAAACCAAAAGGTGAAAAATCACCACTCAAACAAATCTTCTCTTCAAATTTACCAAATGTACAGGAAAGTTGAGATAAAATTTCATTTCTTCTTTCAAAAAATGATTTTAAAACTGCATTAACCTTTGAACTGATTCTTAAAATAATTTTCATATCTTCCTGATTACAAAGGTCGAATGAAATTAAATGACTTTCACTTATTAAAGTATCTTTACCTTCTCCATAGTGAAATTCGAATACAGGTAGTTTAAGCTCTGAATGCTCTTTTAGTCCGAAAATTTTTGCAATTCTTTTGTCAGCGCGATTTAAGATTTTTACAGTGAAATGAAAAGGTTTGTGGTTAACAAACTTTAAAATTGTTTTATCATCTTTTTTTACATAAGCAGTTGGAATTTGAAATCCCGTTGCATATTCAAAAAAGAAATGACTCAGTTCGCATGTTTTTATTCCAATATCTTTAACTTTGATTTTCTTTTTATCAAGCAAAACTGTGTCAGTATATTCGACTTGTATATACTTTTCGTCAATAGGTTGAGAGTGTAAAATGGTTTCCAACATAAAAAACCTTTTTCTTTTTGTTATCAATGTTTCAAATTTGTAGTAAGAAACAAATAAAGTCAAACCTTTATCATATATTTGTGGCAGTAATTTTTTCCATATTAAAATCAATCTGGAGTTAAAAGAATGAAAAATTTGCAGGGAATGTTAAAACAAGTACAGAAAATGCAGGCCGAAATGCAGAAAGTTCAGGAACAGCTTGCCAATATGACAGTTACCGAAGAAGCTGGCGGCGGAATGATAAAAGCTACTGCAAATGGGGCAAAGGAAATTGTCTCAATAGAAATTGATCCTCAGGTAATAAATCAGGAAGAAAAGGAAATCCTTGAAGATCTTGTGGTTGCTGCAGTAAATAAAGCTTTAACTTCCGCTGGAAAAATGGCTGAGGAAGAATTAGCAAAAGTTACAAAAGGTATGCTGCCTCCGGGCATGAATATTCCGGGATTTTAATAATGCAGATAGCAGAGACATTATTAATCGCCATTGATGAATTAAGTAAACTTCCGGGAATTGGTAAAAAAACTGCCCAAAGATTAGCACTTCACATAATCAAAAACGATAAAGAGTCTGCTGAAAAATTAGCGAAAGCTATTATTGATCTAAAAGAAAAACTAATGCTCTGCAAAAAGTGCTTTAACCTTTCGGAAGATGAACTTTGTGACATTTGTAAAAATCCGAAGAGAGATCAATCAACTATTTGCGTTGTTGAAGAAGTGAGTGATGTTATTGCTATTGAGAAGTCTCACGAGTTTAACGGCCTTTATCATGTTTTGGGTGGTGTTCTTTCGCCTTTGATGGGAATCGGCACAGAAAACCTGAGAATCAAAGAACTGATAAATAGATTTCATGATGAAGAAATAAAAGAAGTTATACTTGCATTGAACCCTGATACTGAAGGAGAGACAACATCTCTTTATCTTGCTAAGCTTATCAAACCACTTGGAGTTAAAGTTACAAGAATTGCAAGAGGAATTCCGATTGGTGGTGATCTTGAATTTGCTGATGAAGCTACCATCGGAAAAGCGATGCTTAACAGAATTGATTTATGATGAAAGACTGGTACATTCAATGGTTTGATACCGATGAATATCTGGATGTTTATAAGCATCGGAATGAAAAAGATGCTGAATGTCATATCAAGTTTTTACTCTCACAAATTGATTTACCTTCAGGAGCATCAATTTTAGATATGGCTTGTGGTGCCGGCAGACATTCAATTTTACTAGCCAAGCTTGGTTATAAAGTTACCGGTGTTGATTTGAGTAAAAGATTACTTAGCGAGGCAAAGCTTTCTGCTGAAAGAGAAAATTTAAGTGTAAAATTTATCCTGTCAGACATAAGAGAATTCAATATTGACAGAAAGTTCGATCTTGTTCTTAATCTCTTCACCAGCTTCGGTTATTTTGAAACGGACGAAGAAAACTTTCAATTGTTTTACAAAGCTTATTCATTATTAAATTCAAACGGCTATTTTGTATTTGATTATTTCAATAGAAATTATCTTTTAAAAAATCTGATTCCTTACTCTTCGGAATTCAATGAAGATTATGCGATCATTCAGGAGAGAAAAATTGTAGATGGAAGAGTAATCAAAAAAATTACTATTAACAGAAATGGGAATTCAAAACTTTATTATGAATCAGTTAAATTATATGAAAGTAATTTACTTGTTACAAAGTTGAAAGAAATTGGATTTGAAATTGTGAAGTTGTTTGGAGATTTTTCAGGAAATAAATTTGAAGAAAACTCATCACCACGCTTTATTGCAATATGCAGAAAGAAATAAATAAAATATTGCTGTTAATAGTTTTGCTTTTATCCGGCTGTGATCTTTTTACAACACGAGATCCTGAAAATCCTGATGAAAATCGTGCTAATTTCCTTCCTCCTAAAGAACCATCGGTTGTTATTGAAAACCTGAAAAATTCTTTTAATGATAAAAATACTCAGAATTATATTGCCTGTTTTGTTGATACTTTATTTGTAGATAAACCCTTTATTTTTTTACCATCAAGTGAAGCTGTTTCAGCTTATGCTTTTCTTGCACAGGATTGGGGAATTGATGATGAGAAAAGATATTTTAACAGTGTAGTGGCAAAAGTACCGAAAGACTTTCCGATAACTTTAACATTCAGCGATGAAAGCTATGGCAGTTTATCTGGCGATACTTTAGTTTACTCTGCAAATTATTTCATAAATATTCCACACAACTCTTCTGAGCCGAAAAATTATTCAGGTAACTTACAGTTTAATATGATAAGAGACAGCCGTTCAGACTGGTCAATTTATTACTGGAAAGATACACGAAGCAGCAGTCTCCCAAGCTGGAGTGAAATGAAAGGGATATTCTATCAATAAAATTGTGTACATATTGTTATCATTGATACTTTTTGGATGCACTAATCCCTTTGCACCAACTTATGATGAAAATATTGGTGATGATAAACCACCGATCTCCGATCAGAAAGATATAACTGGTGTTTTTCAGAATTTTCAATATGCTTATACTTTTAAGGATACTACAATTTATGGTCAGCTTTTAACTCAGGATTTTATTTTTACATACAGAGATTATGATCAGGGTTTTGATGTTTCCTGGGGAAGAGATGACGAAATGCGCACTACTCTTGGTTTGTTCCAGAATGTTCAGCGGCTTGATCTGGTTTGGAATAATATTATATTGCTTACTCAGGATTCACTTACTGCAAATGTTGTCAGAAGTTTTAACCTCACAATTATATTTAATCCGACTGATGTAATTCGCGTTGACGGCAGAGTTAATCTAGCTTTGAAGAAAAATCCTGATAATGAGAAATGGCAAATTTCCCGTTGGCTTGATGAGTCAAATTTTTAAGAAAGGATAAAATGAGTTTTGTTATCAAAGAGTCATTCAAATTAATCTTACGATCAAAATTAAATTTTATTCTGAATCTTATTTCGCTTACTCTTTGTGTTCTTTTGATTGTCTTATCTTTCTATTTAGTCAGAGCATCAAAATATCTTCAGGAATATGTTCAGCAAAATATTTCATTAAATATTTTCATAAAGGATAATATTAATCCCGATTCGCTGAAAATTTTTTCGGACAGACTAAGTGCGCAACCTTTCACTTCAAAAATTGAATTTATTTCTAAAGAAAAAGCCGCAGAAATATTTCTGAAAGAAACAGGTGAAGATTTCAGAAAGATTCTCGATTACAATCCTTTACCGGCATCATTTATAATTTATTTGAAAAATGAATATACTTCTGGTGATTCGATAAATAAAGTTATAAATGAAATTCAGAGGGAAGAAATTGTTACTGAGGTTGTTTCTAAAATGGAATTCCTTCAAAAAGTAATTTCATTTTCTGAAAAAGCTAAAATGTATATATTCATATTCACAGGATTTATACTAATTGTTTCAATATATCTTGTTTACAGCACAGTTAAATTAATTATGAATTCAAAATATGATGAACTTGAAACGATGAAACTTGTGGGTGCAAAGTTGAGTACGATTAAACTTCCGATTATAATTAACATTGTTTTAATTGGACTGATAGCAGGTATAATCTGCTTAGCAATACTATATACAACTTTAACTCTCTTTAGCATTGATTTGAAACTTATATTAAATTTGACCGGAATAGATTTGAGATTGCTTGTATTTCTGATCTTAATTCTCGGACCGGTTATCGGGTCTTTTGTTACTATCGTTGCTTTAAGAAAAATTTCCTTAAGAGTTTGATAAGATTTATTATTTTTTGATTATATAATTAAGTTTGTTTCAAAATAAACTAAACTTTGGTAAAAATTGAAAGCACTATTTTTATTCATCATATATTTTCTGGTAACCTGTACAGTAAATGCTCAGATATTCCCTGAATATCAGGAAAGATCGCTGATAGGGTTAAAAGATTCAAGCTTGATTGGTCAGCTTCTGTCAATCTCGTCCGAAGGCGCTATTGATCCAAATGAATATAAAGTTGGTCCGGGTGATATCTTGTTTATTTCAATCAGCGGGCTGGACGAAAAAATATTTACTCCCGTTATTGATCCCGAAGGATTCATCTATGTTCCTAGAATCGGTGCAATTGATCTTCGCAACAAAACTTTAACAGAAGCAAAATCAGCAATACAGAACCGCTTGATGAAAAGCTTTAAAGATGTTGACATACATATTTCACTTCAGAATTTCAGAAAGATAAAAGTTTCGCTGATTGGTAATGTATTAAGTCCCTCAACTTATATTTTAAGCTCAGCATCAAGATTACTTGATTTGTTCGTTCTATCAGCAGGACTAACAAATACATCTGACATCAGAAATGTTACAATAACCTCGAAGAATGGTGAAGTTAAGAAAGTTGATTTGTTAAAGTTTCTCAGATTAGGCGATTATAGTCAGAATCCATTTTTGAATGATGGAGATATAGTGCTTGTAGATAAAGCAGAAAGATTTGTTTCGTTATTCGGACAGATTAAATATCCCGGTAATTATGAATACAAGGATGGTGAAACAATAGAAGAACTCTTAAAGGTTGCGGGTGGAATTTTATACAAAGCAAAAACCGATTCTATTGAAATAGTCCGTTTTACTGAAGACGGAAAATATCAGTACAGTCTTTATTTAAATTATGATGATATAAAAAATCAGAAACCTAAATTAAGTAAAGGGGATTTCGTTATAGTAAGAGAAATACCTGATTATTTTGAGGTTCATTATGTTCAGGTGAAAGGAGAAGTCAGATTTCCGGGTGTATATAAAATTAAAAAAGATAAAACCACCCTTTCACAGATAATAAACGAGTCCGGTGGATTCAAAGAAAATGCTTCATTAAAAGATGCTATTCTGTACAGAACAAAAGCTGACTCTACTTATGACCCAGAACTTGAACGACTCAGACTAATTCCCAGAGCAGATATGACGGATGACGAATATGATTATCTAAAAGCAAGATCAAGACAAAAGCGTGGGAGAGTGGTCGTTGATTTTGAAAAACTTTTTTTAACGAATGATAAAAGCGAAGATGTTATACTTAAGATCGGTGATATTATTACAATTCCCGAGAAGAAGGAATACATTTCAATCATAGGTCAGGTAGTAAATCCTGGTAATATTACTTATAAAGCAGGATTAACGATTGAAGATTACATAAATATAGCAGGTGGATTCAGTTGGCGTGCAAAAGAAGGTGATATTCGTGTAATCAGAGCCAACACAGGTGAGTGGGTAGATGCCGATGATGTAGATGATCTAAAACCCGGCGATACAATTTGGGTTCCTGAAGATCCACCAGGACCAAAATTCTGGGATGTATTTACCACATCACTTCAGGTATTGGGACAAGTAGCGGCTATAATTGCCGCAACAATAGCAGTAATTGTAGCAACGAGGTAATCAATGGATTTTCATACTATTATTCATACGATATTAACTAATTGGAAGA
>CALHAB010000127.1 GCA_937934185.1 uncultured Ignavibacterium sp. | reverse complement strand
CTGTCTATGTCATTCCGAACGCAGTGAGGAATCTTTAGCATTGAAAGAAAAGTAGAGACACGCCGCGGCGTGTCTCTACTAAATGCAGGACAGGTTTTGTATCAAGTAAGAAGATGATGGTGATAAAGTAACAGCCTCACCCCAACCCCTCTCCAAAGGAGAGGGGCTTTTAAATATCATTGATGAACTTTTTGATGATCATTAGTTCAGTTATAAAATCTTCAGGATTTTTTCTCAGAATTATTCAGAAAACCCTGAAGGTTTTTATTTAATAAGTTTCAGAAAACTAGAAACTCAATTCTCTTTTAATTGAACTGATTAACTCAAAACTCTCTTTGTATTTTTTTTCTGAAAGTAGTTTTATCATTGCACTGCCGACAATAACTCCATCCGAAACCGAAGAAAAGCTTTTTGCAATTTGCGGATTTGAAATTCCGAACCCGACTAAAATGCTTTTATCAGGTAAAAGTGATTTGACTTTATGAATGTAATTTAAACTCTCCTCAGATACAGAGTTTCTCTCTCCGGTTATGCCTTTAACACTTACACAATAAACAAATCCTTTCGATTTTTCGCCAATCATTTTTATTCGCTTATCATTAGTTGTTGGACTAACTAACATTATTGCATCAATATTTTTAACCGATGAATCAAAGAATGAATCGAATTCTTCCAATGGAATGTCGGGAATAATCAAACCATCAACTTTTAACTCATTACAGGCTGAGAAAAAAGAATTAAGACCGTAATTCAGTATTGGATTTGCATAGCCCATAAGAATGATTGGCTTATCAGAATTTTTTCGTATTTCATTCACCATAAGGAAAACTTTTTCTAAGTTCACTCCGTTTTCAATTGCTCTCTGAGATGAATATTGTATCACAGGACCATCAGCAATCGGATCACTGAACGGAATACCCAGTTCTATCATATCTGCACCGGCTTCAAATACATTTAGTACTAAATCAGAAAAGCTGTCAACATCAGGAAAACCGGCTGTTAAAAAAACAGACAAAACTTTTCTTCCATTTGAAATTTCATTTTGAATAGTCAATTCGATTCTGCTCATAAAAATTCCATAATTGTATTTAAATCTTTATCACCTCTGCCGCTGAGATTTATGATAACAATTTCATCTGCTGATGTATCAGGCAATAGATAATTCAGGTATGCAATTGCGTGAGCAGTTTCAAGTGCCGGAATTATTCCTTCTGTCTGTGAAAGCAGTTTTACTGCTTCGATGGCTTCTTTGTCAGTGACTGAAAAATACTGAACAAGATTTTCATCTTTCAAAAAACTATGTTCAGGACCAACGCCGGGATAATCTAATCCGGCTGAGATAGAATATACTTCACGAACCTGACCGAAATCATTCTGCAGTAAATAAGTTTTCATCCCCTGAAAAATTCCGTCACGACCTTTTGTTAAAGTAGCACAGTGCTCATCAGTATCCAGACCTTTTCCGGCAGCTTCAATCCCGATTTTTTTAACCTGTGGATCATTGATGAAAGGGAAGAATAAACCAATTGCATTACTTCCACCGCCAACACAAGCAAGTAAATAATCAGGCAAGCGATTTTCTCTTTCAAAAATTTGCTGGCGTGTTTCATTTCCGATTATTGATTGAAAGTCACGGACAATCATCGGATACGGATGTGGACCCACAACCGACCCAATAATGTAATGTGTATCTTCAACATTTGTTACCCAGTCTCTTATTGCTTCATTTGTTGCATCTTTCAAAGTTCTGCTGCCTGATTTAACAGGAACAACTTCCGCACCCATCAGCTTCATTCTGAATACATTTGGCTTTTGTCTTTCGATATCTGTTTCTCCCATATATACAACGCACTGCAAACCGAACTTTGCACAGGCAGTTGCAGTCGCAACTCCGTGTTGTCCGGCTCCGGTTTCGGCAATAATTCTTTTCTTGCCAAGATATTTTGCCAGAAGTATCTGACCTAAAACATTATTTATTTTATGTGCACCTGTATGACATAGGTCTTCACGCTTGAGATAAATTTTTGCTCTGCCAAAATGTTTAGTCAATCGCTCTGCATAAGTTAACGGAGTTGGTCTGCCTGTAAATTCTGTATTTAATGAGTTAAGCTCTTCAATAAAGTCTTTATCATTCCTTAATCTGAAATAAGCTTCTTCAAGCTGCTTAAGCGGAGTAATTAAAGTTTCCGGAACAAACTTTCCTCCGAATCTTCCGAACTTTCCTTTTGAGTCGGGCTGCTGATAAGATTTTTTAATCATGGTACAGCTCAAGTTTTCTTTCAACAACAGGTGCTAATTCAATAAGTTTGTCGAGTAATGATTTAAAGTGTTTCGGAGTTAGAGATTGATAACCATCTGACAAAGCTTTTTCAGGATGATTGTGAACTTCAATGATCAAACCATCTGCTCCGGCTGCTACTGCAGCCAATGCCATTGGTTTGACTTTATCCCAGATACCTATTCCGTGTGAAGGATCAACAATGATTGGTAAGTGAGAATTTTTTTTCACAACAGGAACTGCATTCAGATCAAGAGTATTTCTTGTGTAAGTTTCGAAAGTTCTGATTCCTCGTTCGCACAGAATTACATTATAATTTCCTTTTGACAAAATGTATTCCGCACTCATCAACAAATCTTCAATCGTTGCTGCAAGTCCGCGTTTGAGTAAAACAGGTTTATCAATTTTACCAACTGCTTCGAGCAGTGAAAAGTTTTGCATATTTCTTGCGCCAATCTGAATTACATCAGCAACCTGCGCGATGAGTGGAAGTGTTTCTGTATCCTTTACTTCGGTTACTATCTTCATTCCGAGTTTATCTTTTACTTCAGCAAGATATTCAAGTCCTTTCTCTTTCAATCCCTGAAAAGCATAAGGACTTGTGCGAGGTTTGTAAGCTCCTGCACGAAGTAATTTTATTCCCATCTCTTTCAACTCTGATGCGATATCAAAAATCTGTTCACGACTTTCTACAGAACAAGGTCCGGCAATGATTGCAAGATTTGTGTTGCCTATTTTAATTCCATCGACATCAATAATAGTACTTTCGCGCTTCATTTCACGGCTTACCAGTTTATAAGGTTTAGAAACACGAACAACTTCTTCGACCGATTCGAGTCTGAGAAAATCTTCAATCGTTAAAGTTGAAGAAGGACCTGTTATTCCGATTGCTAGTTTTTCTGAGCCCGGAATTTCATGAGGTGTACAGCCGTGCTCAATGATTTTGTTTTTAACTTTGTCGATATGCTCACGGGGTGAATTTAAACTCATCATTATCAGCATAATTTCTCCTTATTGAATTTATCTTATTAAAAAACTGGATTACTTTTTCTTTACTTTTTTTGCCTGGAAACTCTTCAAGCGAAGATGAAACATCTATTGCTTTTGGTTTTACCTTTTGAAAAACATCTTCAATATTTTCTGAGTTTATTCCGCCGGCTAAAATGATTTTTGATTTTATATTTTCAGGGATGATTGACCAATCAAATATTTTTCCTGTACCGCCTAATTCTTCTTTATCAAACGAGTCAAGTAAGATTAATGAATCGGAATAAAATTTAAGAACCGAAAAATCAAAATTGTTATCAATCCGGAACGATTTGATTGATGGAACATTTATCAGACTGATATCTTCAGGAGTTTCGCCTCCGTGAAGCTGAACCATATTTAATCCGACTGTTCTTACAATCTCATTTATTAAAACCGGATTTTCATCAACGAATACTCCGACTTTAAGTGTAAATGGATTTAACTGCTTTACTATATCTTCTGCTTCTTCAGGCATTATATGCCTTTTGCTGCCGGGATAAAAAATAAAACCGATAGCATCAGCTCCAAGCATTTCGCACAGCAAAGCATCAGCAGGATTCGTTATACCACAAACTTTAATTTTCATATCTGCACCATTCAATAAATTGTTTAAGTTCGTTTGACGGATTTTCAGAACGCATAAAATGTTCTCCAACAAGAACAGCATTTACTTTAATTGATTTCAGATAATCAATATCTTCTTTTTTACTGATGCCGCTCTCAGAAACAGAGATAATTTCATTATCAATTTTCTGAAGAACTGTTTCTGTTGTTTTCAAATCAACATCGAATGTAGTTAAATCACGATTGTTTATTCCAATCAGATTATTTCTGTTAAAATCAATTTTGGAAATTTCATTTTCTGAATGAAGTTCAAGAAGTACATCAAGATCATTTTCGACTGCACAATCAGTTAAGTCTTTTATCTGATTTGCAGAAAGTATTTCACTTATCAAAAGTATTGCATCAGCGCCGAATGCTTTTGCTTCTAATATCTGATATTCATCCATTATAAAATCTTTTCTGAGCAGAGGTACTTCTGAAATTTTTCTGATTTCAGACAGAAAACTGATTTGACCCTGGAAAAATTTTTCATCAGTAAGAACAGAAATTGCATCTGCTCCGTTTGACTGATAAGTATCAGCAATTCTGATATGATCAAAATCTGATTTGATAATCCCTTTTGACGGACTCGCTTTCTTCACTTCAGCAATGATTGAAATTTTTTCCGGATGTGATAAAGCAGATTTAAGACTTCTGGTATTGCTTTGAAAATATTCCATTGAACTGAAAGAATTAAATGAATACTTCTTTTTCAGATTTTTGATTTCTTCTTTTTTCACTTCTAAAATTTGTTTGAGAATATTCATAACTCAGCTGTTTGATATTTGAATTAGTTGCTGCAGCTTCTCAAGAGCTTTGTTACTCAGGATTGCTTCTTCAGCAGCAATAGCAGCATCTGAAAGTGAAGAATACTTGCCGGCAATCTTAAGAGCCATTGCAGCATTTGCACAAATTGTATGAAAAGATCCGTCCTTATTATGATTCTTAAAAATATCCATCATCAGCTTTGCATTTTCTTCAGCTGTGCCGCCTTTAAGATGTTCTTTACTGATTTTTTCATAATTAAAATCTTTATTACTTAGTTTATAGTTAAAAACTTCTTTACGATTGTTTAATTCAAAGACATCTGTTTCGCTGTCAAGAAATATTTCATCAAACTGATTGTCGTTACAAATCGCAGACATACTTTCATAATTCAGATATGCAGATGCTTCACACAGCAGTTTTGCACTTTTATTGTTGAATGTTCCTATCATCTGCTTTTTTACTGAAGCAGGATTTGTTAACGGACCAAGAATGTTAAACACGGTTCTGATTTTTAATTCCTGTCTTACCGGTGCAGCAAATTTCATTGCAGGATGATAGACCGGTGCAAACAAAAATGTAATTCCGATTTTGTTCAGCGCTTTCTCTGCAGTTTGTGGTGACATATTTATATTCACACCGAGTTGAGTAAGAATATCAGCGCTTCCGGAATTGCTGCTGATAGATTTGTTGCCGTGCTTTGCGACAGGAACTCCACAGGCAGCAACAACAAATGCTGTTGCGGTTGATATATTAAAACTACCCGAATTATCTCCGCCTGTTCCGCATACATCAATTACATCAGGATTGTCACATTTAATTTTTATACTGTGCTCTCGCATTGCTTTGGCAAAACCGGCAATTTCTTCAGCTGTTTCACCTTTGGCTTTCATTGCTGTAAGAAAAGATGAAATCATTACTGGAGAAGCATTGCCTTTCATTATAGAAGTCATAACGCTGTAAGCTTCATCAAATGAGAGATGAGAATCTTCGAGCAGTTTTTCAATCACTTGTTTCATTTTGCCTCCAGCCAGTTTTTAATCAGATTTTTTCCTTCGGATGTGAGAATTGATTCAGGATGAAATTGAATCCCTTCAATCGGAAATTGTTTATGTTTTATTCCCATTATCATTCCGTCTTCTGATACAGCTGTAACTTCCAAACATTCGGGTAAAGTTTTTTTATCAACGATAAGTGAGTGATATCTTGTTGCGATAAAATTTTGAGGAATAGATCTGAATATTCCTTTCTCATTATGTTTTATTCTGCTTGTTTTACCGTGCATTAGTTTTGGTGCACGAATAACTTTTCCGCCAAAACAAATTCCTATCGCCTGATGACCAAGACAAACTCCAAGTACAGGTATTCTTTTTCCGAATTCTTTAATTGCATCAAGCGAAACTTTTGAATCTTCTGGTTTCCCCGGTCCTGGTGATATAAGAATTTTATCAGGAGTAATTTTTTTGATTTCATTTACATCAGCTTCATCGTTTCTTTTTACTATGATTTCACAATCAAAACTTCCCAGAAGCTGTACAAGATTGTATGTGAATGAATCATAATTATCAATCACCAGAATTTTCATCAATTACCTCCGCATATTTTAATGCATTTAACATTACTGCTGACTTGTTATTTATTTCGAGTGCTTCTTTTTCAGGAACACTGTCAGCAACTATTCCGGCGCCTGCCTGCCAGTAAACAGTATCATCTTTAGCAAACAAAGTTCTGATTGCAATGCACATATCAAGATTTCCTGAGAAGTCAATATATCCAACTGCACCTGCATAAATATTTCTTTCTTCATTTTCGAATCTGCTGATAAGCTGCATCGCACGGATTTTAGGCGCTCCGCTCACTGTTCCCGCAGGAAAGCAGGATTTAAGTGCATCAACAGGATGGATATCTTCTTTCAATTCTCCTTCAACTTTTGAGACAATGTGCATTACATGAGAATAGCGTTGTATTTTCATAAATTCAGAGACAGTTACAGTTCCGTATTTACAAACACGACCAAGATCATTTCTGCCCAAATCAACAAGCATTGTATGCTCGGCAAGTTCTTTCGGATCATTTAACAAATTTTTTTCTAACTGAATGTCTTCATCTTCATCTTTACCTCTTCTTCTTGTTCCAGCAATAGGAAGAACTGTTGCATTTCTGTTTTTTATCCTTAGCAAGTCTTCAGGCGAAGTACCAAGTACTGAAAATCCGTCAGCATTTTCCAGAAAATACATATATGGCGATGGATTAATTATTCTTAATGCACGATACACATTGATTAAATCACCTCTGAACTTACTAGAAAATCTTTTTGACAGTACAATCTGAAAAATTTCTCCTGCACGGATTTCTTCTTTACATTTTTCGACAAGGTGGTAAAATTCTTCTTTGTTAAAATCTGCTTGTGAATTATTCTCAAACCGGAACGATCCGATTTTAACAGAGCCATTGATCAAAATTCTTTTTAATTCTGAAAGTGCTTTTTTAGAATTATAATAAAGTTCCTCGAGTGAATTATTAGTACTAATAAAAGTATTATTGATGAGAATTATCTGGTGTTTATAGTGATCAAAAGCGATGATTGTTTTATACAATCCAAAATTAGAATCGTATCCAAACTGAGCTTTGTAATTAAATTCAACCACCGGCTCAACCAGTGAGATATTTTCATAACCTAAAAAGCCAACAAGTCCGCCGGTGAACTCCGGCAATTCCTGAAGATGTGCCTGTCTGATGTTTTCAGTTTCCTTTTTCAGATAATCGAAAATATTTCCTTCATACTTATCTGATTTGCCATTATTTATTTCCGTGATAACATTTTTTTTGTTAGTTATAATTTTGTCAGGATTAATTCCTATAAATGAATACCTTGCCATATTCAAAGAACCCTGTACAGATTCAAGCAAAAAGCTTTGCATTCCTTTCTGACGAAGTTTTGCGTAAGCAAGTACTGGTGTCAGTAAATCGGCTGTTATGATCTCATAGACAGGAATGAGATTATATTTTTCAGCAAGGTCTTTAAATCTTTTTAATTCCATAAAAAATTTTTCAAGACATCCTTTTTGTATAACAAAAAACCCTTCTCAGTGATGAGAAGGGTTTAACAAACTTATTTATTCTCAATTTCACTGAGTTATATCGTTACACAGAATTCCACCACCACCAATTGATAGCTGGTGAATAGAAATGATAACGATATGACTCAGTAAAGTGTTTCATAAAATTTTCTCTGCAAATCTATAAAAGATTTTTTATTTGTCAATAACTTAATCAAGATTTCTTCGTCTAAATTTTTGAATTGTTGAAGTAAAGCCATCAGCTTGATTATATTTGAAATGTGGATATGACAGGTTTTGATAAGATTTGTTGATAAAGTAGTAAGTTGATTTTGACACGATTATCATTTAAAATTCCAAAAAGAACAGGAAGAATTATGAAAAAGTTGATTTTAGTTTTAACTCTTATCACTTCGGTTTCATTCGCTCAGTTTAAAGAAAGCGGTTTTCAAACCGAAACTCCAAAAGATGGAATTTATAACAGGTCTTCAAATTTTCTGTTTGACTTTCTGAACAGCGAAAGCTTTTCGATGAAGCATTCATTCAGTATGTCATACTCAGCTTTTGCAGGACAAGGAATAGCGCTTGGTGTTTACACAAACAGTATGATGTACAAATTCAGTGATAATCTTAATGTTCAGCTTGATGCAAGTATTGTTAATTCGCCTTACAGTACTTTCGGCAAGGATTTTCAAAACAGTTTAAATGGACTTTACATCAGTCGGGCTGCTGTAAACTACAAACCCTGGAATGATGTTTATATTACTCTGCAATACAGAAGTGTTCCTTACATTTTCAATAATCCTTATAATGGATACAGGAATTACTATTACAGTCCTTTCTACAACGATTATTTTACCGGATTTTAAATAAGAGGTGAATAACATCGATAATAAGAAAGTCGTTAACACAAGTAAAAAGTCAAACCAACAACAAAAATTCCTTGCAGTAATTAACTTGCTTCTTACCGCAGTTTCTGTTACTCTCTTAATTGTGATCATTATCAGAATTCTTCCTTTGTTTGAAAGAGAAGATCAGTTCAAAGATAAAACTTCACACACAATTCAGGTCGAAGTGCTGAATGCGTGCGGCACTGCAGGACTTGCTGATAAGTTTACCGATTTGCTTCGTTCTAAAAAATTTGATGTGGTTAAAACAGGCAACTTCACTTCATTTGATGTGGACAACTCATTTGTAATTGACAGAGCAGGGAAGAAAGAATATGCTTATGCTTTGGCTGATTCAATCGGCATATCTAAGTCAAATGTTATCCAGCAGTTTAATAAAAATTATTATCTGGATGTAACATTTGTGATCGGAAAAGATTTTAATAATTTCTTAAATCAATAAGGAGAAAACTTGGATACAAAAGTATTCGCTGAAAAAATTGCAAATCTGGTCTTCAATAAAAAAGCATACGATGTTAAAATTCTTGATTTGAAAAATCTCGCGACTTTCGCTGATTACTTTGTAATCTGCTCAGCAGATTCCGATACACAAGTTAAAGCAATTGCAGATGAAATTGATGATAAACTTCGCGATGAAGGTATTAAATGCTGGCACAAAGAAGGTTATACAGCTCTTCAATGGGTTTTGCTCGATTATGTTGATGTTGTTGTTCATGTTTTTCGTAAGGAAGCGAGAGAGTTTTACAATCTTGAAAAACTTTGGGGCGATGCTCCAAGCTGGATTGTAGAGGATCCTGCGTTGAAAAAATCAGAACCACAAAAAGAAGTTAAGATAAAAGAGACTTCGGCTGCAAAAACAAAAACCACAACCAGAAGAAAGAGCACTAAAAGTTGAAAGAATATTTACAAAATCTTTTTAATCAGCTTACATTAAAAATTCCTGAGCTGAATGAAATTACTCTTCAGTTTGATATACCGAAATCAGAAGAGCACGGTGATTTATCTACAAATGCAGCAATGCTGCTTTCGAAGAAGCTGAAAAAAAATCCGAGAGAAATAGCCAGACAGATCATTGATTCTCTGGAAATTAATTCTTCTGTAATTTCAAAAGTAGAGATAGCAGGTCCCGGCTTCATAAATTTCTTTTTCAATCCGGTGTTCTTTTCAAAAGTTATAAAGGAGATAGTAACTGAAAGTGATAACTTCGGCCGCTCTGATAAATTCAAAGGTAAAAAAGCTAATGTGGAATTTGTATCTGCAAATCCAACAGGACCTTTAACTGTCGGCCACGGAAGAAATGCAGTTGTCGGAGATACGATTGCTAATTTACTCGAATGGATTGGTTATGAGGTTGATCGTGAATATTATTTTAACAACGCAGGCAGACAAATGCGTGTGCTCGGTGATTCTGTTCGTTTGCGCTATCTTGAATTGCTCGGTGAGAATATTGAATTCCCTGAAGATTATTATCAAGGTGAATACATAAAAGATATCGCAAAGATGTTGTTAGACGAGTTTGGTGATAAGTTAAAAAATGAAGACGCTGAAGGGATCTTCAAACAAACCGCTGAAAGAGAAATTTTCAAAGACATAAAAAAATCATTAAGCAATCTGAACATCAACCATAAAATTTTCTTCAATGAAAATTCTCTTTATGAAGAAGGAAAGATTGAACAGCTTCTTGAAATATTCAAAAAGAAAAATCTTTCTTATGAAAAGGATGGAGCTGTTTGGTTAAAGCTGACTGAGCTTGGAAAAGAACAGGATAAAGTTATTGTCAAGTCGACTGGCGAACCCACTTACAGATTGCCCGATATAGCTTATCACATTACAAAATTTGAGCGCGGCTATGATTTGATTGTCGATTTGTTCGGATCTGATCATAATGCAACTTATCCTGATGTTCTGGCAGGACTTCAGTCTCTTGGTTATGACATTAACAAAATTAAAGTTCTGATTCATCAGTTTGTTACGATTATGAAAGATGGCGAGATTGTAAAAATGTCAACACGAAAAGCCAACTATATTACACTTGATGAATTGGTTGATGAAGTCGGAAAGGATGTAGTGAGATACTTTTTTAATATGCGTAATATTACCTCGCATATGAACTTTGATCTGACGCTTGCCAAAAAACAATCTGATGAAAATCCTGTATTCTATCTTCAGTATGCTCATGCAAGAATTTGTTCAATCATCCGGACAGTTACGAAAGAAAATCTTCAACCTGATTATAATAATCTTCATCTGCTTGATTCACCTGAAGAGATTCAGCTTCTTAAAAAGTTAAATCTTTTCAAAGAAGAAGTGCTCTACGCTGCTGAAAATTTTGAGACGCACAGAATCTGTTTTTACCTTGAAGAACTCGCCACACTGTTTCATAAATTTTATACATTCAGAAGAATACTCGGTTCTGAAAAAGAAATTGCCGAAGCTCGTCTGGCTTTGGTAAATGCGGTCAAGATTGTAATTAAAAATGGTTTGAGTATTCTTGGAGTTTCTGCGCCTGAGCAGATGTAATCTATTCTGCTATAGCAATTGAAGCAGCATAAATATTTTTTGCGCCAGCTGAAATTAATTGGTGCGCACATTCAGAAATTGTTGAACCTGTTGTGATTACATCATCAACGAGAAGAATGTTCTTTCCTTCAACAAGTTTTCTGTTTTTAACTTCAAAAGCATCTTTAACATTTGATTGTCTTTCTTCTGCAGTCAGGTGAGTCTGAGTCTCAGTGTATCTTTTCCTTCTGATAATTTTTTTACTCCAGCTTAATCCGGTTTGAATTGATATTCCTTTAACAATAAACTCGGATTGATTGTAACCTCTTTCAGCTTTTTTAACGGGATGCAAAGGAACAGGAACAACCAAATCAATCTTCCATACATCAAGTTTGGCTTTTATCTGATTCCCGATAATCTTTCCCAAATAAATTCCTGCATGAAAGTGCCGGTTATATTTCAAGGCGTGAATAATATGCTGAATCTCTCTGTCCTTTTCAAAAATAAAAACGGGATGAAAATCTGTTAAGTATTTTTTGACTGCGAATTTGTTATGATATTCTTCCTGAATCAGTGACTCGGGAGTTAATTTTAATTTATCAAAACATCTGTCGCAGATTATTTCTTCTGATGAATTAAGTTTCTGATTACAGGAAGGACAAATACGAGGAAGGAAAAAATCAAATATCTTTGTAAAGATTTCTTTACTCATAAAATTTATCAGAGCATTCCTGATTGTTTTCTGATAAACCATTCAAGACTGAACAGAAGCACAGCGATTATAAGCATCCATTCATTCGACCAGAGTTTGAATTGCGATTCAATTACTTTTTCATCTGATGCTTTGTTAATACTTTTTTTCAGCTCAGTTATAAGAGAATTTGTTTGGTCAGGGAAAAATAATTCACCATCTGTTCTGAAAGCCAAATCGTTCAGAAATTCATAATTCATTCTTGTCTCAATCATTTCAATATCAATATCGCCGACATTAAATCTTCCGGATTCTTTTTTATAAACTTTTCCATTTAAATTTGCATCAGCAGAAAAAACATAATCACCAGGTTTAAGTAATTTAATTTTTCCCTCGTACAAACCATTACCGATTGAGTTCAAAGTTAAATCAGACTCAATGTCTAATGTTTTAATTTTTATTGCAATCTCTGCATCGTTTAAAGGATTAAGTGCTTCGTCGTAAAGTTCAGCGACAAATTCAACATCATCACCGGCAGAATAAAATTTTCTTAATGTTTTTACGCTGAATTGTTTCTGTTCATCAGTAACGCTTAACCATTTTGCAATATTTATAATCAGGTTGTCATATAACTGAATATTTCGCGTTGCTGCCTGTAATTTCCATTTCCAGAAATCTTTTCCAATAAAACACAGACTTCTTTTTGAAGCAAGATTTCTCGATATAATCAACGGCTGCTTTAATCTGCTTGTTTCAACTTTAATAAAACTGAGAACTTTGCTTTCAGCTTTTGCAGTTATTGTTCCTGCGGAATAATTTATCGGCGGAAGATTATTCCAATCACCAATATTAATGTTATTGGAAATTATCGGATTACTCATCTCATCAGAATTTATATCTGGCTGTGCAATCAGATAATCACCACGAAAGTTTTGAATCGCAACAGGAAGCAAATTTGAAATTTGCGAGAGCTTTGTCAGATCAACATCATTATTAAGCATTATGAAAAACGGAACATTCTTGTTTGTAATTTTTTCTTTGATGCGGTTGAAAATATCCTGTGATGTTTGTTTTGTTGGAAATGACAAAAGAAATAATACATCTGCACTGTCAATTTTCTGATTGGGATTTATTTCCAGAAATGCAGAACCACTTACCTGAGTTAATGTGCTTACCTGAAAATTATTTTCCTGCTGAAGAGCATTTTTCATAAAAGTTAAATCAGGCGAAGGACTTCCTGATATTATTAAAACTTTTATTTTGTTACTACGGACATTCAGAAAGAATGGATAAATATTATTTGCAGTTGAGGTTTCATTTTCAAGATTACTGATTCTAACGGTTAATTTTTTTTCACCGCTTTCTTTCGGCAGATAATTAAAGCTGACTGAATTTACACCACTGTTATCAAGCACAATTTGCTGCTGTTCAATCAGATTATTTCCTTCAAATAACGAGGCAGAAACTGATTGTCCGGCAAAGCCATTATTGATGATTGTTGCTGAGATAGTTGTCGGAGTTTCAGCATAAACATATTCGTTGAACAAAACATTTTTTATTGCAACATCTTTTTTTCTGCTGCTGTCTCCGATGGCAATTGTAAAAACAGGTTTGCCAAGTTTCTCTGCCTGATAAGTTGGTGTGCTTCCTTCAGTTATTACTCCATCTGAAATAATTGTGACTGAAGCGATATTCATATCTCTGAATAAATCTGACTCAAAAATTTTACTGAAGTTAGTTGAGCTTTCGTTAAATCTTAATACTTCAGAAAAATTATTTGCAGCAATCTGTTTGGTTTCCGAACCGAATGAATAAAAAAGCAGATTGTTTTTGATATCAGACTTATTTAATTCATTCAGCAATGACAGGGTTTTATCAATTCTCTGAGTGCCATCTTTAATCTGCATTGACTTACTGTTATCAACAAATATCAGATTAAGAGGTTGGACTTTTATTTTTTCAGAAAGAGTTAGAACAGGTTCAAAGAAAACCAGTATCAAAACTGTGAGAGCAAGAAATCTCAGTAATGCAAGAGAAAATCTCTTCAGTTTTGAAACAGGCGGAAGTGTAAAACGATAAACATAAAATGAATAAGCTGCTGCAATTAAAATCAGCAGAATAAAAATCACCCAGCTGAATGATAAACTGAATTGTATTTTATCGTAACCAAACATCAGATTAGTAATTTTCCAATAAGAATTGTTACAGCATTACCGTGAATTTTCAGAACACCACTTTTGCTATTATAAGAAACTCCAACTCTACCTTTTCTTTTCAAAATGTCTCCTTGCTCAATTTTATAAATTTTGTCATCAGAAAAATCTCTGATAAGATTCTGCTGGTGAA
Organism: uncultured Ignavibacterium sp.; assembly: GCA_937934185.1. Taxonomy (GTDB): domain Bacteria; phylum Bacteroidota; class Ignavibacteria; order Ignavibacteriales; family Ignavibacteriaceae; genus Ignavibacterium. The sequence continues at coordinate 17,007 of CALHAB010000127.1, read as the reverse complement.
GCAGCAATAACAACGGACCGGCAGCAGAACCGGTAACAGGATCTTCATAAATTCCGTCTGCAGGTGCAAAAAATCTCAAATGTGCGGTTGAATCTTCTTCCAATGTTTGTAAAGTATAAACTGCTATATCAGAAAAATTTTTTTGTGAAGAAATAATTCCTGAAATTTTTATAAAATCTGGTTCAAGATTAAACAGAGTCTGAAGATTATCAACTCCAATAAAAAGGTATGCGTTAGTTCCGACAAAAACATTTTTATTAACTGCGGATGATTTCAATCCCAAAGCTGAAAAAAGCTCGCTCAGGTCTGTATCAATTTTTGTAAATCCTACTTTAGGAATCTGCATCCAGTAAGAGTCACTTGTTTTACCGGCTTTAATTATACCTGATTTTGTATTGAAAGTAATTTCAGAATTTTCTCTCAGCAGATTTTTCTCGAAAAGAAAATGCAGAGAAGCAATTGTAGCGTGTCCGCATAAATTCACTTCAGTTTTTGGAGTGAACCATCTTAAATTGAAATCAGCTTTATCTGAGGAAGAAAGAAATGCAGTTTCGGAAAGATTCATTTCAGCAGCGATGCTTTTCATTTCCTTTTCTGTCAGGAAATCATTAAAAACAACTGCGGCAGGATTACCACAGAATGGTTCAGATGTAAAAGCATCAATTTGAAATATCTCGATAAACTTTGGCATTCAGAAGATTTTCAATTTTCCATTCTTTCATTTCTTCAAAAGTTTTGTAATCAGTAAGATCGAAATGAATAGGAGTTACAGAGACATAATTATTTTTTATTGCTGCCTGATCGTATTCGAGTGAATGATCAACCTCGACGAGGTTTCCTGTTAACCAGTAATAATTTCTGCCGTAAGGATCAACCCGTTTTTCATAAATATCATCCCACTTAGATTTTCCTTGTTTGGTAACAAGAATTCCGGCGATCTCATCTTCAGGCAGATTAGGAACATTAACATTCAACATCGTACCAACCGGCAAACCTCTTTTATGAACTTCAAGTGCAAGCATTTTGGCAACCTTGGCGGCGAATGAAAAATCTTTTACATGATGACTTGTTACTGAAATTGCGATCGATGGAACATCCATAATAGCAGCTTCTCTTGCAGCTGAAACAGTACCTGAATAAATGATATTTATCGCTGTATTCGAACCATGATTAATTCCCGAAACCATCAGATCAGGCGGTTCAGTCATAAGATTTCTTATTCCTATTTTCACACAATCTGCGGGAGTTCCGTCTATTGCATAACCAAAAAACTTTCCGTCTTTATGATATTCAAATACTCTAAGCGGAGTCTGCATAGTGATTGCATGTCCAACTGCACTTTGTTCCTGATGAGGAGCGACAACTGTAACATCAGCAATTTCTCTCAATGATTTTACAAGTGCCTGAATTCCTGCTGAATCTATTCCATCATCATTTGAGACTAATATTTTCAATGCTTTTTCCTTTATTATAAAAAATGGTGGCTTAATATAACATTATTTGAAGTTTCGCTCAATTATTCAGTTATTTGTAATATTACATAGTTTAAGAAGAGGATAATTTCAGTTAAATTTGCTCACAATTTTTTGGAAATTCAGATTGTTCATAATAAAACCATACATCTTCAACAAATTTCCTGAAATCATTTGCGGATTCAGTACAAAAGTTGGCTTGAACAGAAAAGCTCCTTACTTCTTTAATCTTTCTCTTTCAGTAGATGATGATTCAAATCTGGTGAAAGAAAACAGAGAAGCTTTCTTTAATTATTTCGGTTTAACCTCAAGTCAAATAGCTTTTCAAAGACAGATTCACTCTGATATCGTTAAGGTAGTAAACTCTGCAGGAGTTTGTGGTGAAAGCGATGCAATGATCACTGATCAAAAAAATCTTGGATTGGTAATCTCAGCCGCTGATTGTACATCAATTTATATTTATGATTATAAGACGAAAGTAATAGCCGCAATTCACTCTGGCTGGCGAGGTACAAAAGAAAAAATTGTCGATAAAACTTTGCAAATACTTTTTTCTGATTTTAACTGTAAACCCGAAAATTTATTTGCTTATCTCGGACCTTCTATTTCACAAGCAAATTATGAAGTCGGAAAAGAAGTTGCTGAGCAGTTTAATGGGAAATATGTTAAGCTAATCAATAACAGATTTTATCTTGATGTTTCCGGCGCTAATTATGATATGCTGATTGAAAGAGGAATTCCAACAGCAAATATTCAAAAGTCAAAACTCTGTACCTATGAATTTAATGAGTTGCTTCATTCTTACAGAAGAGATGGAGTTAAATCAGGAAGATCATTAGGACTTATTGCAATCAAAAAATGACAAAAGAAACTTTTAGGATAATTTTCACTTACTTACTGCTATGTTTTATCTGGGGATCTACCTGGCTTGCAATCAGAATTAGTCTTGAATCATTCACACCGTTTCTTTCAGGTGGTTTAAGATTTTTAATTGCTTCAATCGCCATTTTCATTGTGATGAGATTAAAAGGAATTACTCTGCAGAAAGATAAGCTGTCAGTAAAGCTATATCTTCAGATGGGATTTTTATCTTTTGTAATTCCGTTTGGTTTAGTTTATTGGGCTGAACAGTTTGTACCATCGGGACTTGCCTCAGTTTTGTTCGGAGTTTATCCTTTCTTCGTTGCTATATTTTCATTTTTCATGATTCCGAATGAAAAAATCGGAATTGGAAAAACTGTAGGAATGATTTTAGGTTTTACAGGAATTGTAATCATTTTTTCTGATTCATTTTCTTTTACGATTTCTGATTATCTTCTTGGAATGATTGCTGTAATGTTAAGCGGAGTTATGCAGGCATACATAGCAGTGACTTTAAAGAAATATGGAAAGCATCTAAATCCTTTGTCGATGAATTTTATCCCAATGCTGATTGCAGGAATTTCCGGAACTTTGATTGGTTTATTGGCAGAGGATATATCAAGAGTATCTTTACACGAAGCAGGAATATTTGCAGTACTTTACCTTGCTTTGTTCGGAAGTGTAGTAACATTTACTGCATTTTATTGGTTGATGAAAAGAATTAATGTTGTAATACTATCCTTGATTGCATTTATCACACCAATAGTCGCTTTGATTCTTGGCTGGATTTTCTACAACGAAATACTTACAACTCAGCACTTAGTTGGTTCTGCATTTGTTTTAATCGGTCTTTTAATCGCAAACCTTTATGGGATCGCGTTTCAGAAAGTAAAAGAATTAAAAATTTAGATAATTGTTGTAAACAGATTTCTTAACTTTGCACTGTCGAAAAAGGATTATTATGGAAAATATTATCCGGATAAAAAAAGCTACATTCTATGGTTATCACGGAGTTCGCAGCGAAGAACAAAGTGTTGGTGGTAAATTTGAAGCCGATGTAGATATCTATACAGATTTTTCAATTGCAGCAAAGAAAGACTCTCTGGCTGATACAATTGATTATCACAAAGTTTATAAGTTTTTGTATCGGATGGCTTTGGAACAGAAGTATTATCTGATTGAATCGCTTGCGATGAGAATCGCCGATGAGCTGCTGATTAGTTTTCAATCAATCAATAAAGTAGCTGTAAGAATTCGAAAAAACAATCCTCCGCTTGGAGGTGTTGTTGATTGTGTTGAAGTTGAAGTTATTAAAGAAAGAAAAGATTTATAATGTCTTACTTACATCACATAGCTTACATTGGAATTGGTTCCAATGTTGGGAACAGAATTGAAAATATCAGGAAAGCTGTCAGTTCAATTTCGGAAAACAAAGAAGTTGAGTTGATTTCCGTTTCATCTGTATATGAATCGCTGCCTTTCGGAAATAACAATCAGGAGAATTTTTTTAATGCAGTAATAAAATTGAAAACTTCTTTAACTCATTATAAGCTTTTTGACTTCTTGAAGAAACTTGAATTAAAACTCGGAAGAATAAGCAGAGAACATTGGGGACCTCGTGAAATTGATCTCGATATTCTTTTATTCGATGATTTAATATTATCCGATGATGTTTTAACTTTGCCTCATAAAGGAATGCATTTAAGAGATTTTGTACTTTTACCTTTGGCAGAAATTGACAAATCAGTTGTTCATCCTGTTCTAAAAATTTCTGTCAATGAATTATTAAATCAGGTTCAGGACAGAACCATTATTTCTAAAATTGATGAAAAAATTTTAATACAGGAGAAAGAGATTGGATAACAATTCCGAACTTCGGTACATTGCTGTTGAAGGTGTGATTGGAGCCGGGAAAACCGCTCTTGCCAAAAAATTAAAAGCCAGACTTGATGCAAGAATGGTTCTTGAACAGTTTGAAACAAATCCTTTCCTTGAAAAATTTTATAACGACAGAAGAAGATATGCTTTTCAGACTCAGATGTTTTTTCTGATAAACCGCTACAAACAACAGGAAGAACTTATTCAGGAAGATTTGTTTTCCAACTTTATTGTTTCAGATTATATTTTTGAAAAAGACAGAATATTTGCATATCTGAATCTTACAGGCGATGAATTGAAACTTTATGAATCTCTTTATCCTTTACTTGCACGAACACTTCGTAAACCTGATCTGGTTGTATTTCTTCAGTCAAGTATTGATCGTTTGATGTTCAATATAAAAAAACGCGGAAGAGCAATTGAAAAAAATCTGACAAGAAGTTACATCGAAGAGCTCAGCGAAGCTTATAATCATTTCTTCTTCCGATACAATTCTACTCCGCTTCTTATTGTTAATTCAACTGAAATTGATTTTGTAAATAATGAAAATGATTTTGAAGAATTATTCAGGCAGATATTCAGGGAAGACAGAGGAGTGATAGAATATTTTAATCCTGAATCAAGGAGAATGTTATAATGTTACGGTTATTTCTTTTTCTTTTATTATTCTTTCTGGTTTACAGAATTGTCAGGAACTTTATCAAAGGTTACACTCAGAGCGACTCTAAAACAAAAGTTCACGACAATAAAAGAGTAAAATCGAAGTATGATGATATCGAAGAAGCAAAGTACACTGAAATAAAGGATGATAAAGAAAAAAAATAATTGAATGGCTAAGAAAAATTTTTTATCAGATCTGTTTTCCGCTCTTCTTAAAAAACTTCTTGAAGTTCCTGAAAATATTTCAAAAGACCTTGGTGAACCAAAAAAAATTTTAATCGTAAGGCAGCACAATCAACTTGGAGATTTACTTGCCGGAGTATCTTTACTTCGTGCATTAAAAGAAAAATATCCTGAGTCTTCAATCACAATCATTCTCAGCAGAGAAAATTACAAAGGTCTGTTGAAAAGCAGATTCATCAACGAGCATTTTGTGTTTGATAAATCAAAGCTTTTTAATCCTGTTTACTTCATCAGGTTAATAAAAGTTTTGCGGAAAGAATATGATGTCGTCTTTGTGCCTGTTACCGTTTCGGTTTCTTTCACAAGTAATTTTCTTGCAAGGATTTCCAAATCCAGAATAAGAGTCGGACCAAAATCACTTGATGGAAAAGAGAATGAAAGTCAGTTCTTTTTCGACAGACGAATTAGTATTGACTGGAGAAAACATCCTGATTCACATGTTGCTGACAGAATACTGGATTTAGTCAGACCATTTGGAATAGATACGAATAACTTTTCTTCTGAAATTAATTTTGATGACTCAGATATTTCTGTTGCTAAAAGATTTTTGAAGGAAATCAGAAAAAACGACTCCTCTTTGATTATAGGACTTCATGTTGGTGCCGGTAAACCACAAAACAGATGGTCGCTGTTTAAATATGTTCAATTGATTGAACTTTTAACTAAAAATTTTAACTGTTCAATCTATCTGACCGGAAGTGATGCAGATAATGAAGAATTGAATTTTGTAAAATCTAATTCAAAAATTTTTCTGCCTGTTTTCAAAAACCGAGAAATATCTCAGGTTGCGGCCCTCATTTCATTATCAGATTTATTTATCACAAACGACACAGGAACTATGCACATTGCTGGTGCAACTAATACTTCACAGATTTCATTATTCGGTCCGACCAATCCATACAACTGGGCGCCAATTGGGCCGAATAAATATTTTATACGGAAATCAGAACTCATTGATGACATAAATGTTAATGATGTTTATGAACTTGCAGTTAAAATCATTAATAGCAGAAAAGAAAATGAAAAAAAATAATCGTATTGCTGCAATTGATATAGGAACAAACTCTTTTCATCTGGTTATAGTTGAAGTACAGCAGGACAATTCATTCAAATTACTGGATAAGCAAAGAGAAGTAATCCGTCTTGGCTCACATAAAGGCGAAGATCTTTCAGTAATTTCAGAGGGTGAAATTGAAAAAGCCATAGACATTCTGAAAAATTATAAAATGCTTGCTGAACATTACGGAGCTTCAATAAGAGCAGTTGCAACAAGCGCAGTTCGCGAAGCTGAAAACAAAGAAAAGTTTGTTCAGGCAGTTAAGGAAAAAACCGGAATTGAAGTTGAAGTTGTTGATGGCAGAACTGAAGCCAGATTAATCTTTTACGGAATTATAAACGCTATTGATGTCAGAGAAAAAAATGTTTTATGTCTGGATATTGGCGGCGGAAGTTCTGAATTTATTTATGCTGAAAAAGGGAATCCTGTTATAACCGAAAGTGTCAGAATTGGAGCTGTTCGTCTCAGCAAAAAATTTTTTCCTGATTTCATTCTCCGAAAAGATTCTGTTGATGCTTGTCATTCTTATGTGGAAGCCCAAATCAGTTATATTAAATACTTACTCAACGGAAAAAAAATTGATCAGGTAATTGGTGCATCAGGTACTATTGTGGCAGCAGCAATTCTCGTTCAGGAATTATTTAACAAACCAAGAAAAAAATCTATTAACAAATTGTCATTTACTGCCGATGAATTAAATCTTGTTTATAAAGAAATAATCCGTCGTAAAACTCCTGCAGAAAGAATTTCATTACCGGGAATGGAATTAAAGCGTGCTGATATAATTCCTGCCGGAATTATAATATTAAAAACAATTTTCGATTTGTTTGAAATCAAAAGCATAACTCTTTCCGAATATGCTTTAAGAGAAGGAATAATTTACGATACAATTTTAAGGCAAAGCTCCTTCAAAAACTGAAGTGTGATGCTTCTCCTCAGTCTTATCTTGGTTCTCAATTTATCATTATATTTGCAATGAATTTAAGGGAAACGATGAACAACATCAGAAATTTTTGTATTATAGCTCATATCGATCACGGTAAATCAACAATAGCTGATTGCCTGCTTGAAAAAACCGGAGTTGTTTCTGAAAGAGAAGCTAAAGATCAGATTTTAGATGATCTGGAACTTGAACGGGAACGCGGAATAACAATAAAATCTCACGCTATTCAGATGCACTATCGTGCTCAGGATGGAAATGATTATGTGCTTAATCTGATTGATACTCCGGGACATGTTGACTTTACTTATGAGGTTTCAAGGTCGCTTGCTGCCTGTGAAGGTGCAATTCTTGTCGTTGATGCCGCTCAGGGTGTAGAAGCTCAGACAATCAGCAATCTTTATCTTGCAATTGAAGCAGGATTAGAAATTATTCCTGTAATAAACAAAATTGATTTACCAAGTGCTGAAATTGACCGCGTATCTCAGCAGATTATTGATTTATTGGGTTGCAAACGAGAAGACATTCATCTCGTAAGTGCAAAAGCTAAAATCGGTATTGATGAATTATTGGAAACGATTGTACAAAAAGTTCCGCCGCCAACTGGCGATCCCAATGCTCCATTACAGGCACTTATTTTCGATTCGCTCTTTGATTCCTATCGCGGTGCAATTGCTTACATCCGTGTTGTGAACGGAACATTAAAAACAGGAGAACGAATTAAATTCTTCAAAGTGAATAAAGAATTTGATGCCGAAGAAATCGGTGTGCTTGGACTAAAAAGAATTAAAGCAGATCAACTGACTGCTGGTGATGTTGGTTACCTGATTGCAGGAGTTAAAGATGTTCATGATACAAAAGTTGGTGATACTGTAACTCACGCTAAAAATGGTGCTGCTGAACCTTTGCCCGGTTATAAAGAAGTAAAGCCGATGGTTTACAGCGGACTGTATCCAACCTCATCAGATGATTTTGAAGATTTAAGAGATGCTTTGGAAAAATTCAGATTGAACGATTCAGCATTGGTTTATCAACCGGAAACTTCGGCTGCACTTGGATTTGGTTTTCGCTGCGGCTTTCTTGGATTGCTTCATATGGAAATTGTTCAGGAAAGATTGCTTCGTGAATACAATCAGTCAATTATTACAACACTGCCGAATGTTGAATATATTGTTTACACCAAGAAGGGTGAAAAGATAATTGTTGATAATCCTGCCGAAATGCCGCCGGTTGGTGAAATTGATCATGTTGAAGAACCTTATATGAAAGCTCAGATTGTGACTCCGAGTGAGTATGTTGGAAATATTATGAAGCTCGCTATGGATAAGCGTGGTGTTTATAAAAATACAACTTACATTGATCCGACAAGAGCAGACTTACAATTTGAGTTTCCACTTTCAGAAATAATTTTCGATTTTTACGATAAGCTGAAATCCGTTACACGCGGATATGCATCATTTGATTATGAGTTTATTGGTTATCGTGAAAGTGATCTTGTAAAGCTTGACATTCTGCTCAATGGCGAACCTGTTGATGCTTTGTCAATGATTGTGCACAGAAGTAAAGCTTATGACTGGGGAAGAAAAGTTTGTTCCAAACTCAAAGATTTAATTCCAAGGCAAATGTTTGAGATAAATGTTCAGGCGGCAATCGGAACAAAAGTAATTTCAAAATCTGTTATTAAGGCATTAAGAAAAAATGTTCTTGCAAAGTGTTACGGAGGCGATATTACACGAAAGAGAAAACTTCTTGAAAAACAGAAAGAAGGAAAAAAGCGAATGAAACAGGTTGGCAATGTTGAAATTCCGCAGGAAGCATTTTTAGCAGTATTACAAATAGATGAATAATCGGATGTAAAATTGTCAGCACAGGCATATAAACCGGCAGTAAAGAAAAAATCCAAACTGAAGATTTTTCTGTTTGTACTACTTTTTTTCCTGACACTGATTATTCTCAAAGGAATTTTTATTGGCGCTTATCACATAACTTCCTCATCAATGCGTAATGCATTGATTGAAGGAGATTTTGTTCTGGTCAAAAAATCTTCATATCAGATAAAAACTCCTGATAAATTTCCGTTCACTACTTTCAAAATACCATCATTCAGAATATTGAAAAGACAGAAGCCCGAAAGAAATGATGTTGTAGTTTTTAAGATGAATGAATTTCTTGTTGATACTTCGCTTACGGAATATGATCTGGTGAAAAGAATAATAGGTTTGCCGGGTGAAACAGTACAATTGAAAGACAGATCTGTTTTTATAAATGATGAAGAAATTAATAATCCATCCACAGTTACATTTAATCTTAACAGTCCGTTCTTTTATAACAAAGCTGAACAGAAATTTTATCCTTTCAATGATAAAAGCTGGAAAATAAATTTCTACGGCCCTGTAAAAGTTCCGCAGCGGGGAGATACTATTCAGATTTCTCCGAAAAATATATCAATCTGGCAACCGATTATAAACTATGAGTCTGGCGGAAAGTTTATTAATGTTGAAGGAACTGTAATCACCTACAAAGGCAGACCAATAACTGAATACATAATTCAGCAAGATTATTACTTTGTTTTAGGTGACAACAGATTTGAAAGTGTTGACAGCAGATTTTTCGGATTTGTGCCTGAAGATGAAATTATCGGAAGAGTCTGGATGATTTACTGGTCAATCAATCCAAATATTGAAACCGGATTTTGGGATTTCTTTAATGCTCTGAGATTCGATAGAATTACAAAAAGTATTTACTGAATTATCCGATAAAACCTGATGAACAAAAAAATTTTTCTTCTTTTACTAATCCTCACTTCAATCTCTTTCTCACAGCAAAAATATTTTATCTATTTCAAGGACAAAGGAGTTGCTAAAAATACTTACTTATCAAAAGCTTCCGCAGAATATCAGACTGCTTTTAATTCTCTGACTGAAAAAGCAATTGAGAGGAGAAAGAAAAATCTTGGTGATGAAATTATCCGCTTCGAAGACTTGCCTGTGGAAGATAATTACATAAATGAATTGGAAAATTTAGGAGTTAGGATCGTACATAAATTAAACTGGTTCAATTGTGTATCTGCGTTTATTCCTTCTGAAAAAATTAATTTGGTGAAATCACTTCCTTTTGTTGAAGATGTTAAAGCAGTAAAAAGAATTTCTTACAAAAAAGATTTTCTGCCTGAGACAATCTTAAAGGAAAATTATTTTAACATTTTTACAAATGATTACGGAAATTCTTTTACTCAGTTGAATTTATCTGATATCCCTTTTGTCCATTCAAAAGGTATTGATGGAAAAAATGTTCTGGTTGGATTACTTGATTCAGGATTTGACTGGCAAAGGCATTCATCATTAAAGACAAGAGATGTTATTGCAGAATACGATTTTGTTTTTGATGATTCTGTTACTGCAAATCAGGAGCAGGATGTGCCTGGTCAGGATTTTCACGGAACTTTAGTTTTCTCAATAATCGGCGGATATCGGGATAGTGTTCTGATTGGCTCTGCTTACAACAGTTCTTTCTTGCTTGCCAAAACTGAATACATTGCAACAGAAACTCATGTTGAAGAAGACAATTATGCGGCCGCTTTAATCTGGATGGAAAATCTTGGAGTAGATGTTACCAGCAGTTCACTTGGTTACAGCGAATTTGATCCCGGCGAAGATTCATACACATATCAGGATATGAACGGAAAAACTACAATCGTCAGCAAAGCAGTTGATCTTGCATTTGAAAGAGGCGTTGTTACTTTCACATCCGCAGGTAACGAAGGAAACTCAAAATGGAAATACATAACTGCTCCTGCCGATGCTTTTAATGTTATCGCTGTAGGTTCTGTTGATTCACAAAACCGATTAGCTAACTTCAGTTCTCTTGGACCAACCTTTGATGGCAGAATAAAACCGGAAGTTGTTGCGATGGGAGTTTCGGTTTACGGTGCTTTAGCGGGCACAACCGACGAGTATCGCTATGCAAACGGTACATCAACTTCATCTCCGATTGCGGCCGGAGTTGCAGCACTGCTTCTTTCCAAATTTCCGTATTTAAAGAATACTCAGGTCAGGAGTATAATTCTGGAATCATCTTCAAATTCTCAATCACCGAATAATCAGATTGGATATGGATTAATCTCCGCAAAAAAAGCGTTGGAATTTCCAAACATCAGACAATTAAATGGCACTTATCTGCTGAATAAAATATTTTTTGAAGAATCCGTAAATCCAAATTCAGTTCAGCTCCATCTGTCAGGGGAAGGATCATCTTTTACTTTAATTAATTTCAACACATTCAAAGATGATTCTTATGAATTTATTCTTCCATCATTCTCTGAAGGAAAGAGAATTGAATTTTATTTTACATATCAGGACAGTGCTGGAAATAGCTTTCGTGTTCCATCGGATAAAAATTATAAAATGATTTATGGTTCGTTAAACATTTCGCTGAATCTGAATTTAATTAATGATAATCTTGATTACACAGTTAGTGATGTTTACCCAAATCCTTTTTTACCTTTTAAGAATAAAGTTGTAAGAATTAACTATCGTTCATCAGGAAATGAACAATTCAGACTTTCAATAATCGATGCTTCTGGCAGAAGTGTTAAAGAAATATTTCAGATTAGTAATCCGGGAGAAAATATTGTTGAGTGGGATGGCACAAACGATGAAAAAATAATTTGCTCAAGCGGTGTTTATTATTTTCTGATTTCTCTGAACGGACAACAGTTTGGCAAAAAATTAATTTTATTAAAGTAATTTTGATAAAAGAATTTATTTTAACTTTAGGGAAAATAATTTATGTCAAGAATTATCTCATCATCTCAGCAAAAATATCTCGATGCGTTTGACAGAAAGAAAGATATGCTGCTTAGGAATATGGAAGAATTTGCAGAAGAAAATAATATTCCTATTCTTTCAAAACTTTCTGCAAATCTTCTGGAGCAATTGATAGTAATGAACAAGCCTCAAAGAGTCTTGGAAATCGGAACCGCAATAGGTTATTCAACAATTCGCATTGCCCGAAGATTAGGAAGAAAAGCAGTGATTCACACAATTGAAAAAAGCGCCCCGAACATTGCGATTGCAAAAGAGAACTTCAAAAAAGCAGGACTTGAAAATAAAATTAAACTTCTTGAAGGTGATGCTTTGAGATTAATGCCTCAGCTTCAGAAAAAATATGATTTTATTTTTTTAGATGCAGACAAAGAAGATTATAAGCGGCTCTTCGATTATTCTATGGTATTATTGAAAAAAGGCGGAGTAATTTTTGTAGATAACCTTCTCTGGCATGGTTATGTCGCTGCAAACAAAGTTCCGCCGAAGTATAAAAAATCCACTTCACTGATAAGAGATTTTAACAGAATCTTTATGACACAACCAGCATTATCTTCAACAATTTTACCAGTTGGCGATGGAGTTGGAATTGGAGTAAAAATACTATGACGATTATTTTATCTCAGAACTTTCTGAATGAAGTTGAGTCATTTACAGAAAGAAAGCTTCATCATAAATTTTTTCTTCAGCAGCTGATTGATGAAGCAAACAAAAATAATTTAGTTGAAAAATTTGAGGAACTTGCTTTCACGGGCAAATATGTAAATGGTTTGTTCAGAGCAATTAAAATTGGTCAGGCAAATCCTGATATAACAAATCTTCATCTTATTAAAGAGGATTTGATGAAGAATATTGAAAAGGTCATCACCTTAATTAAGGAGATGACCATAAATCTGAATCAGGATGCTTTCGCAGAAATCAATCTTAAGTTCATTGAACTAAGTAAAGATCAGTTCAACAACATAACACAATTTGTTGACGACCTCGATCAGGTTAAAAAATATATCAATCATCTTAAAAGAAATATCAGTTAGCTTTTAGCCAACCATTTTTCCAAAGCCTCAAGCAGATGTTCCAAAGCTGTAGTCAGTGGTTCATGCTGATCAGGGTCAATATCTTTCAGAATTTCACGGTGAATATCAACATAAGCTTTATTCAACTGTTTAACTAAAGACTGCCCTTTGGGAGAAAGAGTAACTCTCATATTTCTTCTGTCATTCGGGTCTATCTCTCTCACAATGTATTCTTTATTCACCAATCCATCAATAATTCTTGTCAATCTGCTCGGACTTAAATTCATCCTTTCAGCAATTTTTTTGTTATTAACTGTTTCATCGGTATCGAACAATCTGAGACAACGAAACTCGGCTTGAGTTAATCCGTGTATTTCAGCCAGTCGAACCTCTTTCTCCTGGCAGTTAGCCAGCAAACTGAAAGTCAGATTTGCCAGTTTTTCGGCGTGTTGATTTAATTCCATATTTACCCCTGTAAAAGATTAATAATTGTGCATATCAAAAATCGTTAAAACAAATAATTTAATCAAGTGGAAATTAAGATTTGATATAAGTGAATGATTGATGTATTTCTATTTGAGCTTCACCGTTTGTAATGTTTAACAGATCTTGTCTGAATTGTTCCGATAATGATGGTTTAATGGAAACTGAAAATTTTGCAAAGGCACTGTATTCTGAATTATCAATTATTCCTTCAAAATTATTGACAATTCTGTGAAATTGACTTATGTAATCAAATTCTATTTGTACAGAAATTTTCTGATAAAGGTTCATCAAAACAATTTTCTTTTCATCAATAACATTTAAAGCTGACTGATAATATGCTTTGCCTAGCGGTCCGACTCCCAGTTTTGTTCCGCCAAAATAACGGATAACAACAATCATAACATTAGTTAGTTCATGATGATCAATTGCATTCATAATTCTTAATCCGGCAGTACCTTTAGGTTCACCGTCGTCAGACGATTTCTGATCATTATTCAAAAGTTTATATGCATAGCAGTGATGAGTAGCATCAAAAAATTTCTTTCTGACTTTCTCAAGAATATTTTCTGCCTTCTTGTGATCTTCAATGTGATAAATCTGAGCAATAAACTCTGATGATTTTTCTTTATAAACACTTTCATTGAACTCAAACACTGTTTTTATTTGTTCAGGAAGTGATTTAGATGATAAAGCAGCAGGGTGCATGTGAAAATTATTTGAATATGAAATTAACTGTGACTAAAATACATGATTGAAAATTTTAATACTATACAAATTTGGAAAAAGACAGAATAATAGTTAAAGGTGCGCGGGAACATAATCTTAAGAATATAGATGTCGAGATACCGCGTGAATCCTTTACAGTAATAACAGGTTTATCAGGTTCAGGCAAATCATCTCTTGCCTTCGATACAATTTATGCAGAAGGACAGAGAAGATATATTGAATCTCTTTCTGCTTATGCAAGGCAGTTTCTTGATATGCTTGAAAAACCTGATGTTGATCTGATTGATGGATTAAGTCCTGCAATTTCCATTGAACAAAAATCTACTTCCGGAAATCCTCGTTCAACTGTCGGAACGGTAACTGAAATCTATGATTATCTTAGATTATTGTTTGCAAGAGTTGGAACTCCTCACTGCTATAACTGTGGAAAACCTGTAGTTAAGCAATCATCAAATCAAATTATTGATTCAATACTTACTAACTACAGCGGAAAAAAGATTACCGTCCTGGCTCCTGTTGTCAGAGGTAGAAAAGGTCATTACCGTGAGTTGTTTGAGGAAATTCTTTCCGATGGATTCCTTAAAGTAAGAGTTGATGGAGACTATTTTGAAATATATAAAGGATTCAGTGTTGACAGATACAAACTACACAACATTGAAATCGCTGTTGATAAACTTCAGATAAGTGAAAAATCCCGCAACCGCTTGACTGAATCAATAGATGTAGCATTAAACTACGGCGGCGGAGTCGTAATAATTGATACCGGTAAAGAAGATAAAGTTTACAGCCGGCATCTTGCGTGTCTGGATTGCGGAATAAGTTATCGTGAGCTTGCACCAAATTCATTCTCATTTAATTCACCTTATGGTTCCTGTCCAAATTGTGAAGGACTTGGTGAAATAAAAGAGCTGGATATAAATTTAATTATTCCTGATTGGGATAAGTCAATTAACGAAGAAGCAATTGCTGCGCTTGGCAAACCGAGACAAATATGGTTCTTTAATCAGCTTGAAGCAATTGGTCTAAAGTATGGCTTCAACTTCGACACAAAACTGAAGGACTTAACTGAAGAACAGAAAGAAATTCTTTTACACGGTACAAAAGATAAAATTCCTTTTACTTATTCCTACGGAAAAGGGAAACCGGTTACTTACTTACACAGGTTTACAGGTTTGATGGAGTATCTTAAAAATTATTATTCCACAACAACTTCTGCGAGCATTCGTGAATGGGTCGAATCATTTATGAATACCGTAACCTGTCCGGTTTGCAATGGCGGAAGATTAAAGAAAGAATCACTTTCCGTAAAGTTTGCCGGTAAGAATATCAGTGAAATAACCAATCTATCAATCAACCGTGCGATTGAATTTTTTTCCAAACTGAAATTGACAGGCAGAGATGCCCAGATTGCTAAACCAATATTAAAAGAAATAACCACAAGACTTCAATTCCTTTCGAATGTTGGACTTGATTATCTGACATTAAACCGTTCTGCAAGAACTTTATCCGGAGGAGAATCACAAAGAATAAGATTAGCAACACAGATTGGTTCTCAGCTCGCCGGAGTTTTATATGTTCTTGATGAACCTTCCATTGGGTTACATCAAAGTGATAATATCAAACTGATTAATTCACTAAAAGAACTTCGGGATCTTGGAAATACAGTTATTGTTGTTGAGCACGATAAAGAGACAATCGAAAATTCTGATTATATGATTGATCTTGGACCTGGGGCAGGCGAGCACGGAGGTAAAGTTTGTATTGCCGGAGAAACAAAAAAACTTGTTGACTCAAAGAATGGATTTGATTCAATAACTCTCTCGTATCTTAAACACAGAAAAGAAATAAAAATTCCTGATCAGCGAAGAAAAGGAAATGGAAAATTTATTCTGCTTAAAGGTGCTTCAGGAAATAATCTCAAAAATGTTGATTTGAAAATCCCTTTAGGAACTTTAACATTAGTTACAGGAGTAAGCGGCTCAGGCAAATCCAGTCTGATAAATGAAACTCTCGTTAAAATTTTAATGCGAAAATTTTATAAATCAGCCGTTGTTCCTCTGCCTTATAAATCTGTTGAAGGACTTGAAAATATTGACAAAGTAATTGAGATTGATCAATCACCAATCGGAAGAACACCGAGATCAAATCCTGCGACATATACAGGACTGTTTACTTTAATCCGCGATTTGTTTGCCCAGCTTCCTGAATCAAAAATGAGAGGATACGAACCCGGAAGATTCAGTTTTAATGTTGAAGGTGGCAGATGCGAAGCTTGTTCCGGTGATGGTGTAAAGAAAATTGAAATGAATTTTCTTCCTGATGTTTATGTAACCTGCGATGTTTGTCATGGAAAACGATACAACCGCGAAACTCTTCAGGTTTTGTACAAAACAAAGTCTATAGCTGATGTTCTCGATATGCGTGTTGATGAAGCTTTGGAATTTTTTGAAGACCTGCCAAGAATTAAAAGAAAGATCAAAGCAATTCACGATGTTGGATTAGGTTATATTCGGCTTGGTCAGCAGGCAACAACTCTGTCCGGAGGAGAAGCACAGAGAGTAAAACTTGCCACAGAGTTAAGCAAAGTCTCAACCGGAAAAACTTTATATATTCTTGATGAGCCCACAACAGGACTTCATTTTGAGGATGTGAATATTCTTATGGATGTTTTGAATAAACTTGTTGATAAAGGAAATACTGTGATAGTTATTGAACACAATCTTGATGTTATCAAATTAGCTGATTGGATAATTGATCTTGGTCCCGGTGGAGGAGAATTTGGCGGTGAAATTATTGCCGAAGGAATTCCCGAAGAAATTGTAAACAACAAAAAAAGTCTCACCGGCAA
>CALHAB010000126.1 GCA_937934185.1 uncultured Ignavibacterium sp. | reverse complement strand
ATATCCCTCTGTGATGCTGGAGGTAATTTCACTCATTGGTGCGTTGATGTTACTTTTCATTACAGGATACGAAATAGATTTAGGATTAATTAAGCACCACTCAAAAAGTGCAAGTTCAACTGCTCTTGGTGGTTTGCTTATTCCTCTGATTGGAGGTTATTTAATCAGCAGTGTTATACCAGATAAGTTTTTAGTAAATCCTTCAGAAAGATTTATCTTTTCTCTGTTCATTGCAACAGCAATGTCTGTTTCTGCAATTCCTGTTATCGCAAAAGTTTTAATTGATTTGAATTTGCTCAGAAGAGACATTGGGCAAATTACAATTGCTGCCGGAATGATTGATGATGCGGTTGCCTGGATTATACTCTCTTTCGTTCTTGGATTAATTCAGATGGGCACGATTACTTTAAGTGATTCTGCTTATGCTGTTATAAAAGTTTTAGCATTTGCAGTTTTTGGTTTTTTAATCGGAAGAATACTTGCGAAAGAACTTCTTCAGTTCATTCAGGATAAAGTTGAAAGCAGATATAAAAGTCTTACACTAATCTTCAGCTTTATATTCTTGTACTCTTCAATTGCTCAGGCAATTCATCTTGAAGCTGTATTTGGAGCTTTCATTGCTGGTATAGTGTTCTCTCAGATTTCCAGTGTTCCGAAAGAAGCAATAATCAGAATTGAAAGCATAACATTTGGAGTTTTTGCACCTATATTCTTCGCATCAGCAGGATTAAAAGTAGATATTAAAGCTTTGCTTAATCCCGAATTAGCTTTACTTGCACTTGCTCTTATAATAGTTGCAACTTTAAGTAAAATATTCGGAGTTTATGCCGGTGCACGCTTGCTGGCAAAAGTTGATCATTGGACTGCATTAAGTTTTGGTGCCGGACTAAATGCGCGGGGAGCAATTCAGATTATTATTGCTACAATTGGTTTATCATTCAATGTTATTTCTCCTGAAATATTTTCAATAATAATTCTTATGGCAGTTATTACTTCTATAATCTCTCCGGTTATGCTGAAATATACTTTGGAAAAAGTTATTCCAAAAGAATCTGAATTAAAAAGACTTGAGCACGAAGAAATTACAAAAGATTTACTGATTAAATCCATTAACAGAGTCTTATTACCGGTCAGGAGAAGAAAAGATTTTGAAAAGAAAATGATTGAAGCAAAAATTATTCAAAGGATTGCTTCTCAAAAAGATATTACTATTACACTTTTGAATATAGCTGAAGAATCAGAGAAAAATGATTCGTTGAACTTTCTCGATAATTTATCCAGACTATTTCCTGATGCTAATTTGAATAAAAAAGTAGTGGTTTCTGATAATCCTCTTAATTCAATTCTGGAAGAAGCAAAAAAATCATACGATTTAATTGTAATTGGAGCAACAGAAAGAACTTCTCACTCACTAAAAATTTTTAATCCGTTAGTTGATGAATTATTAAGATTATCGCCCTGCCGGAGTCTTGTTATACAGGCGTCTTCATTTAAAGAAAACTGGCAGCCAAAGAAAATTCTTGTTCCATCAAATGCAAGTCTGGCGTCGAAACGTGCAGCTGAATTAGCTTTCTCACTCGTAAGTAGTGAAGACGAAGAGGTAATCATTTTAACAGTTATCGAAACCAAAAAAGATGTTTACAACCTCGATGTGGAGGGAAATGTAAGAGAAAGACAAAAAAGTTTTGCAATGCAAAGTCTGTTGGAACTAAAAAGACTCGGGGAATCACTCGGTGTAAAGGTAAATGTATTTGTTGAATTCGGTTCTGATGTTGAAAATACTATTTTAAATAAAGCTATTGAGTTTAAGGCTGATTTAGTAATTGTGGGGACAGATGTTCGGCCGGCCGGAGAATCATTATACATCGGTCCGCGGGTTGAAAGAATCCTTAACAATTGCATTTGTCCGGTTGCTGTGTTTAACTCTCAATAACGCTTGTTGAAACTTCGTTTTGCTATACTCATCAAACTGACAGTCAAATTTCAGGAGTTTATATGTCAGTTACAGAAATTATTTCATCAGCAAAAACAAATCCCTACATTAAACTGAGCAAAGAAGAACTTGATATTTTTCTTCCCTGCTCCACAATAATTAAAGAAGTAGATACTTGTCTTTCTGATTTCATAAGAATTCTGAAATACAATGACGAAATATTTTTTCAGGAAGTTTCTGATAAAAATGAAATACTATTAAGAAAGATGAACTCAATCGATGATGCTGAAAAACTTTTGAAAGAACGATTGGATTTTTATGATCGAAAGTGGGATGGATGCGGTTGTAAAATTAATTACTATGAGTGAAAAATTTTTTAATTTGTTCAAAATCTTCCGGCTTGTTTACATTAAAAAATATTTCATCCCTGTAAAAACTTAATTTCTCAGGATGAATTATTTCTGAATCAACAACCTTTAAGAAATGATGAAACCTTTTATCTGAAACATCATCATTTTTTAAAAATTGCTCCAAGTCATTCAAGATTCTTTTTGAGTACAACCCGACCAGCGGCTGATGATATCCTGCTGCTTCACAAAACTTAATTGGTTTATTACTTTCATAGTCAATTATATACTCAACCATTTCTTTTGACATCAAAGGTACATCACAAGACAAAACAAATATTTTTTCTGTTTGCGAATGAATAAGTGCTGAATGTATTCCTGCAAGTGGTCCTTTCCATTTATAGATATCTTCGAACAGTGGAAGATTAAGAAATTCATATTCTTCAGGCGTGTTTGTAATGATAATTACTTCTGAAAATATTGAACACATCAAGTCAACAATTCTTTCAATGATTTTTTGTTTACCTAATTGCAATAAAGCTTTGTTGACTCCCATTCTCGAACTTTTTCCACCTGCGAGAATTACTCCGGTTATATCAGAATACATTTTACTCTTTCTCCTTTTTTCGGATTCAATCTGTCATCTTCAATTTCAATCAAACAATTTGCACGACTCATCTCTACAAGATTGCCAGATGATTGTGAGAACTCTGATGTTACTTTCAATTCATCATTTTCCTGATACAGAATACCACGCGAGAAGTGTCGCTTTCCATCTTTTTTCTTCAAATCATTTTGAAGTGTTGCGGTTAGTTTATCAATTCTATTTTGCTTGAATAAAAATTCAATTGATGGTTTAATAAACACATAAAAATTTACAAGCGATGAAACTGGATTGCCGGGTAAACCAAATACCAGAATTCTTCGTTCATCTTTTTCATAAACTCCAAAATAAATCGGTTTGCCAGGTTTGATGTTTACTTTCCAGAATTTTTCTTTCACACCCTGCTCTTCAAATATTTCTTTCAGAAAATCATACTTGCCAACAGAAACTCCGCCTGTTGTAATCAGCATATCAATATTCATTTCGAATGCTGCTTCTACTTTGCGGCGAATCATTTCTTTATCATCTTTCGTAAAGCCAAGATTGATAACTGTATGATTCATTTCTTTCATTGCAGCATAAAGAGAGTAAATATTCGAAACACGAAATTTATCTTCTGATGGTTTTTCGTTTATCGGAATTAATTCATCGCCTGTTGCAAACAAAGCGCATTTTAATTTTGAATAGACTTTTACTTTTTCTTTTCCGCAGCTTGCAAGTACGGCGATTGATTTCGAATCAATTTTTGTGAATTGTTTTATGGCAATTTCGTTTTTTCTCAAGTCATTTCCTTGTGTTCGGATGTTCATTCCTTTTTTTATAAATGCATTTTCTTTCAACTTTAGAATATTACTTTCAACATCAACATCTTCAACAGGAATGATTGTATCTGCACCAACTGGGATTTTACTTCCTGTTGTAATCAACACAGCTACTTCCTCCGTAATGTTGAATGAATTAAAATTGCCCGCCGAAATCTCACCGATAATTTCCCATTGAGTTTTATCTGAGAATTTTATTGCATATCCGTCAACTGCAGAATTATTAAATGGCGGCAAGTCAACATCTGCAATCACATCTTCTGCAAGGATGCGGTTGTAAGATTCGAAAATATCAACTTCTTCTGAGTGAAGTTTTATCTTACTTATTTCAGATTTTATTATTTCAATTGCTTCGTTGTAATTAATCATATTTCTCCTTTGTGTTCCTTTGTGAAAGCACTTTGTGAACTTCGTGGTTTATTTTTTTACCACTAAGAACACAAAGGTCATCACAAAGTCGCACTAAGTATTTGAATTTCATCTTCCATAAGTATGCGATTGTAAGATTTATAAATATTACTTATTTCAGATTTTATTATTTCAATTGCTTCATTGTAATTAATCATAGTTCTCCTTTATGTTCCTTTGTGAAAGTACTTTGTGAACTTCGTGGTATATTTTTTTTACCACTAAGAGCACAAAGGTCATCACAAAGTCGTACCAAGTATTTGAATTTCATCACCGATAAATATTTCTCCGCTGCGAATTACTTTGGCAAAAATTCCTTCACGAGGCATAACGCAATCACCAACCTTTGTAAATATCGCGCATTTGGTGTGGCATTCTTTTCCAATCTGTGTAATCTCAAGCTCTGCTTCTTTTCCAATTTTCATCCGGGTTCCAATTTCTAACATCGGAAGTTCCAGAAATTCAGTTGTAATGTTTTCTGCAAATGCACCTGGACGAAGATTGGGTAATTCTTTTTCTCTCATCTTATCAATACTTTCCAAAGCAAGAAAACTTACTTGCCTGTGCCAGTTGCCAGCGTGAACATCGCCTTCAATTCCAAAGTTTTCAATCAACTTAGCCGATTGAACATTTGTTTTAGGAATTCCTTTTTTCTTGCTGATAGAAATCGCAACAACTTTACCAACATTAATAGAACGCTGATGAAGTTGGGCAAGTTGATTATCACGGATTTCTTCTAACATAGTTTCCACTTTTTCCTCCGGTTTTACTTAACAATTTTATTTCACTTATAACCATTGATTTATCAATTGCTTTGCACATATCGTAAACAGTCAATGCAGCAACAGAAACGGCTGTCAATGCTTCCATTTCAATTCCTGTTTGCGCTGTTGTTTTTGCAAAGGATTTTATTTCAACTGTTTTCTTTTTTGAATTGAGTTTTAACTCAACATC
>CALHAB010000125.1 GCA_937934185.1 uncultured Ignavibacterium sp. | reverse complement strand
ATGAATCTCAAAAACAAACCAGAGGTAATTTTTGCAGCTAATGACATGATGGCTCTTGGTTGCTATGATGCAGCTGCAAAAAAAGGACTGAGCATACCTGATGATATAGCAGTGGTTGGATTTGATGATATTTTTGTCTCTCAATATTTAAACCCACCTCTTACTACAGTTAGCGCACAGATTGAAGATGAAGGAAAAAAAGCTGCTGAATTGTTAATAGATAAAATCAAAAACAAAAACACTGCTGGTCTTCAGCCCAGAAAAATTAAAATCGCAACTGAATTAATTATACGGAATTCAACAAAATCTGTTAAGTAATATTTTATAAATATGAAAAAATTTGAAACAAAATACGGCTACTTTACTGACGATGGAAATGAATATGTAATCAAAACATACAGAACTCCAAAGCCATGGATAAATGTTATATCAAATGGGAATTACGGTTTAGTTATTTCTCAAACCGGCGGAGGATTCAGTTGGCTCGAGCACTCTGAATTCAATAGACTGAATCGCTGGCATCAGGATCTCATCAGAGATGATTGGGGAAAATATTTTTACATAAAAAACAATAAAACCGGCGAAGTGTTTTCCCCAATGTGGAATCCTGTCAAAGCAGATTTAGATTATTACCTGTGTCATTATGGATTTGGCTATGCAAAATTTATTTCAGAGTACAAAGGAATTAAAGTATTGTTAAATTTATTTGTTCCACTAAATGATCAGGTTGAGGTCTGGAATTTCGAAATCCAAAATAACACAAATGAAGATTTAGACTTATCAGTTTATTCATATTTCGAATGGTGTCTCGGCTCTTCAGCTGATCATCATCGGGAATTTCATAAAACATTCATCGAAACTGAATTTGATGAACCCGCTAATGCAATGATTGCAACAAAAAGATTGTGGGAAATTCCGATCAGCAATCGCGGTCACTGGAATATTGAATACCCTTATTATGGATTTATTGGCTCAAGTAAAAAAATTTCTGACTACGATGGTGATAAAGAAACTTTTATTGGTCAATACGGGACATTGGAAAGACCTGCAGGTGTTTATTCAGATAATTTAGCAAGACGATTGGGCAAGTGGAATGATTCAATCGGGACTATTAAAGTTGATTTGAATATTCCTGCCAATTCTAAAGATAACTTTTCTTTTTTTATCGGCTTAAAGAAAAATAAAGTTCAGATTAAAAAAACTATTCAATATTACTCAAATCCTGATAACATAAATAAAGCTTTTGATGATGTGAAAAATTTCTGGCAAAATATGTTTTCTACTCTTGAAATCAATACTCCGGATGAAGCAATGAATTTTATGGTAAACAAATGGCTTCGTTATCAGGCAATAGCAGGAAGACTTTGGGCAAGAACTGCTTATTACCAGCAAAGTGGAGCTTATGGTTTCCGGGATCAACTGCAGGATAGTCTGGTTTTTCTTCCAATTGATCCGAAGCATACAGAAAAGCAGATAAGGTTGCATGCCCGACATCAGTTTCAGGATGGAACTGTACTGCATTGGTGGCATCCGATTTCTGAAACAGGGCTGCCGACTAAAATGACTGATGATTTATTATGGCTTCCTTTCTTAATTATTAACTACATTGATGAGACGGGTGATTTCAAAATACTTGAACTCAAAGAACCATACTATGATAACAATAAAAAGAATGAATCAATGTTTAATCATTCAGTAAATGCTATTGAAAGAGTATTAAAGAGAATGAGTAAAAGAGGACTTCCTCTTATTGGTGCCGGAGATTGGAATGACGGGTTAAGTGCTGTTGGACTCGATATGAAAGGTGAATCAATTTGGCTGGCTGAGTTTTTTTATTTGATATTAACTCGTTTTGCTGAAGTATGTGAAAAAACAAAAAGAGTTAAATTCGCAAAAAGATATAAACAAAAAGCTGTTAAACTTAAGAAAGCTTTTGATAAATATGCCTGGGATGGACAATGGTTTTATCGTGCTACTAAAGACAATGGAGAAAAAATCGGAAGCAAAAAAAATCGTGAGGGAAAAATATATCTCAATGCTCAAACCTGGTCAGTTATAAGTGGGATTGCAGATAAGTCAAAATCTGCTAAAGCAATGGATTCAGTTACAAAGTATTTGTTGAAAAAGAACGGATGTTTATTGCTTAGTCCTGCATACACCAAACCTGACGAGATGATCGGTTATTTATCAAGGTATGCACCAGGAAGAAGAGAAAACGGCGGTGTTTACTCTCACGCTGCAACCTGGGCAATCTGGGCTTATGCATTGATGAAGGATAATGAAAATACTTTCAGGTCATTTAAAAATCTTTGTCCGATTTATAATGGATTAAATCCGGATGAATATGTAGCTGAACCTTATGTTATGCCCGGAAATATTGATGGTCCTGATTCACCTAACTACGGATTGGCTGGGTGGACCTGGTACACTGGTTCAGCCAACTGGTTTCAAAAAGTAATTGTGGATTGGATATTAGGTATCAGAGCAACAATTGACGGATTAGTAATTGATCCTTGTATACCAAAAGAATGGAGAGAATATTCAGTTA
>CALHAB010000124.1 GCA_937934185.1 uncultured Ignavibacterium sp. | reverse complement strand
TATCCATCGATGTAAGAAGTATTTCTCCTGCACCAAGTTCGGACAATTTTTTACACCAGCTAAAACCTTCGAGTTCAGTTTCCTGCTTACCGCCATTGATAAAAACTTTGTAAGTGTGAGATATTTTTTTTACATCAACTGCAACAACCACTGCCTGAGAACCAAATTTCTTTGCAGCTTGATAAATTAAATCCGGATTTTTTACTGCAGCAGTGTTTAATGAAATTTTATCAGCACCGCTGTTTAATAAATCAGAAATATCTTCTATTGATGAAATACCTCCGCCAACTGTGAATGGAATCCTGATAACAGATGCAACTTCTTTAACAAGTTTGACAAGAGTTTTTCTTTTTTCAATCGAAGCGGTGATGTCAAGAAATACAAGTTCATCAGCTCCTTCGTGATAATATCTTTCTGCAAGTTCGACTGCTGAGCCGGCAACACGAAGATCAACAAAGTTTGTTCCTTTAACAACCTTACCGTCTTTCACATCAAGACAAGGAATAATTCTTTTAGCCAGCAATTTTCTTTAACTCCTTCAGATCAATTTTATTTTCGTAAATAGCTTTTCCAACAACAGCTGCATATAAGTTTAACTCTTTTAATGAAATTAAATCCTGCACCGAACTGATTCCTCCTGAAGCAATAAATTCAGCAGATGGAAATTCCTTTACCAGATTTTTATAAAGATCAGTATTTGGTCCGGTAAGCATTCCGTCTTTTTTAATATCTGTACAAAGAAATGCTTTTACATTTTTGGTAAGACAATAATCAATATGGTCATTCAATCTTATTTCAGAATTTAAAGTCCATCCTTTAATCATCACAGAATTATCTTTTACATCAACTGAAACAATAATTTTTTCAGAACCAATTTCTGAAATAATTCTTTCAAATTCTTCTTTGTCAGTAATGGAGATTGATCCGATAACCAACCTGTCAACACCTTTATCAATCAGCATTTTCGCGTCATTCAGATTTCTGATTCCTCCGCCAACCTGAATCTTAATTTTTGTTTCGCGCTTTATTCTGCTTATCAATTCCTTAATAAAAAGTTTTCCGGATTTAGCTCCGGATAAATCAACAATGTGCAGCCATTCAAAACCCAAATCAGAATATGTGCAAGCCATATCTAATGGATTATCGGAATAGACTTTCGCTGAATTGTAATCGCCTTTCTCAAGTCTCACAAGTTTGTTATCGAGTATGTCAATTGCAGGAATAATTTTCATAAACTTAAAAAGTTTTTAATTATCTGAATTCCTTGCTCAGCTGATTTTTCGGGATGAAACTGAACACCATAAAAATTTTTATACCTGATTGATGAAGAGAATTTTATCTCATAATTGCAAACAGTAGTTGCAAATTCATTTTCAGGTACATAATAAGAATGAGCGAAATAGAAATAAGATTTATTCTCAATGTCGTAAAACAGAGAATCATTTTTTATTAGTTCAACCTGATTCCAACCCATATGCGGAACTTTTGATTTTTCTGAATCAAATTTTTGCACTTTAACTGGAATAATATTCAAACAATCAGCATCGCCTTCTTCAGTCTTTCTGCAAAGCAATTGCATACCAAGACATATTCCCAAAAATGGTTTGGAGAAATTTTTTATTACATCAATCAATTTAAGTTCATTTAATCTGTTCATTGCAGAAGATGCTTCACCAACTCCCGGTAAAATATTTTTGTCAGCTGACGAGATAATTTGTTTCTCACCTGTTAAAACAAAATCAGCTTTCAGATCTTTTAATACATTTATTACCGAAGCAGTATTGCCTGCGCCGTAATCAATTATTGCAATCATAAAATTCCTTTTGTTGATGGAATACGATTATTATTTCTCTCGTCTAATCTTGCAGCTTCGTTTAATGACTTGGCAAATGCTTTAAATATTGACTCAATTTTATGATGATCGTTTTCTCCTTTTGCTTTAATGTAAATATTTGCTTTCATTGAATCAGCCAGCGCTCTGAAAAATTCTTTTGTTAATTCAGTTGGGAAATCGCCGACTTTTTCTCTTTTGAATTTACAGTTGAAATTGAGATAACTTCTTCCGCCAAGATCAATCGTACAAACAGCAACTGAATCATCCATCGGAATAAAAAAACCATAACGCTGAATTCCTTTTTTATCACCGAGTGCTTTTCGTAAAGCTTCGCCGAGCGCTATTCCTGTATCTTCAACAGTATGATGTTCATCGATGTGAAGATCGCCTTTTACTGAAATGCTCAAATCAAGATTTGCGTGTCTGGCAATCTGTTCAAGCATATGATCAAAAAATCCGATTCCTGTTTTGATTCTGGATTTACCTGAGCCATCAAGATTTAAATCAATTTTAATTCTGGTTTCTTTTGTGTTTCGTGTTACTGTTGCTTTTCGTTGTTTAATATTTTTCATTCAAACTCCTTTAATAACTTTATAAGCAGATTGTTTTCTTTCTCTGTGCCAACAGTAATTCTCAGACAATCTTTTATTCTTTCATCGTCTGATCTCATTCTCACACGAATTTTATTTTTATTCAGATAGTCAAAAACTGATTCGGCATTTTTCATTTTTACCAGAATAAAATTTGCATCACTTGGATAAATTTTTTCTACGAATTTTAACTGCGATAGTTGGTAAACAAGATTTTCTTTTTTGCGTAAAATCCTTTGCACAATCTCGTCCCGCTTTTTTGATTGACTGATCGCTTTTAATACAATGTTTGAAGTAAGTTTATTCAGCGTATAAGGAGCTTTTACTTTGAATAATAGGTTTATAATAAATTCATCAGCGATACAATAACCGCAACGAACTCCTGCAAGTCCCCACGCTTTCGAAAATGTTCTTGAGATAATAACATTATCGAATATTTCAATTTGATTTACGAAAGATCCGCTTTGAGCAAAATCAATGTATGCCTCATCAAGAAATATTATTCCTTCAAAACTTTTTGCCAGCTTCTTTATTCGATTAGCACTTAACAAATTTCCTGTCGGATTATTTGGTGAGCAAAGGAAAATCATTTTGGTATTCTCATCAACAGCTTGAATTACCTGCTCAATGTTTATGTCGAAATGATTATCAAGCGGAACAGATTTAACTTTAACATCATTTATTTCGCAGGCAACTTTATACATTCCATATGTTGGAGATGGGATTATGACATTGGACTTTCCTGGTTCACAGAATATCCTTATTGAAAGATCAATTATCTCATCACTTCCAACACCAAAGAATATTTTTTCAGTGGGAATATTTATGTGTTTCGACAAAGCTTTTCGTAAATTTTTCTGATGCGGATCAGGATAACGATTTAAATTTTTGACAGATGATTTAACTACACTCCCAAAAGCGTTTTCATTTGCATCGAGAAAAATTCCGTCCTGAAATTTATCTCTTGCAGATGTGTAAGGTTTCAGGTTCAAAATATTTTTTCTTACTAACTTTTCTATGCTCTTCATTTCAACCTCACTTTAACTGCATTGGCGTGTGCCTGCAGCGACTCAGTTTCAGCCAATGTTATAACTGTTTCTGATAAATTCTTCAAACCCTGTTTACTGATTGACTGAAATGTTACTGCTTTCATAAACATTTCAACACTAACTCCGCCAATTGATTTTGCAAATCCGTAAGTTGGTAAAGAATGGTTAGTACCCGAGGCATAATCTCCGGCGCTTTCAGGAGTGTAATTACCGACGAATACTGAACCGGCGTTTTTAACTTTTGCAGCGAATAAATCAGGGTTCTTTGTGTTAATTATAAGATGCTCAGGTGCAAACTGATTAGAGAAATTTATTGCTTCATCAAGCGAGTTTGTAATTAAACAGAAAGAATTTTTTAATGATGCTTCAGCAAAATTTTTTCTTGGAAGAGTTTTTAACTGACTTTTTATTTCCCTCTCAACTTCTTTACAAATTTTTTCACTATCACTAACAAGAATTGAAAGAGAATCTTTGCCGTGTTCTGCCTGTGAAAGTAAATCCGCAGCAACGAAAGAAGGATCAGCAAACTCATCAGCAATAACCAAAACTTCACTTGGTCCGGCAATCATATCAATCGAACATCCATCGGGATCGATACTTACCAAACTCTTTGCAGCGGTAACAAACTGATTGCCGGGTCCGAAAATTTTATCAACTTTTTTGAAATTCTTATCACCATAAGCAAGCAATGCGATTGCCTGCGCACCACCAATTTTTATAAACTCAGTAACTCCACAAAGTTTTGCCGCGTATAAAATTGCAGGATGAATTTTATCTTTTGCGGGTGATGCTGCGACAATTCGTTTGCAGCCAGCAATTTGTGCCGGCACACCAAGCATAAGCATTGTGGATGGAAGCGGTGCAGTTCCACCGGGAATGTAAAGACCAACATT
>CALHAB010000123.1 GCA_937934185.1 uncultured Ignavibacterium sp. | reverse complement strand
AGAGTTGACCCTAAAACACTTTACCCACAGAAAGAGGAAATAAATGAGCAGTAAATTAGAAATCTTCAATCAATTAGTACCTTATGTAATTGAACAAACCGGACGCGGTGAACGCGGAATGGATATCTATTCCCGTTTGTTGCGTGAAAGAATTGTATTCATCGGAACTCCCATTGATGATCATATTGCAAGTTTAACTATTGCGCAGTTAATTTTTCTGGAAGCAGAAGATCCTGAAAAAGATATTCATATTTATATCAATTCTCCCGGTGGAAGTGTTACTGCTGGTCTTGCAATTTATGATACTATGAGATTTATTAAACCTGATGTCTCAACGATATGTGTCGGTATGGCTGCAAGTATGGCTGCTATTCTTCTGGCTGGAGGAACAAAAGGAAAAAGGTTTGCCCTTCCGCATTCAAAAATTTTAATTCATCAACCCTGGACGCAAGGAATCGGCGGTCAGGTTACTGATGTTGAAATTCATGCTAAGGAAATGCTTAAGACACGCGAAACACTATACAATATTCTTGCTGAACATACAGGGAAATCCTATGATCAAATTGCAAAAGATTGTGAGCGTGATTATTTCTTAACTGCCCAGGAAGCCAAAGAATATAAACTCATTGATGACATCATTGAAAAAAGAAGCCCGAAAAAATAATTTGAAATAAAAAATCAGTAAGCGTTAGACGATTCATTTATCGTGTAACGCTTTTTTATTATGAAAAAATTTAGAACCATATATTTCAGTTGCTTCCCTATCAGAAATTCAATTCTGATTTTTTTGTTTGTTTTTCTTTCTTCGCAAAAAATCTTTGCTCAGAAAAATGATATTGAAACCTTCAAAAAATTATCAACTTACCTTCAGACATACATAGATTATAAACGAATTCCATCAATATCTGCCGGAGTTTATTGGAAAGGGAAAATTTATTGGTTAGATGCCAAAGGATTGATTGATCTCGAGAATTTTGTTCCGGCAAAAAATACTTCTCTGTACAGAATTGCTTCAATTACTAAAGCAATAACTGCAGTTGCGGTAATGCAGCTTTACGAAAAGGGTTTGATTGACCTTGATGCAGAGATCAACACTTATGTTCCATATTTCCCTAAGAAAAAATGGAAACTTACTGTAAGACATATTCTCTCTCACACTGGTGGAATTCGTTCTTACAAAAGTGAAGAAGAGTTTAACAGCAAAATGTTCTACTCATCAACTCGCGATGCGGTTTTAACTTTTGCAAATGATGATTTGTTATTTGAACCCGGCACAAGGTATAATTACACATCTCTCGGTTATTCTTTACTTGCAGCACTGATTGAAAATGTTTCAAAGACTTCTTTCGAAAATTATTTACGACGCAATATTTTTGAGCCAGCAGGAATGAAAGTAACCCGAGTTGACAGACAACGCAGTATTATTTACGAAAGAGTTCGTGGCTATGAAAAATCTCCTGACAGAAGATTTATAAATTCACCGCTCACCGATTTGAGTTTAAAGGTAGCCGGTGGTGGATTGATTTCAACTTCTGAAGACTTGCTTCTCTTTGTAAAAGCAATACTCGACGGAACATTAATTTCAAAATCCACTTTAGAGATTATGACAAGGCAAACAATTCTAAAAACTTCTCAAAAAATTAATTATGGGTTTGGTTTTTCATTAGCTGATCCTTCCGACTCATTGAAATGGTTCGGTCACGAAGGACGAGGGACAGGATTTTCTACCGGTTTGATGATTATTCCTGATGAAGATTTAGCAGCTGTTTATCTAATAAACATTCGCGATAGAAATTTAGGAAATCCTTCAAGAGATTTGATAAACATCGTTAAAGAAAAAGATATATTAGTAACCAAAACATTAGCAGATCATCTTTTTGATAAATACAATTCATTTGGTATTGATAGTCTGATTGTCGAGTTCAATAAACTTCTCGATTCTCAGAATTCTGAATTCAATATGAGTGTTGATGAATGCGTCTATGTTGGAACGGCACTATCTGAGATAAATAAGAATTCTGATGCAATAAGATATCTTCGGGTATTGAACAGAAGAACTCCTAATAATTTCGCTATTCTTAAAGCACTTGCAGATACATACACCAAAGACAAAAATGATGGGCTTGCACTCAGATACTATCGTGAAGCCCTCGCTCTAAAGCCCGATGATTCATATGTAAAAAATATGATTGACAAGCTCACCAAAAAGTGATACTTTACCTACGGAAAACAGTTTAGATTTTCCCTTTCGAAAAATTTCTTTTGAACTTTCACAATTACTTTTTGTTTTTAAGTTTATGATTGGATACAGATTTACTAAATACATTCCTTCAGAGCAGAAATCAAAAACTGCTTTTGAGAATCTTCTGAAGATTTTTCTTGATCTTCTGCTAATCACATCCGGAAATGTATCAGAAGCACTGGACTGGATGAACGAAATCGACAGACAATATAAAATCACCAACGATGATTATGGAATGGGTGATTTTATTGAAGATTTGAAAAAACAGGGTTATATAAAAGAAGATGAGAATGGAATTCAGTTTATTCCAACTTCAAAAACTGAAAAAACAATCCGCAAAAAATCTCTTGAAGAAATTTTCAGCAAGATAAAGAAATCATTGAAAGGAAATCATCAGACATTCAGTCCCGGAATCGGTGATGAACCAACTTCTGAAAGAAGAGAATATCTTTTTGGTGATATGATTGAACAGATTGATATTACCGGTTCATTAAGAAATGCGCAAATAAATCACGGTATTGATGAATTCAGATTAACAGAAAATGATCTTGAGGTTGAAGAAAGAGATTTCAAATCATTAACATCAACTGTGCTGATGATTGATATTTCTCACTCAATGATTTTATATGGTGAAGACAGAATAACGCCGGCAAAAAAAGTTGCCATTGCTTTGGCTGAATTAATATCTACCAAGTATCCAAAAGATACTTTGGATGTAATAGTTTTCGGAAATGATGCATGGCAGATTGACATTAAAGAAATTCCTTATCTTCAGGTTGGACCTTATCATACAAATACAGTTGCGGGAATTCAATTGGCAACAGATATTCTCAGAAGAAAAAAAACCAACAACAAACAGATCTTTATGATTACCGACGGTAAACCAACTTGTTTAAAGGAAGGAGTTAAATATTATAAAAACAGTTTTGGTCTCGATAGAAAAATTTTAAATAAAACTTTAGACCAGGCAGCAATTTGCAGAAAACTTGGAATCACTATTACAACTTATATGATCGCAAGAGATCCTTATCTGCAGGAATTTGTTCGGGAATTTACAAAGATAAATAACGGCAGAGCTTTTTATAGCTCCCTTAATGGTTTAGGCGATTTCATATTTGAAGATTATATCAGAAACAGAAGAAAGAAAGTAAGATAGTTCTATGGACATAAAAAAAATCAAAACGATTAGCGACTTAAAGAAATTTGGTTACAAAACTCAATCTGTTAAAGAAGAACTTAGAAAAAATATGATTGAATTCCTTCGACATGGTAAAAACCCATTCGAAGGAATCATTGGTTATGATGATACTGTAATTCCAGAACTTCAGACGGCAGTTCTTTCAAGGCATAATCTAATACTGCTGGGTTTAAGAGGGCAGGCAAAAACAAGAGTAGCAAGATTATTCATCAATCTACTTGATGAATACATTCCAGTTGTAGAAGGTTCAGAAATAAATGATGATCCATTTAATCCTATTTCAAAATATGCCAAAGATCTGATTAATGAATTTGGTGATGATACTAAAATTTCATGGCTGCACCGCTCCGAACGATATACTGAAAAACTAGCTACTCCTGATGTTACTGTAGCAGATTTAATTGGTGATGTTGATCCGATAAAAGCAGCGGCATTAAAACTTCCCTACTCAGATGAAAGAGTAATTCATTTCGGACTGATTCCGAGATCGCATCGTGGAATTTTTGTTATAAATGAATTGCCCGATTTACAGGCAAGAATTCAGGTAGCACTTTTTAACATTCTTCAGGAAAGTGATATTCAAATCAGAGGTTTCAAAATCAGATTACCTCTTGATATTCAGTTTATCTTTACTGCTAATCCGGAAGATTACACAAATCGTGGTTCGATAGTAACACCATTAAAAGACAGAATAGACAGCCAGATACTCACTCATTATCCAAAGTCTGCTTTCATCTCACAAAAAATTACTGAACAGGAAGCAAAGCTAACCGAAGAACAAAAAGAAAAAATCATTGTGCCTGAGCTCCTCAAACAGATTATTGAACAAATAGCTTTTGAAGCCCGTGAGAGTGAATATGTTGATGAGAAAAGCGGAGTATCAGCAAGATTAACTATCTCATCTTTCGAAAACCTCGTTAGTTTTGCTGAAAGAAGACGAATACTAAATAATGAGAACCAAACAACTGCAAGGATAAGTGATTTAGTCGGAGTTATTCCTGCCATCACAGGTAAAATCGAACTTGTTTATGAAGGTGAACAGGAAGGTCCTGCTAAGGTTGCGCAAATACTAATCGGTAAAGCGATAAGAACTGTTTTCGAACAATACTTTCCTAATCCCGAACAGATTAAGAAAAAACAAACACACAATCCTTATGCTCAGACAATAAGTTGGTTTGGTAAAGGCAACTCTGTTGACTTATTAACTTCAATGTCAGACAAGGAGTACTCACAAAAGCTTCGGGCAATTCCCGGACTACAAAAAATTGTAGATGAATTTCAACCCGATGCTGATGAAAGACTTACTTTACTTTTTATGGAATTTATTATTTACGGTTTATCTGAATTTTCAATGCTAAGTAAATTCAGATTAGAAAATGGTATTCAGTTCAAAGATATGCTAAGCTCTATGTTCAATATTAAACCTGAAGATGATTTCGATATTGATGAAGATTCTGATTTCTTCAAATAATATTTTTATCTTTGCCGAAGAAATTTCCCGGTTAAATATTGGATTCTCGCAAAAAGAAAATAATTATTATCGGACCAACATATCCTTATCGTGGTGGCAATTCTTTATTTGTTTCATTCGTTTATGAAACTCTTTCTAAAGAGTTTGAAGTAAAAATTTATAACTACAAACTTCTCTATCCTTCGTTTTTGTTTCCCGGCAAAACTCAATTCGACACAAGTGGAGAAGTAAAAAAAATACCTTCCGAAAGAATTGTAAATTCTTTAAATCCATTTAATTGGATTAAGGTTGCCTCTAAAATAAATAATGAAAAACCAGATTTAATTATCTTTGATTGGTGGCATCCGTATTTCGCTCTCTGTCACTTTTTTATCAGCTCTTTTGTAAATAAAAAACTAAAGAAAAGAATTTTATTCATCACTGAAAATTATATCTCTCACGAAGGTCATTTTATTGACAGATTGCTTACACGATTGGGACTTCATCACTCAAAATATTTCATTGCAC
The DNA here is from genome assembly GCA_937934185.1 of uncultured Ignavibacterium sp. GTDB lineage: Bacteria > Bacteroidota > Ignavibacteria > Ignavibacteriales > Ignavibacteriaceae > Ignavibacterium. Next base: position 5,508 of record CALHAB010000123.1, on the reverse strand, counting down.
TTTCGCAGAAAGTAGAGGAAGAACTCAAACAAAATTTTAAGAACAAAAAGATTTATCGCTCTGAACTTCCAATCTATGATCACTTAGCAGGAAATTCAGAAGACATTATTTCTCTGAAGCAGAAATTTTCGATTTCTGAGAATGAAAAAGTTTTATTGTTCTTTGGTTACATACGAAAGTACAAAGGTTTGGACATTTTATTAGAAGCTTTAAGTCTTATCAAAACAGAATTTGCAAATGTCAAACTGATTGTTGCAGGTGAATTCTATGATGATAAAAAGTTTTATCTTGATTTAATTGAAAAATATAACTTGCAAAATTCTGTTGTTATGCAGAATGAATATATTCCAAATGAAAAGGTGAAAGAATATTTCCTTATTTCTGATGTAGTCATACTTCCATACCGAAGCGCAACTCAAAGTGGAATATTGAACCTCGCTTATGGTTTCAGAAAACCTGTCATCGTTACCAAAGTTGGCGGACTGGCAGAATTTGTAGTTAATGAATCAACAGGATTAGTGGTTGAAGAACCTGAGCCAGAATTATTAGCTAAGACAATAAGAAAATTTTTTGAAATTGAAAATAAAATTGATTTCGATAAAAACATTTCTGATTTCATTAAATCAAACAAGTTCAATAACCTGAATGATATAATTAAAAAAGTTTTAGAGGAATGTAATGATTCTGAAAACTGATTGTATTCATTTCCCCGGCGACAGACCCTGCTTCGCAAATAAACAGTTTGGTATCACCTGCGATAAATGTGAGTATTATAAAAGCGTCGGTGAAAATATTTTAATTATTAAATTTGATGCTATCGGTGATGTTTTGAGAACAACTTCTATCCTGCCAGCTATCAAGAGAACTTATCCCGAAAGCAGAATTACCTGGCTTACAAAATCTAATGCAACTGACATATTTAGCGGAAATGACTTAGTTGATGAAGTTTTAGCCGTTGAAAATAACTTTACACTCTCCAGACTCTTAGCTCAAAATTTTGATTTGTTACTTCATCCGGATGCCAATCCGGTAAGTTGTGCATATGCCAAAATTATTTCTGCAAAAGAAAAAAGAGGATTCACATTGGATGAAAAAGGAAAAGTTCAAGTCCTGAATAATGAGGCGATAGAATGGCTTGAAATGGGTGCATTTGATCATCTCAAAAAAGCAAATAAAAAAACTTATCAGGAGATTATTCATTCTGTTTTAAAGCTTATTTACAATAAAGATGAAATAATATTAAATCTGACAGAAGAAGAAAAAAATTTCGCGGAAAAATTTTATCAGGATAATAAGCTTGACAGATTTAAATATCTGGTTGGATTAAACACCGGCGGAAGTCGTCGCTGGAAATATAAAAAGTGGCGACTTGATGGATTTAAAGATGTAATAAAAGAATTGGGAAAATATTCTGATGTTGGTATACTCATTTTCGGTGGTGAGATTGAATCAGATATAATGTCAGAATTAAAATCTTCTTCGGATAGAGTTATTGATACAGGAAACAAAAATTCTTTACGCGAATTTTTTGCTTTGATTAATATCGCTGACATAATAATAACAGGTGATACACTCGCTTTACATGCTGCCACTGCATTAAAGAAGAAAGTAATTTGCCTTTTTGGTCCTACTTCCAGTAATGAAATTGAAGACTACAACAGAATAATTAAAATTTCTCCTGATATGGATTGTCTGGTTTGCTATAAACAGGATTGTGATTTCGTTCCGAATTGTATGGATAAAATTACTTCTGAAATGGTTCTTGAAAAGTTGAATTCACTTATAAGTTTATGAGTTAGACATTTCTCTTTTCATTTCCTCATGTTCTGCTTTTGCCTCTGCTTCGGCAAGCCAATCCCGGACGGCAAACTTTAACAATAAACAATAGAAAAAGAAAATCAGAAACGGAATTAACAAAAAATATTTACTGAAAACTGATTCGCTTATTGATGAATAGATTATTACAGAGGGAATTACAATGAAAATCAGAAGCGAAATTAACCAACTATATTTTTTCTCCACTAATAAAACATAAACAATAAACGGTATTGCCATTTTAGCAATTGCAATTATAAGAATGGTTAAAGTTGGTAATGAATTATTAATTGAATTCAGAAAAAGAAATGTTATAGTGATTAAAATCGGAGGATAAGTAACTTCTAAATCAAGTATTTGCCTGAGTCGTTCAACTAATTCGATATTTTTTATAGTCATTCAAATAATTCCAAAAACTAAATTTAAGTTAAATAAAAAAGCCGACTGTTTCCAGCCGGCTTTTATATCTTAACAAATGAATTTATTTACTAAGAATCATTTTTTTGGAATCTTTATAATTCCTGCCATCTAAGCCCTTAGCTTCAATTCTGTAAATATAAACTCCACTGCTTAGTGCTGAAGAATTTAACATCGTAAAATGATAACCAGCCTCAAGTTCTGAGTCTATCAAATTTACAACCTCCTGTCCGAGAATATCAAAAACTTTAAGTTGAACTTTTGCCTTAACAGGTAAACTGAAATCAATTCTTGTTGAAGGGTTGAATGGATTAGGATAATTTTGTGATAATGAAAACTTAACCGGCGGTTTAACATCAACTTCAATTTCATCACTGTAATTAATTTTGCCATCCAAATCAAATTGTGCGAGACGGTAATAATATTTTCCGGAAATTAATAACCTGTCTTGGAAAATATAGTTTTGCGGTTCACTGGTTGTTCCTTTACCTTCAACAAATCCTATTGTTGTATAATCCGAACCTTCAGACCTACGCTGCACTTCAAAACCGCGGTTGTTGGTTTCAGTAGCTGTTGACCATAGCAAGGTAACATTGTTTTCGTTTATGTTAGCTGCAAAGGATGTAAGTTCAACAGGAATTACAAGATAACCGAGTGCGGCATAAAGCATTCTGAATACTGGTGAACCCGGCGGACTATCTAATGCTGGTCTTAAAGATTCAACATCAACACCAAAAGTGGCGATCTCAAAATTTGATGTTTTGTTTCCAATTGCATTATAAGCAGTGGGATTATATCTGAACCTGTATAATGGTTCCGAAGTAGTTCCATAGGTACTAAGCACATCAGGCCAGGGACCAATTGTACTATCAGAAAGGTTGGTATTTATCACCACACCTATTAATCCTTGATTGGCACCAGTTGCTGGTCTGTCTGCAACATAATTAGCACCAAGATAATTGTTCATAAAATCCAAATCCAGATATGTAGAACCGCTGCGACCAAATTGATATCCAATATCTTCAGAGAAAATAATCAGATTCTTTTTTCGTGTTGGAATACCTGAATTAAGAAATGCTTTAATAGAATCTTTTTGGACTGCTGACATAACACTTGTTCCTTCTCCCAACCAAATAATTCTGTCATAACCTCTGAAGGAAATAACATTTGTAGAAGTTTGTCCACCTTTGTTAAACAAATCGTAAGTAATTCCTAAGAAATTAAGATTGGCGAGAATCGAGTCTCTGCTAATTCTTCCGTTAGTTAAAGTGGAGTCATAAGCAACTAAAACTTCTCCTCTTGCTTGTCTCTTTAGTGTAATTGTAAATGTTTGTGTTGATTTCAGAGAATCATTTGCACTATAAGCCCACACTGCCCATTGGCCGATTACCGAATCGCCAGGATTTAGTCCCAGGCCGGCAAGAATTGCATCAATGCCTGAATTGATTAGGGTTAGTACCGAATCAAATCCGCTGTTATTCGATGGAAGAACAAGCAACGGATTGTTCAAATCAACACCAAATTTCCATTTATAATTAACACCTGTACCTGATCTTGTCCATGTTATATTAACCTGTGAATTATTAAATGGTGAGGTCACGAGAACTGCATTATTGGGAGGACTTACCAGATTAAACGGTATAAGCTGAGGAATTCCTCTCTTCAATGTGATATTCCACGGACCATTTGAACTCTTTAAGGAATCATTAGCAGGGAAATTATTCCTGAATGCCCAAACATCCCATTGGCCGACTACTGAATCACCCTGAGGAATGCCAAATGATGCAAGTATATTATCAATATCTCCAAGTGTAAAATTTAAGCTATTGGTGGAGGCATTTACTGTCAATAATCTGGGTGGCACAGTGGGTGTACCGAAGATCCATTTATATGTAGCATTTGCTCTTGAAGTATCCCAGGTGATATTAACAGGTGTACTTGAGTTAGGTAATGTGGTAAGAGTTGTCCCATCAGGAGGAGCTGTCAAATTAAACGGAGCCAATGGACCGGCATCAAGAGTTACTAATTCATAACCAAACAATCGGTCTGGTTCTCCTTGCAAAACTCCACCTAAAACAACAAAACCCGGATATAATTGATCGGTGATAAAAAGTCCTCCTGCAATAGCTTGAGTCTGACCCAAGCCCACATCAGTCAAAACATCATGTTGAATGCCTGTTGGTAGTCCGGTTGCAACAGATATCTGAATAATATTTTGCGGAAAACCTTGTCCGTTACCTTGACTCCAAACCCATAAAAATGGACCTCCCTGTGACCAGTAATCATACGCAATTCCATAAGTTCCTGTGATTGCCGTGTTGTTGATAATACCAATCTGGCTACCAGAACGATTAACAAGATAATAATGGAGATTACCTGTATTCCAGTTTCCTACCCAAAAACCACCGTTTCCATTATCAGCCGTTGGATCATAAGAAATAAATCTCGCAGTGATAGTTGAGGGCATGGTTATTTGTCCAACTGTTGCTCTCGTTACCGGATTAACTTTTCGTAAAATATTAGTAGTTGTAGCGCAAACAACAACATTTTCTACAGGATCCCATACCATATTTCTGGTGCCTGTGAAACCAGATGTTGTGAAAGAATCTACGGCAACACCACTTGTGTTTAAGACATAAATCCTTCCAGCAGGTGTTGACCATCTTGAAACCCAAAACTGATTTAATGTTGGGATATAAACAGCACCAGCATTACCAAGCCCTCCTGTGGCTGCTTGAAGGTTGTAATCAAATCTAACATCCCAGATGACTTCAGTAAATGACGAGCTTTTCGGGTGCACTCCCAAGAGAGGAGAATATTCTTTAGCTTCCTGGGGAAAAGAATTAAATGTTAAACATGTAACTGCAAATACAAGAAGTAATACTTTTTTCATATTAACTCCTCTGTTATTTAAAGATGTTTGAAAAATTTCGGTGGGATTTTAATTAAACTTAAAGGTTTGTAATGAATTTGTCAATAGTTAAAGAAAAGCCGACCGTTTCCAGCCAGCTTTAAACGAATAATGTTAGATAAATTATTTATTCAGTATCATCTTCTTTGTTGATGTAAATGTCTTTCCATCTACTCCAACTGCATCTATTCTGTATACATATACGCCGCTGTTCAATCCGCTTCCATCAAAATTAACTTTATGGCTTCCTGATGTATAATTTCCATTTATCAATGTCATTACTTCCTGTCCTAATACATCAAATACCTTCAATGTTACTCGGCTGTCTGTTGCCAATGTAAAGTCAATTGTTGTACTTGGATTGA
>CALHAB010000122.1 GCA_937934185.1 uncultured Ignavibacterium sp. | reverse complement strand
CTTTGCCATATTTTGAATACAGATAAAGTATTACTTCAGTATCCGAATTGGATTTAAAAACTCCCATCTTTTTAGAAGTAGGGTCGGGGCTGTTTTTTTCCTTCTCATTTGGAAAATGATCAGGGCTGTTTTTTCCGTTATCTTTTGGAAAAAGGTCAAGGTTGTTTTTTCCCTTCTCCTCTGAAGAAAGGTCAAGTTTGTCAAGATTTATCTTTCCCTTGTCCATCGGAGAAAGGTCAAGTTTGTCAAGGTTTATCTTTCCCTTGTCCATTGGAGAAAGGTCAAGTTTGTCAAGGTTTATCTTTCCCTTGTCCATTGGAGAATGGTCGAGTTTGTCAAGGTTTATCTTTCCCTTCTCCTTTGGAGAAAGTTCGAAGTTGTTTTTTCCCTTCTCCTTTGGAGAAGGGTTAGGGATGAGGCCTTTGTAATTATAGATTTCCCCATTATAAACAATCGTATACCTTCCATCATCAGTCGACATTGGTTGATGAGCAGCAGGGGAGAGATCAATTATTGAAAGTCGCCGGTGTGCAAGTGCTACATAGGGTGCTTTTTTGTGTTCCTCTTCTGCAGAAAAATCAGCAATTGCATCACTCTGAGCCCTGTCGAAGCGTAACTCTCTTTGCGAAAAATAAACGCCCGCATCATCCGGTCCGCGATGTGCAAGAACATCTCTTGCAGCAATTACTCTGCTTTCATCTATAATTTCTTTAGTATTTATAACACCAAAAATTCCGCACATTGGACTTAACGAAGATTAAAAAGTATTAGAGGGTAAATTTGTCCACAAACAAAATATATGCAGTAAAAAAGGGGATTAAGTATGGTCCCCACAGAGTAATAAATCATACCATACCTTTCAGAAAATTTTTGCGTAAAATTATAACAAAGTAACAATAAATAAAAAATTTTTTGACTTTTAATTGAATAAATTTGCATCAGATACCAATCGAAAAGAATTTCATTTTTTAACGACTCGATCGAAGATTGATCGGAGATAGAACGGCTTTAAAGCGGCTTTAAAGCGGAAATTAGTCGCTTCGAGAAAATCACAATCATCCAATCAATTTTACCTGCCAGAGCCAATCATTCATTCAATCTCTTATTATTGCAGTTCACTTCAGTGAACTGATCAAAAATAAAAGATTAGCTCTTTGGCTTTAGCCACATTGATTTATTATGTGGCTGAAGCCAGATATAAACTTATCAAATCTTTTATCACCTGACTAAAGTCAAGTGCAATAGAGTTTCTGAAAATAGCAGGCAACAGTCTCCTGACTGTTCCGCAAAAATCTTAAATAATACAATATTAACTCTAATTCATAAACCCTTTCGGATATGTTTTAACATTCATACCGAAATTTAATTGCTCTTCCATTCTGCAAGACCAGACAAGCTGTCCGTTCCAGACTGTAATATCGGGACAACCATCGCACATATTTTGTCTTCCATCCTGTAGAAAATCAACTGGTTGAATAATCATCACTGATTGATAATAAAGCTTTCTGAAAACATTAAATGGATTTTTATAAAAATTCTTAAATGCTTTTCTTAATTTTTTATCAAATGCACTCAGCAATAAAATTGACTTACCTCGTTTTGTATCTTTTGGAGAAGCATAAGCAAGATATCTGTCGTGAAGCAAATGATTAAACATCTGAATTGCTTCAATAGATTTTGCACCAAGGTAACCATAAATTTTTTCTTTAGTGCCCAACCGACCTGTAAGCAACCATTTAAACGAATCAGGTTTTTCAGAGCCGTTCAGGTAAGCACAAGGATCAAAATCCTGATATTCTTTTCTGATTATTTCAACTATTTCCTGTGCTTTAAGATCAGCTCTTGAATCCAGATCTTCGTTATACACTAACTGATTCATATCAATTTTTTTCGGACCAATGTAGTAATCAAAATCTTTATTGTTAACAGCCCGATAGAGAATAAAAACCATCACCTGAACAATATCAATGTTTTGATGAGCCCATTTTAACATCTCAGGAATAAAATGTTTTGTGTCATCATAAACAGTTGAGTTGAAAGCACACGAAATATTTCCTTCTTCGGCAAGCATTTTTGCGTAATGATATCTTAACTCATTCAGTTCAATTTCATTCTTACCTTTCCAGCCGGGGCGATTTTGTTTGCTGTCAATATGAAATGTAAAACCGAACACGCCTGCTTTTTTGAGTTTCTTTAATAAATCTTTTGTAAGTGCCAACCCATTAGTATTTATGATTGGTTTCAGATTTCGTCTTTTTATCTCTGCGACAATATCAAGTATATCAGGATGAGTAAGAGGATCACCACCTGCAATTGAAATTCCATCTGATTTTCTTAAAGAAGTAAATACATCAAGATCTTTTTTTATTTCGTCGAGCGATTTGTGACCATCTTTTTCATTTTTTCTGTAGCAGCCCTCGCAATAAAGATTACATTTAGAAGTAGGTTCGAGCCAGGAAATTGAGTTGTCGGTTAGATTCCAGGGAAGACGATAATAATCAAGGTGATTTAATGTTAACATAGCGCACCTCTTAATTTATTGACTGACAAAATTAAATTTTATATTTATTCCTGGCAATTATTTATAAACCGGCTCACTAATAATTTATCAACATAAGAGCAGATAACAATCATCTCAGCAAGCTTTGCAGTTTATTTCCAACTTTCTTGATTTCAACATTTTTTTATCACATATTCGCCAACCAAAACAACAGAAGGAAAAAATGGAAGACAAGCGACATAGAATTAATCTAATCGATGAGCAGATAATAAAACTTCTTGCTGAAAGAAGAAATCTCAGTAAACAGATTGCTCAGTTGAAAGATTTGTCAAGCAGTGATATCAGAGATCGCAACAGGGAAAAGGAAGTACTTTCTCATATTATTCAACTTGCAAAAGCTGAAGGACTGGATACACATTTTATTTCAAAAATATTCAGCGAAATAATTGAAGACTCTGTTAACATTCAGAAAAAATATTTTATTTCAAAAGAGAATCAATCAGACACTGATTTATTGAAAATTGCTATTCAGGGCATTGAGGGTTCATACAGTTATCTGGCTGCTAATAATTTCTTCAACGATAAAAATCTGCACTTTATTTTCAACAAGACATTTGAAGATACAATTGAATGCGTGGAAAATGATGAAGCTGATTATGCATTTCTACCAATTGAGAACACAACTTCCGGAAGTATAAATGAAGTTTACGATGCATTACTGAAAAGCAATCTGTCGATAATTGGTGAAGAAATATTTAAAGTTAATCATTGTCTTCTGGCCAATGCAGAGACTTCCCTAAAGAACATAAAAAAAATATTTACTCATTATCAGGCAGCGCGTCAGTGCAGTGAATTTCTTAAGGCACTACCAAATGTTGAAGTAGAATATTTTGAAGATACAGCAAAGTCAGTCCAGAAAATAAAAGAAGAAGGTAGAAAAGACTATGCAGCAATTGCAAGTAAGGAAACAGCGGAAATATTCGATGTAGTTATTCTGAAAGAAGGTATTGCAAATCAGGAAGGTAACTATACTCGTTTCTGGGTATGTGCTAAAAACCCAATTCAGGTTGATGAACGAATTCCTGCAAAAGTTTCTCTGATTATGGCAACTGCTCATAAAGCAGGTTCACTGGTTGAAGCATTGTCCGTTTTTCGTGATTACAGCGTTAATATGACGAAACTTCAATCAAGACCGATTGTTGGTAACCCCTGGGAAGAAATGTTCTATGTTGATTTTCAGGGTAATATTAAAAATCCGCGCATTCAGGATCTGATTGATGATCTTGGTAAATACACACGCTTCCTTAAAGTGCTTGGATGCTATCCGGAAAAAGAATTTGAAAGAACAAAAGTTGAAAGAAAAGACATTCCGGTTTTCGAAACTTTCACTTCAGAATATGTATCTCCGAAAAAAGATGAAGCTAAAAAATCCAAAGGTAAAATTTCTTACAAACTTGCAAGTCGTGACTACAAGAATGAAGATACAATTATAAAAGTTAAAGATATTACCATCGGTGGAGGAAACTTTGTTGTAATTGCCGGTCCTTGCTCGGTCGAATCTGCTGAACAAATTTTTAGCTGCGCAAAAGAAATTAAAGAATCTTTTGCTCATATTCTTCGCGGTGGTTGTTTTAAGCCGAGAACTTCGCCTTATGCATTTCAGGGACTTGGTTTTGAAGCTCTTGATTTGCTTAAAGAAGCCGGTGAACAATATGATTTACCAATCATAACTGAGGTTCTTTCAATCGAGCAGGTTGAAAAAGTTGCCGAGAAATCAGACATACTTCAGATTGGTGCAAGAAATATGCAGAACTTTCCTCTGCTGGCAGAGGTGGGAAAATCTTTTCGACCGGTTCTGCTTAAAAGAGGAATGATGGCAAGCATTGATGAACTGCTAAATGCTGCAGAATATATTCTTGCTAAAGGTAACAGACAGGTTATTCTTTGCGAAAGAGGAATCAGAACATTTGAAACTGCAACGAGAAATACACTCGACTTAAGTGCAATTCCCGTGCTTAAAGAATTAACTCACCTTCCTGTTATTGTTGATCCTTCTCACGCAGTCGGAGAACGGAATAAAGTTTTGCCTCTTGCCAAAGCAGCAAAAGCTGTTGGCGCTGACGGAATTATGGTTGAAATACATCCCGAACCAGAGAAAGCACTTAGTGATGGAATGCAATCTCTTTACTTTGAGCAGTTCAGAATTCTGATGAAGGAAATTTCAAAGTGAATATTTCTTCAATAGGTATTGCCGGACTCGGCTTGATTGGGGGATCACTCGCCAAATCAATCAAATATCAGTTTCCTGGTATCAGAATTTGTGGATTTGATTTTCCTGATGTTTTGAAAAAAGCTGAATCACAAAAAATTATTGATGAGTCACTTTTCAATTCTGCTCAACTTCTTCAATGCGACTTAATTATTCTGGCATTGCCAGTATTTTCTTCTTTAAAGTTATTTGAAGAACTTTATCCCAAGTTGAATGAAAATCAGATATTGATTGATGTGTGCAGTGTTAAATCATTATTCACATCTTTACAAAATAAATATTCAAGCAAAGGGAAGTATATTGGATTGCATCCAATGGCTGGCAGGGAAAAAAGCGGATTGGAAAATTCCGACCATCTGCTTTTTGAAAATGCTGTTTGTTTTGTGTGTGAAAATGAAAGAAACCATCAGACTGAATTACTTTTGAACTTCTTAAAATTCACCGGCTTAAGGTTTACTTTTATTGATGCTGAACTTCACGATAGAATAGTTGCTGAAGTTTCTCATCTTCCTCAGCTTGTTTCAGTAGCATTGGTCAATTCTGTTGCTAAAGATGAGAATGGATTTAGCTTTATAAATTTTTCCGGTAGCGGCTTCAGGGATATGACAAGAATTGCTGCAAGTGATTTTAGTCTCTGGAAAGAAATTATTCAGGCAAATAAAAAAAATATTATATCATCCTTGAGCGACTTTAAAGAACAAATTGACGGTTTGATTGATAATCTTGAAAGTGATGATTATGAATCTCTAAAATTTAAATTCGAATCAGCAAACAAAAACAGAAATGAAATTCCTTTTAACAATAAAGGTTTTATCCAACCACTATATGATATAACGGTATTTCTTGAGGATAAAGCAGGAACACTAAACAGATTGACTTCACTTCTTGCTAATAATAATCTTAATATTAAAGACATTGATCTATTGAAAATAAGAGAGGGAAACGGAGGCAATTTCAGATTATATTTTGACTCCGCTGAATCTGCAATCAAAGCATATCAGATACTTAAAGAAAATAATTTTACCACTACTATGAATTTATAAGTTTTGTTTATTGATAGAAAGAACAGTTACTGCTCTTAATTGAAAAGAAGTCTCTCCCTTCTCAAGGGAGAGATTTAGAGACTGTTTAATAAATAGAAAGCTATATAATACTGCAAAAAAGAAAAATCTTACATTCAGATAAATCAGCGATTAAACTTTGACAACAAATCCTTCACTGCATCTTTATGCACAAGGAAATCCATTATCTTAAGTTTAACATAATCTTCGTGATAGAAATAATATCCCACTGGCTCAACATTTCTTGCACCTGCACCTGAATCTTTAATCAGAAACCACATCTTTCCGTCCTGCTCTTTGTAACCAACAAGATGAATTCCGTGATCATCGGTTGTTGTTTCATTCGAGAAACGAAATTGTCTCGCATTCTCATCAATATATTCAGAAGGTATATCGAAAGTCGGAACAACCGCACACTTTGTCCACGAATCATAGCCGGGTTCAGACACATCTCCGCCGATTGCAAGTGTATATCCGTTTTTAATTGCTGACTTGATAGCGTTCATAAAATCATCAAGCGGAACATTGTAATAATCTTTATTGTGCCACCAGTTGTCAGGAACCTCATACTCAACTTGCTGCCAGTATGGCTGCTGCATATATGAAAGGATATCAACATAATCATCCATTTTCAGTTTAAGATAATCCTTAAGGAATGATTGGGGAGTGAATGTTTTACCTTCGTAAGTGAATGAAGATGGTGGTTCACCCATATAATGGTTCATAATTGCTTTAATATTTTCAACTGCAACATCTTCATTCCACATATTATTTTGTTTGCAGCTCTTCAGAAAATTTTCCATTTCAGAAAACATCTTTGAATGATCATGATGTTTCTGACCGGGAAGTAATCCGGTATAAACTTCTTCAGGAACAGCACCGTAAGTTTTATAAATTCTTGTTACAGCATTTGCTTCACTTCCTTCACCGAAAAATGAATCACCTCGCTCGCGAATAAATCTTTTTGCTTTCTCAACATATTCCCAATAAGCAGTAAACATTTCAGACAGTTTTACTTTCTTTTTATAAATACGATAAACTTCTGATTCATAAAATGAAGTTGTAGAAAAAGACCAGCATGTACCAGTCTGACCTTGTGAAACCGGTTCATTGAACCAATAGTACTTGAATTCATCAAGTGACTTCGGGAGATTCTGATATGAACTGAAATCAAGTTTGAAGGTTTTTCTTTTATCCTTTTCCTTTTGATTGAAGGCTTCAATTTCTTTCATCATCTCCTGATAAAAGCCTGGCTTTGACTCCGTAAATATAGCTTTATCCTTAACCTGAGGAAAAGCGATGAATGTAAATGCAAGAAGAAGTATCAAATAATATTTCAACATAAAAAAACTCCAAAAAATTGTTCTGTGAAAATTATATAAAATATTTGTTGAACTGAAGATGTAATCTCTCTGTGGTAATTGGTACCTTCTCTGAAATTTTTCTCCGTGTAATAAAAACTTAGTTACACAGAGAAACACTGAGAAGACACCGAGAACCAGAGAGCTCGAACTCTACCACTAATTAATATTACTCTACAGAATAATCGTTTTGCCGTTAACAAATAAAAATAATTTTCCCGAAGCGACTGTTTTCCGCTTTAAATCCGTTACAAATCCGCTTTAAAGCCGATGAAGTTTCGGTGGCTGAAAAATGAAAATTAAATTTCATCATTGTTGACAATTTGGTTTTAGTCTGATATTTTTGAAACAGACAAAGAGGAGTTCAATGTCAGTTTTTCACTTACATTTTATCGGGGGGATTTGTGAGATTAAAAATTGAACTGCACGCAAATAACACCAAGACAATTCCTTTTAACTATCACTATCAGTTCTCCTCTGCTATTTACTTACTCTTAAAATTTGGCTCACCCGAGTTTTCTGATTTTCTGCATAATATTGGTTACAAACTAAACGGCAAACCATATAAGCTCTTTACATTCTCACTAAAGTTTGAAAAATACAGAGCAAATCAGACTGAAATAATCTTAGAAAGCCCTCGGTTACATCTAACAGTATCTTCACCAAAAATA
>CALHAB010000121.1 GCA_937934185.1 uncultured Ignavibacterium sp. | reverse complement strand
TCAGCCTGTCATTTATATCTGCAGTCATTCCAACATAAATGTAATTTCGAGTCGTGCTTTTTAATGCATATACATAAATCATTCTGAGGATTATAAAATATGAGGAAGATTTGTGCCCGGAACAGGACTCGAACCTGCACTGGCTAATGCCAACTAGCTCCTGAAGCTAGCGCGTCTACCAATTCCGCCATCCGGGCTTTGTGTAAATTTTTTTTCTCTACCCTGAAACTAGCGCGCCTGCCTGTCGGCAGACAAGCCTGCTTGTCGGCAGACAGGTCTACCAATTCCGCCATCCGGGCAGCTATAGAAAAAAATTTCGTTGCAAAATTAAATGAATAAAATAAATTTAACTAATGACCCCAGCCACTTTCCCCGCTTCTGTTTTCACGAATTATCCTTCCTCCTCCGCCATGAATTTCGCAAGCAGCGGGAAGATTATTTGAGTTAATAATATCAGTGTATGTTTCGGGGCAATTTTCAGTTGCTAATCTTGTGTCACCTAATCGCATTGTTTCTTTACAGAATGTTGCCGTTTCCACTCCATCAGCAAGTTCAAAATATCTCAGCGGAAGATTGAGCTCTTTATAAACTCCCTGCATAAACATCGCCCAAATTGGTAATGCTGCTTTAGCACCCTGTCCATACCAATTTGTAAACTTCACTCTGTGATCGTCGAATCCAACCCAGACACCCGCGACTAAATCCGGAGTATATCCAACAAACCAGGCATCAGAAAATTTTTGTGTAGTTCCAGTTTTACCGGCTGCAGGATATTGAAAATACCTTCTGACTCCAGCACCGGTTCCATAGTTTACTACATCCTGCATCATATCTGCCATAATAGTAGCTGTTTGAGGAGAAATTGCCTGTACACTTTGTGGAGAAAATTCTTCAATAAGAATTCCGTTTCTGTCCTCAATTCTTAAAATTGAAATAGGTTCAACATGAACTCCTTTGTTGGCAAATGTTCCAAATGCAGAGGTTATCTCTAAAGGACTTACTTCCATCGTTCCAAGTGCAATTGCGGGAAATGGATCGAGTTTGGACCTTATTCCCATTCTTTTTGCTATGCTGATTACCTGCGAAGGTGGTGCTATATCACTGATCGTCATTCTTCCAGCAATAACATTTACCGAGTATGCTAATCCCCACCTGAGTGTTTCATATCCGGTATATTGGTTATCTGCATTATCAGGTGACCAGCCATTGTAATCAAATTTCTGATTAAGTAATGTATAAGCCGGGAAATATCCGTTTTCAATTGCAGTTGCATAAACAAAAGGTTTGAATGATGAACCTGGCTGTCTTCTTATCCCGGTAACATGGTTTAAACCTCTGCCAAATTCCTGATTTGTACCACCAACTAAAGCTTTAATATGTCCATTGTGTGGATCCATCACCACAAATCCAACTTCAATTTTAGCTGCTTCTTTTTTAACTGAATCAACAAATGATTGAGAAATTTTCAGAGAATTATAAATTTTTGTTTTTTCGGTTGTTCCAATTGCATTTCTATATGCAGGATTATTTTTTATTGCTCTGTCAATAAGGTCTGATAAGAGACTTTTGTTACGCTCCCAATTCCAGTTTTTGTTAAATAACTCCTGATATTCAGAAATATGTTTTGCCGCTGAACGATTAGCGATCCTTTGCATTTTCATATCTAATGTTGTGTAAATATTAAGTCCATCGCGATATAAATCATAACCATATTTTTCAACAATAGGAGTAAGTTGCAGTCTTATGTATTCCATAAAATGAGGGGCTTCAGTTCTTATTGCACTTGGACGATCAGTTGCCAGTTGAATCGGGATTTGTTTAAGTTTTTGATATTCACTTTCTGATAAATATCCATTAACCACCATATTGTTTAATACAACATTTCTTCTGCGAAGTGCATTATCATAGTTTTTAATCGGATCGTAGTATTCAGATGATTTTAGAAGTGCGATTAGTAATGCTGATTCAGGAAGTGTTAGTTCACTTGCTTTTTTATTAAAATAGATTTTTGCAGCTGACTCGATTCCGTATGCTCCTCTTCCGAAGTAAGAAACATTAAGGTAAAGTTCTATTATCTCATTCTTTGTAAAATTTTTTTCTATCTGTACAGCTGAAATCCACTCTCTTATTTTTCTTACTACTTTATCTAATGCATTCTCTCTTCCGGATTTTAAGTTGTAAAGATTTTTGGCACATTGTTGCGTGATAGTACTTGCACCCTCACCTTCAGTAAAAGATAAGGTTATAATATTTTTTATCATCGCCTTGAAGAATCTTCCGAGATCAACTCCCCAATGATCATAAAAGTTTTTATCTTCTGTAGCGATAAGTGCTTCAATCAGATGCTTTGGCAGACTATCAATATTTGTTTCGATTCTGTTTTCAATAAAAAACTGACCAATCAATTCTCCGTCAGAAGAAAATACTTTGCTTGCGAGTATTGGTTTGGGGTTTTCAAGTTCTTCGAGTGAAGGTAATCCACTTATGATATAAATAATTAGAATAAGAAATAATAATGCTAATGTTGAAATTATTATTCTTTTTCTATTAGTACTCTTTTCAGATTTTTTCTTTGTCATAAAATTTTATTTGATATCTATTATTTCAAATTTGTCAGTGAATTTTCCATAACAAGGTTCTGAAATCCACGAACCTAAATTTATGTAATAACCATTTTTATATTTCTGAAATTGTCTGCTGTGCAGGTGGCCGAATAACACATAATCATATCCTTCTTCAATTTTTCTTTTAGCTGCTTCAAACAAACCATCCTGTTCACCATAATCTTTTTTGCTTGTGTAATCACGACTTGATTTACTGGTGTGGCTTGCGAGTGCAACTCCAAGATCAGGATGAATCAGTGAATACAGAAACTGAGTGAATCTGCTTCTTAAGATTTTTTTCAGAATGTTATAACCTAAATCATTTTTTACCAAACCATCGCCGTGACCGATAAAGAATCGTTGATCGTTTAGACGAAATTCGCTTGGGTTTTGATACAGCATCAAACCAATTTCTTTTTCAAAAAATCCGTTGTGAAAAAAATCGTGATTACCGATAAAGTAATGAACTTTTATTCCGGCTTCGGTTAAATCCTGCAGAGCTGTCAATGTTCTGAAAAAACCTTTCTGATAGACACGACGATACTCAAACCAGTAATCAAATAAATCTCCGGCAATAAATAATTCATCACAATTATTTTTTGCGAAGTTAAGGAACTCAACAAGTTTTCGTTCTTTTGCTTTTTCAATCTCTCTGGATTGAAGTCCAAGATGTACATCTGAAATAAATAAGTATGTTTTATTCACACTTTATAAAAATTTTTATTGAAAATTACTTATATGAGTGCTGAAATAAAAGATTTGAATTATTGTTGTTCCCCTTTGACTAAGAATAAAGCAAGCAGTTTTCCATCAGCGTCAGGGATTATTTCTTTTATTTTTTTTGATGTGTTTAAATCGAAGCTGACTCTGCTTTCTTCAATTCTGAAGGTCTTTACTTCTGATGAACCATCTGAGTAAATGATTCTCAGATCAAGGTTGAAATGAAAATTATCAAACTCTTCATTAATCTGTGTAATTGAGAGAGTTTTATTCAAGTTATCAAAACTATACTCACATCTGATTATACCTTTATCATTATAAACCCAATCATCAAAAAATCTGTCGAGATTCTTATTGCTAACAGATTCACAAACAGCTTTGAAATCTTCTGTGGAAGCGTTTTTGTATTTATAAAGTTCATAATATTTCCTTAAAGAATTGAAGAAGTTGGAATCGCCAATTTCATTTCTTAGCATATGAAGAACCCACGCACCTTTATCATAAACAGTTTCGCTGAAGAGATTAACAGGATTATAAAGTGAACTACGAAAGTTTTCGCTGAACTTACTTCTCATAGCAGACTGAAGTGATGATTTACCAAATTTATATTCAAGGTATAATGCTTCACTGTAGGAAGCAAATCCTTCATTCAACCAGATATCCTTCCAGGTTTTGGGACCGATAGCATTTCCCCACCAATGATGAGCAAGTTCGTGTGCAAGAATATCCCGGGCGAAATTTCTACCCGAAATAAGATTATATCCAATTCCGGTTATGGTTTGATTTTCCATCGCTCCATAGTTCCATAAAAACTCTGCGACACCATATTTGTCCTCAATGAAGGGATATTCTCCAAAAAGATTTTCGAATGCCTCAAGCATATCCTGATGTTCAGCAAAATCTATCTTCGCTGCATCAAGATGATTCGGCAAGACATAAAACTCAAGTGGCAGTTCTTCTCCTGTAATTGACTTGTATTTTTCTGTGAATGAAACATAATTCGATGAGTAAACAGCAATCAGATAAGTTGAAATCGGATAATTTGATTTCCAGTGATAAGTTCTTTTATTTCCTGAATTTCTGATCTCGACTAATCTTCCATTAGAGACCGAAACAAAACTACTGTCATTTGTAATCTCAATATCAAGTAATGCTTTGTCTTCAGGATCATCATCACAGGGAAACCAGCTTGGTGCATAGTTTGGCTCACTCAGATTATAAATCAGTGGAATATTATTTATCTCACCAAATACAAAACCATTAAATCCAGATTTTTTAGGGCTTCCGTAGTATTGAACAGAAAACTCGATTGTATCTTTTTCAATATCCGATACATCTACAGTGAGAATGTTTTTGATGTGGTGGAAATTTAAAACAGTCGATTGAGAAGTAACTTTTTTCACAATCATATTACCATAAAAATGTAAATCAATATTTCTCTGTTCAGGAACTAATTTGTGTGCAATTATTTTTACTTCACCCGCAATTAATTTTTGTTCTGCATTCAGTTCTAATTTCAGATGATAGTGAAGTATATCGACATTTTTATTTGCTCTGGTAATATATCCTGCTTTTACTCCATCATTTAGAAAAAAACTAAACATCATAGCAGAAAAGATTGAAAGCACATACAAAAGATTTATTCCGAAAAACATTTTGTATTCCTAAATAATTAACTTCAAACTTTTTAAGATTTTTTTTACAAATTAACCAAAACTTTAATTGCCAATCAAAAGATAATTCAATATATTTTTGATGTAAAATAAGAGGTTAATATGTTCTCCCCTGGTTCATCAATTCTCAGAGATACAATCACCGTTATTCTTGCTGGTGGTCAAGGCGAAAGACTTTATCCGCTAACTGCCGTTAGAAGCAAACCTGCGGTTCCTTTCGGAGGCAAATATAGAATAATCGATTTCGCACTATCAAATTGTCTTAATTCTGGTTTGAGAAGAATTTATGTACTGACTCAGTATAAATCTGATTCACTTAATATGCACCTCTTTGAAGCCTGGAGTATCTTTAATCCTGAGTTAGGAGAATTTATTTATTCAGTTCCACCGCAAAGAAAAATGAATAACGATTGGTATCTGGGAACAGCCAACGCAATTTATCAGAACCTTAATTTATTTTCTGACAGAAAAGCCAAATGGGTTTTGATACTCAGTGGTGATCATATTTACAAAATGGATTATCTTAAATTCATTGACAACCACATAAAGAACGATGCGGATTTAAGTATGGCTTGTATTGAAGTTCCAAAAGATCAGGCAAGCAGATTTGGAATTGTGGGAATTGATGAAAAGTATAATGTTCAATCATTCATTGAAAAACCTCCTGTGCCTCCGGAAATTCCTGACAAAAAAGGATTTTCATTCGTCAATATGGGAATTTATGTTTTCAAAGCATCGGTACTCAGAGATGTTTTGCTTGAAATGGAATCAAAGAAAATAAAAGCTCTCGACTTCGGTCAGGATGTGATTCCTTATATGGTAAAATCCAATCTTAAAGTAATTGCTTTTCGTTTTATTGATGAGAATAAAAAAGTTCAACCATACTGGAGAGATATAGGGACACTCGACAGCTATTATGCTGCAAACATGGATTTAATAAGTGTTACACCTGAATTCAATTTATACGATTCTGAATGGCCTTTGAGAACTTATCAGTATCAGTATCCACCGGCAAAAACTGTTTCTCACGAAGGTGAAAGAGTTGGTAGAACTCTTAATTCACTTGTATGTGATGGTACTATTGTATCAGGAGGTTTGGTAGAAAGATCAATTCTCGGTGCCAATGTTAGAATTAATTCCTATTCATACATCACAGATTCAATTCTTTTCCATAATGTTTGGGTCGGTCGTCATGCAAGAATCAGAAGAGCAATCATTGATAAAAATGTAGTTGTACCTGAGGGATATGAAATCGGATTTGATCCTGAAGAGGATAAGAAAAAATTTACTGTGACTGAAACCGGTATTGTAGTGATTCCCAAAAATATGGTGCTTAAAGACTAAATTTATTTTATCACATTCCTGCTTTATTTTCACTTGCAGAAAAAAGTGAATTACTTCTCATTGTGTCATGAATTCTAAATTAGAACTACAATTAAAAAATCTGCCTGCTAAGCCGGGAGTTTATCAGTTTCTGAACAAGAACGGTAAAATTATTTATGTCGGCAAAGCTAAGAATTTAAGAAATCGTGTAAGAAGTTATTTCCAGAATAATGTAACATCTCCTAAAACTTTAGCCATTGTTGAAAAGACCGACGAAGTTCAAATTGTTCTAACCGATAGTGAAGTTGAAGCTTTGATACTTGAGAATAATCTCATCAAGCAATACAAACCGAGATACAATGTTAATTTGAAAGATGACAAAAGTTATCCTTTTATAAAAGTTACGAATGAACTTTTCCCGAGAATCTATCCTACACGACATCTGGTTAACGACGGATCAAAATATTTCGGTCCTTATACTGATGTAAGAAGTATGAAGGCGTCGCTTAGGATGATTAATCAGATTTTCAGAATCAGAAGCTGTAAACTTGATTTAACCGAAGAAAACATTAACGCAAAAAAATTCAAAGTGTGTCTTGATTATCATATCAAAAAATGCGACGGACCTTGTGAAGGCTTGGTAAGTGCAATTGAATATAATGAAATGGTAAAAGAAGTAATTCAACTGCTCAAAGGCAAAACTGATGATCTTATAAAATCACTTACTGAAAAAATGAATAACGCAGTTGAAAATCTTGAATTTGAAAAAGCAGCGGAACTGAGAGACAAAATAAATCAACTTGCAAGTATATCTTCAAAACAAAAAATTGTTAGTGATGATTTTGATGACAGAGATATCTTCGCAATTGCTTTCGAAGGGAAAGATTCAAGCTGCTCTGTATTTAATATTCGTGATGGTAAACTTATAAGCAAAAAACAACTCCGGCTTTCAATTGAAGAAGGTGAAGAACTCCCTCAGATTTATTCTGCTGCAATTAAATTTTACTATCAGGACTTTGCAGAAATTCCAAAAGAAATTGTTTTGGAGATTGAACCGGAAGATAAAGAAGCTATACTCGAATGGTTAATTCAGAAAGCGAATCACAAAGTGAAATTTGTAATTCCGCAAAGAGGTGATTTGAAGTCACTGGTAAAAATGTGTAAAGAAAATGCAATGCTTCAGTTGAAGGAAATTCAGATTCAGAAAATGAAAAACCTCGGCAATGTTCCATATCCGCTGGCAGCTTTGCAAAGAGATTTGAGATTAAAGAATCTTCCGAAGAAAATTGAGTGTTTTGATATTTCAAATATTCAGGGCTCTGATAGTGTGGCAAGTATGGTTGTTTTTGTTGATGGGAAACCGAAGAAAAGTCTATACAGAAAATTCATAATTAAAAGTGTCGATGGACCTGATGATTTTGCAAGTATGCGTGAAGTAATCGAAAGAAGATACTCAAAACTTCTGACTGAAAATGAAACTTTTCCCGATTTGATAATGGTTGATGGTGGAAAAGGTCAGCTTTCAAGTGCAGTTGAAGTACTTAATAAACTTGGTATAAAAAATTTTAACATAATCGGATTAGCGAAAAGATTGGAAGAAGTTTTCTTTCCAGGCAAATCAGAACCTGAAACTATTGCAAAAACTTCATCCGGATTAAAACTTTTACAGCATATAAGAGATGAAGCTCATCGTTTTGCAATTACATTTCACAGACAAAGAAGATCAAAAAGAATTATCTCCACAGAGCTGACTGAAATTAAAGGTATTGGCACACAAACTGCTAAACAGCTTATCGAAAAATTCGGTAGTCTTGAAGCAGTTAAGTCTTCATCAGTTGAAGAACTTGCCTCAGTAATCGGATTAAAGAAAGCAGAATTAGTAAAATCTCATTTTAATCAAAGCACGGAATGAAAACACTTTTTGTAATATTAATTTTAACGACTATCAGTTTTGCTGATGATCCAAATAAAATATCATCAACAAGTCCTTCGTTAAGTTTTGAAGAATTAAAAAGAATCAGCTTAAAAAAAATTGTTGATACAGTTTATACCTTATCTGATTATTTTGTTGAAATTGACTTGTCAAAGCAATTAGGATATTTACACTCGAGGTTTGATTCTGTAAAAACATTTAAAGTATCAACCGGAACAAAAAGAATTAAAGACGGAGTTGAAACTAACACCGGCATTTTTGTAATTCAGCATAAAGCAGCAAAATGGTATTCAACTCAATTCGACAGCACATTGATGTTAAATTGGATGGGATTTAATTATGGAATCGGATTTCATGCACTTGCAGGAAAATCATATTACAAATATTTAGGGAATAAAACTTCTTCTCACGGCTGCATCAGAGTTTCCAGAGAAGATGCAAAAGAATTATTTTCAAAACTAAACTATGGTTCGCCGGTTTTAGTTCATAAAGGTAAAACTGCGGTTAGAATTTCTTTTGCTGATAAAAATTCTGATGATTACAAATTTTATGATAATGAAAATCTTCAGAATGAAATCAAAAGGAGACTAAATCATCTTTACAAAGGAAGCTATCTGAATTTTGTAAACGAAAAAATTATAATTAATCATCAGAACATTACTCATCAGGGATTATCAATCGGTGATATAAACAAAGTTCCGGCAAGACAACGGATTTACCCTGATTATCTTTTTATAGAATCAGCAATGCCTGAAATCAAAACTGAATTGATTCCTGTAAATCATTTCTCCCCAAAAAATGTTTTGGCTTCTACGGATTAAGGTTCAGTTTTCTTACCGATAATTCTTAATCCGATAATCAAACAAAGAATAATCAAAAGTATTGATAAGATTGGCGGGAAACCAAAAGCGGTCGGAATATC
>CALHAB010000120.1 GCA_937934185.1 uncultured Ignavibacterium sp. | reverse complement strand
GCTGGCATTACCCAGATCAGGTTCGAGGGTATTATCTCAGATATCCCACAAAGGAAATTGCGGGATAACACCCCTAACGGCTATGGTTAATAAATATTTGTTATTTAATTAAGTCTTATCTTATCTCCTGCTTTTATATTAGACGATGTTAATCCGTTTAAGGATTTAAGTCTTGTAACAGGTACATTGTATAACTTAGAAATTGAAAATAAAGTTTCACCTTTCTGAACAATGTGAAAATCTGGTCTTGCTTTAGTTGATGTAACCGAATTTTTATTTACAGGTGAAACAATCAGTTTCTCACCTGCCCGAATATTGTCATCAGTAAGATTATTCCACTTTTTCAAATCAGAAATGGAAACATTATACAATGCAGCGATTGAATTTATTGTTTCTCCTTTTTTGATTAAATGAGTTCCTGCTGTGTTATTGGAATGATAAACAGGTTCTATATCGACATCATTAGCACTTATATTTGAATAAATTTTCAATCTTGAACCTGCAATAATTTTATCCCCGGTTAAGTTGTTCCAATTCTTGATATCAGAAATTTTAACTTTGAATTTTTCAGCAATCTGACCTATAGTTTCACCCGGATTTACTTTATAATAAGTAAGATTCGAATTGTTCTTTGTAGTTATATCACCATAGGATGATGAAGTAGGTGAAGAAAATATCTTAAGTGTTTTACCTGCAGCAATAGTGTTGCTTTTCAGTCCATTCCATTTTTTTAATTCTGCTACAGTTACACCAAATTTATCAGCTATCTCACTAAGAGAATCACCTCTTCTGACTTTATACTTATAGAGATTTGTGGAAGTATTACTTGCTAATTGAGTTTTGGTTTTGGTTGTAGTTCTTCCGTCGGTATAAATTTTAAGTTTTCTCCCGACATAAATTTTATTTCCGGAAATATCGTTCCAGTCTTTTAGCTGATCTGTTGTTACACCATAGGAAGAAGCTATTTGATTAAGTGTTTCTCCTTTTCTAATCTGGTGATAAACCAATGATGACTTTTCAGTATTATTTGAATTTGATCTGGAAGTAATTTCGGATGTTTTATCTAAACTAGCATAATAGTCTTTTTTAGCTTCGGGAACATAAATGGTTAATGTTTCACCAACTCTTACAGATCGTGTGTAAGGAATCGAATTCCAGTTTCGGATATCGCTTACACGACAATTAAATAAATCAGCTATTCCTAAAAGACTATCATTTTTCTTTACCTGATAAGTTACTGGAACAGTTCCTTCGGGCTGAAGTGAAATTGACTCTGTCTTTAGTTCTTCATCTGTATTGACATCGTTGGATACAACTTCATTTTCATTTTTAACTAATTGCTCGACGGTTGATTCTTTTTTTGTTTTTTCATCATCATCTTTCAACAATGAAGCGTAAGGTGAAATATATTCGCCATCATTATTTTCTGAAGCAATCTGAGTATCAGTATTTTCAGTATAATCAGTCTGAGTGCTGCTGACCATAACCGGAATTTTCAATTTTAATCCGGCATAAAGTTTAGTTTTGGTTGTAATATTATTTGCATCAGCTAAATCAAATTTTGAAACACCATACCTATTTGCAATATTATTGATCGTTTCACCCTTTCTTACTGTATGAACAAGATAATTTCTTCGCGCTGATTCAGGTATATTTTTAACATTCTCTGCAAATTTCTGAATTGATCCTTTTGGAATTTTTAATGGATAACCACCTGTATAATTCATCGGTGTAGATAATTGCGTTAGCTCAGGATTTAAATCAATAAGTGTTTGAAGATCAGTTCCGGCACAAGTAGCAAGGTAACCCAAATCAATTGCCCCATCGATAGTATAAACATCATAATCATATGGTTTTTCATAATTGATATTCGTAAAACCATACTTTTCAGGTTCCATAGCAATCATCGAAACTGCGATATAGATCGGTACATAATTCCTGGTTTCTTTAGGTAGATATTTTCTTAATGTCCAATAATCATAAGAATTTGCTCTGCTGATTGCTCTACGAACTCTGCCTTCGCCGCAATTATAAGCGGCTAAAGCAAGATACCAGTCGCCAAGTGAGTTGTATAAATCTTTTAAGTGTCTTGCTGCAGCATAAGTTGATTTGACAGGATCTCTTCTTTCGTCAAAATAAAAATCAGTCTGCAACCCGTAAAGTGAACCAGTGGATTTTATGAATTGCCATAACCCCACAGCAGAAGCCCAGGATCGGGCAGTAGGATTAAGTCCGCTTTCCATCATACTAAGATAAAGCAACTGTAGCGGAAGTCCTTCTTCCTTAAAAACCTGTGACATCATAGGAAAGTATTTGCCTGAACGGGATAACCAGCGGCGCATTGCATCACTGCCCTTGCCGGTAAAATAATTGAGCCATTGCTCTACATGAGTATTAACTTCAAGTGGAATGTCAGCAGGAATTACGAGCTTAGGATGTGTCTCTTCATCATCTTTTAATGATAATTCAATTTCAGGAACGGCTTTCTTCATCCATTCATCATAAGCGGCAAAGGAGACACCATCGGGCAGATAACTTAAACCATCAATAAAGTTTTTATAATCTTCAATTATTGAATTTTCAAGTTCTTTATATGCTTCGTTTTTTTCTATTCCAGGATAATAACTAAGGTTGTTTATTATTCGTAATGCACTTTCATAATATTCAACAGTCTCATTGATACTATTCAATTCCTGTTTCTTTAATGCCATTACATAATTTTGTCTGGCTTCTTCCAAAAGTTCTGAAACAATTCCGGTTTTATTGTTGGTTGTTTCCTGTTTTAAGTTTGACTGAGTTACTTCTGAACCACTGCATCCCCAAAAATTTAGAATTAAAAGCGCAAATGGTAGTAGAAGGATTTTTTTCATTATTACTCCGGATTATTTTTGTTGCAATATAAATTTATCATTCAGTTTTTTCAAGTAGAAAGTTAATTGTTTATTATTAACTTGCTTTTATGTAACAATTTAAGATTATAGCGGAATGTTACCATGTTTCTTCTTCGGATTTTTATCAACTTTATTTTTCAGTAAATCAAATGCCTGAACTATTTTGATTTTTGTTTCTCTAGGATAAATCACATCATCTATAAAGCCACGCTCTGCAGCTATATACGGATTGGCAAATTTTTCAATATACTCATTCAGTTTTTTATTCAATTCAATTTCCGGTTCTTTTGAACTCTCAATTTCCTTTTTGAAGATAATTTCTACCGCACCTTTTGGACCCATAACGGCAATTTCTGCCGATGGCCAAGCAAAATTGAAATCTCCACGAATATGCTTTGAGTTCATAACATCATAGGCACCGCCATAAGCTTTACGGGTTATCACAGTTATTTTTGGAACGGTTGCCTCGCTAAAAGCATATAGTAATTTTGCACCGTGTCTTATAATTCCTCCCCATTCTTGTTCTGTACCCGGTAAAAATCCCGGCACATCAACAAACACCAATAAAGGAATATTAAACGCATCACAAAATCTTACAAATCTTGCGCCTTTAACAGAAGCGTTAATATCAAGCACTCCTGCAAGTACTTCCGGCTGATTGGCGACAATTCCGACCGACATTCCTGACACATGTGCAAATCCTGTCACGATATTTTCTGCAAAATCTTTATGGACTTCGAAAAATTCACCATTGTCAACAATTAGTGAAATTACTTCTTTAATGTCGTAAGGTTTATTTGGATTATCCGGAATGATTGAATCTAATTTAGGTTCTTCAGTTAATTCATTCATATCGAATTCTAGTCTTGGAGGTTGATCCATAAAGTTAAGAGGAAGATAGCTTAAAAGTTTTCTTACATTTTGTAAAGTTTCAATTTCTGTATCGAAAACAAAATGTGCTACTCCCGATTTGATTGCGTGAGTATCTGCTCCACCAAGCTCTTCAAAAGTTACATCTTCGTGTGTTACTGTCTTAACAACATTTGGTCCTGTAACAAACATATAACTGGTATTGCGTACCATAAAAACAAAATCCGTAATTGCTGGTGAATAAACAGCTCCACCGGCACAGGGACCAAGTATGACGGAAATTTGTGGAACTACTCCTGACGCAAGTGTATTAAGTAAAAAGATATCTGCATAACCGCCAAGACTGTTAACACCTTCCTGAATTCTTGCACCGCCGGAATCATTTAATCCAATAACGGGAATTCCGGCTTTCATTGCCATATTCATGATCTTAACAATTTTTTCGGCGTGTGTTTCTGATAGCGAACCACCAAATACTGTAAAGTCCTGACTAAATAGTGCAACTGGTCTTCCATCAATTTTTGCAAATCCTGTTACAACTCCATCACCGGGATAATTAACTTTGTCTAATCCAAAGTTTGTTGCGCGATGCTTTACGAACATATCAATTTCTTCAAATGAACCTTCATCAACTAAAATTTCAATTCTTTCTCTGGCAGTAAGTTTTCCTTTTTTATGCTGTGCTTCAATTTTATCTTTTCCGCCGCCGAGTAAAGATTCTGCTTTTCTTTTAGCAAGTTCATCGAATTTTTCTTTCATCCTGCCCTCTCGTTAAATTGAAAAATCTTTTATCCTGTATCCGGATTGCAATAAAATTTTTGATTGGATTTTACTGAAAAGTTGATTGAAATAATCAGACTGTAACATTTCGTTGATGTTTGAAAATTTTTTCTCAATTTTGATATAATCCTGTAAAGCACCTTCATCTTTTGAAAAGAAGATTACTTCATCAGAAAGAAAAAGCGCGTCTAAAAGATTGCTCGTTGCTAACAGGAATTTTGTGCCTCTTTGTTTAATGACATTCTTCAACATTAAAAATATTTCTTCTTTGGTAACTGAATCTAACTTGTTGAATGATTCATCAATAAGAATCAATTCAGGGTTTGAATATAATGCTCTTCCGAGTGCAACTCTGAATCGAAAGCCAAAACTATTTATATGCGGAATATGATCTTCATATCCTTCCAATCCAATAAGACTAATAATGAAATTTGTTTTGTCATCCGATAGTTTATCTCTGGATATTCCAAACTCGATATTCTTTTTAACATTCAACCAAGGAATTGAAACAGATTCAGTGGGAATATAGACAACATTTTCTAATGATTTTTCAGATCCTTTTTCATTTACAATTATTTTACCTTTATCAGGTTTAATCAATCCGGCAATTATTTTCATTAGAGTTGACTTGCCATAACCTAAAGGTGCAATCAATGAAATAAAATTATTATCATCAAAATTCAGATTAAGATTCAATTGGTTAAGAATTTCTTTACTCAAACCAGAATCAACTTGAAATGATTTTGTAATATTTGATACGCTGATATTCATTTAAATTACTTCCAGAAATAAACTTTGTTATAAACTAAATTCAGAATTTTCTGAGCAATGAAAACCAAAAGTGAAATTAAAAGAGTAATAGTAAACAACAAAGAAATATCCTGATATTTAAAAACTGTAAAAAGAATTCCGCCAATTCCTTCTTGTCGCTGAATAAATTCCGTCACAATAACAACACTCCAGATTAAAGAGTGATTCTTTAGTTGGGATAATAGAATCTCCGGTTCAATCAATCTAAATATGATTTTATTCATAACCTGATGATCTTTAAGTCCAAGCGATTTGTAGAAATAGAAGTAGGAAGCTTTATCGGAATTATTTTTGTCAAAAACTTCACTTAAACTTTGTGGTAATAAAATCAGAATTGCAATCAGATATTTGTCCAGAATAAAATCAGGAAACCAGATTAAAAATAACAAGGCAATTAAAATAAAAGGTATGTAACGGAAGATTGATGTAATTGGCAGTAAAATTTCTGAACCAAGCGAGAACTTACCTGATTTAATCCAGCCAATAACCGACAATAAAATTTTTGCAATTAAATAATTAACTAAAACCGTGATGTAAACAGCAGCAACTGTTGATGCAAGATTAGATAAAAAATTATAATCCGTAATAAGTTCACTAATTGAGAGAAGAATTACAGAAATCGAAGGAAATAATCCATTTGCAGGAAAAAGAAATTCGAATAAAATCAGATAAGTGAGTAAAATTAAAATTACTATTTTGACTTTAATTGAATTCATTTCAGATGTGAACTAAAAATGGATTTTGTTTTTTTTCTGATCCGATTGTTGACTCAACTCCGTGACCCGGATAAATTTTAGTCTCATCAGGTAAAGTGAGCAATTTATTTTTAATGCTGTTAATCAATGTATCATAATCGCCACCCCAGAGATCAGTTCTTCCAATTGACTGATGGAAAAGTACATCACCTGTGATACAAATTTTATTTTTCTCTGAGTAGAAACAAAACTCACCGGCTGTGTGTCCGGGTGTGAATAATGGTTTCAATTGATGCTGACCTATTTTAATTAGTTTTTCCTCTGAAATAAATTCATCGGGCTCAGGTAATTCAATCAGATCAAAACCGAACATTTGTCCCTGTGAGACAGCATTTTTATGCAATGGTAAATCTTTTTCAGGAATAAGATATTTCACATCATAATTTTCTTTGATGAATGACACGCCAAGGATATGATCTATATGGCAATGAGTATTTATTAGTAATGCAGGCATAAGATTGTTCTCTTCAATAAAATTTTTTAGTTCTTCTTTTTCATAATCATCATAGCATCCCGGATCAATAACTGCAGTTATTTTTGATTCATCATCCCAAAGCAGATAAGTATTTTCATTAAACGGGTTGAATTCAAAAGACTGAATTTTAAGCATCATTTACCTTTAAAGTTATTCTTTAATCTATTGAATAATTCAGAAGGGTAATTGTGATAATTCCCTTTGGTTTCCTCAAGCGAATCGCCGCCAAATTTTTCCAGAAAGAATTTAGCAATTGACCAGGCAAGCATTGATTCAGCAATTACTGCGCAGGCAGGAACAGCAACAAAATCGCTTCGCTCTCTTCTGGAAAGAACTTTTTTCATTTTACTTAAATCAACAGATTCAATCGGCGACATAAGTGTTGCAATTGGTTTCATTGCAGCACGAACAATTATCGGAAGACCTGTTGTGATTCCTCCTTCAATTCCACCAGCACGATTGGTTTTTCTGGAAAAATTTTTTTTCGAGAGAATTATTTCATCGTGCGATTGTGAACCGAAATTTTCCGCAGAATAAAATCCTGCACCAATTTCAACTCCTTTTACAGCGTTGATTGACATAATTGATTGAGCAATTTCTGCATCCATTCTTCTGTCATAATGGACAAAAGAACCAAGCCCAACTGGAACTCCTGTGGCCACAACAACAAATGTCCCGCCTAATGTATCTCCCTTTTTCTTAGCTGATTTTATTTTGTTGATAATTTTTTTTTCCTGTTCGCTGTCGAGTACTCTTACCTGACTTTTGTCAGATAGCAGATTCAATTTTTTCCCGGAGAATGATGATGGCAGATCATTATTAAATAACTTCTGAACAAAATCATCTTTTGAATAAATTCCGCCAACACTTTCGACATAACTTCCGATGTGTATTCCGAATTCCTCCAGAAATTTTCTTGCAACCGAACAGGCAGCAACTCTTGCAGCAGTTTCTCTGGCTGAAGATCTTTCGATTGAGTTTCTTATATCATCAAAGTTATATTTTGAAATGCCTACTAAATCTGCGTGACCTGGTCTCGGTATTGTAATGTTTTCTATTACTTCATCAACTTCAGTGACTGACATTTTCGTTTGCCAGTTTTCCCAATCATTATTTTTTATAAGTAACGAAATTGGAGTTCCTAAAGTTTTACCGAATCTCACGCCGGATAAAATTTCAACTTTATCATTTTCAATTTTCATGCGAAGACCACGACCATAGCCGAATTGTCTTCGTTTAAGTTGATGATTAATATATTCTGAATCCAATTTTAAGTTTGAAGGAAAGCCATCAACAATAGTTGTGAGTGCTTTTCCGTGTGATTCACCAGCTGTAAGAAATCTTATCATTTGTTCTCCAGATACTACTTCAAATATAAAAAAAACGCCCGTAAGTAACGGGCGTCAAATAGCAAAAAATTTTCTTTTTTATTCAGGAATTTCTAATCCGACAAATCTGGAATTTCCATCAGCATCCTGAACCTTCAGAAGAACCGCACTACCTTTTCTGCTGTCAACAAGTTTTCTGAATTGTTCAACATCTTCAACAGGTTTTCTGTCTGCTTCTACAATTACAAGCCCTTTGAATAATCTTTGATCATCAGCTTTACTGAAACTTTTGACATCAGTGATAATGATTCCTTCAGAAACTTTGTAAGTATCTTTTTCTTTCTGAGTAAGATTTCTTACAGTCATTCCGATGTTCTCAAGAGTTATGATATCCTTCTTTGCACCTTTTTCAGAATCTTTATTATCCTTTTTTGCAACAGGTTCAGTCTTCGATTTTTCATCTCTTGGTTTTAGAGTTACTTTTCGTTCTAACTCTTTTCCATCTCTGAAGATTGTCAGTTTGACAGTTGTGCCGGCAGTTTTTGATGCGACATAACTTTGGAGTTCATTCGGTTTATTAACTTCTTTGCCATCAATTTTAAGTATAATATCACCGGATTTAAGATCAGTTTCAGATGCAGCACCGCCTTCAATTATACCATTAATGATAATACCACGAGGTCTGTCTAATCCGACTGATTTAGCAATTGCGTTATCAACTTCTCCAATGTTGATGCCGATGTAACCTCTGTTAACTTTTCCGTAAGCTATAATTTCCTGTGCAACAGTTTTGGCAAGATTAATTGGTATTGCAAAACCATAACCGATATAAGTTCCGGTTCCTCTTGTTGCAATTGCACTGTTGACACCAACTACTGCACCGGATAAATCAACCAAAGCACCGCCACTGTTTCCCGGATTAATTACTGCATCGGTTTGAATAAAATTTTCTACTCCATAACTATCACGAATCAAACCGAGTTGACCACGCCCGATTGCCGAAACAATTCCCGCAGTAACTGTTGAGCTGAGTGAAAGAGGATTTCCTATTGCCATTACCCATTGACCAACTTTAAGATTGTCCGAGTCTCCGAGATAAGCTGCTGTAAGACCTGATGCATTAATTTTAACAACAGCTAAATCTGTAAGCGGATCAGTTCCGACAACTTCAGCATCAAAAGTTCTTTTATCAGCAAGATTTACTGTTACTTTGTTTGCTTTTTCAACCACATGATTATTCGTTAGAATATATCCATCTTCTGATATTATAATTCCGCTGCCGCTTCCTCTTTGTTCTTCTGGTAAGTCTTTGAAGGGAAAGAAAAAGAAATCCTTATGTGGATTTTCTCTTTCAGCAACAACTGTAATCTGAACTATTGCAGGTGTAACTTTTTCAGCAACTTCTATAAATGCTTTAGAGAATGATGTTGCATCTGCATCAAGATTTACAGGTGGAATCTTAGCACCAAGATTTATATCCGCTAAACTTGGTCTCACGAAACCAAATCCAGATACTAACAAAGCGCCGAACACTATTCCAACTGAGACCAGCAATATTGCGCTTATAATTCCTTTTTTATTTACTTTCATTTTATTCCTCCTATCGATGAAAAATTGTATTAAATTCTACTTGAACAAACTTAATGACTGAATTCCCTTAAAGTCAGGTATATGCTCTTTAACATATCTTTCAAGAAAAGAATTCACTTCTTCGATTGTATTAGGTTTCAAACCATTTAGAATTTTCTTGTTTTTTAGACAATAAAGAAATTTGAAAAGTTCCGATTCAATCTTTTCAAATCCGGAATGTGATTGCAAACATTCGCTGCATACAAATCCGGTTGAAAAATTATATCCAACAGAATAATCAGGAACTAATTCTTTACCGCAAATACTACACTTATCAATCATAATCTCATAACCAGTTTCAGTAATCAGAAACATAAAAAATCTTGCAAACAAAATTGACGGAGCTTCTTTTTTATTCTCAAAATGGTCAAGAATTTTTATAAGTCCTTTGAACAACCTGTTGTTTGATTCGTTCTCGATTGTAAGGTTGCGAACAAGTTCAAGAACGGCAAAAGCATATTTTGTTGACTCCAGATCTGATTTGATATTTGGATAATGTGAAATCAAATCTGCAGAAGATACAATCTGAAGTTCTCTTGATTCCTTTTTGTAGAAAATTACTTCAATATGATTTAATGTATCAACAATCAAAGCAAGTTTTGATTTCGGTGATCTTGCACCTTTAACAATAGCTGACACTTTACCATTATGTTCAGTGTAAAGTGTAACTATCAAACTGCTGTCGCTATAGTTCATTTTTCCAAGAACCACAGCTTGTGTTTTTATTATTTCACTCATCTTATAAAATTATACGGAAATGGAAATACACCTTCTTCGGTAATAATACCAGTTATAAGATGTGCAGGAGTTACATCAAAAGCAGGACAAAAACATTGGTATGAATCTTTACCAATCTGATGCCCACCGATAAAAAGAAGTTCTCTACTGCTTCGGTATTCGATTGCTATTTCAGATCCAGTTGCAATTGTTCTGTCTATTGTAGTCGAAGGAGCTGCGATGTAAAAAGGGATATTATGATAATTGCAAAGTATTGCCAGGTTGTATGTTCCGATTTTATTTGCCGAATCTCCATTCAAAGCAATTCTGTCAGCGCCTGTAATAACCAAATCAATTTTTCCTTCCTGCATCAAAACTGCAGCAGTCGAATCAGTTTGAACAGTAAATGGAATTCCGTTTTTCTCCAATTCAAATGCAGTTAATCTTAAACCCTGGAGTAAAGGTCTGGTTTCATCAACATAAACATGATTTATAAGTTCATTCTCAAACGCTCTTTTAATAACAGCGAATGCAGTTCCAAATCCGGCTGCAGCCAAAGCACCAGTGTTGCAATGCGTCAGAACATTTGATTTCTTGAGGAATATATTCAATCCATTTTTTGCAATTTTTTCTGAATAGTTTTCTTCATCCGCAAAAATTCTGTGCGCTGTACTAAGTAAAGTGCGGTAAACATCATTATCACTGATTTGTGAATATGATTTTTCAATTTCCTTTAATGCATAAAATAAATTCACAGCTGTAGGCCTGGTTGATGCGAGACGATTGTAAACTTTGTTAAAATAATCATCATCCTTATAGTTTTTATTTTTGAAAGCCAGCGCACAGGCATAAGCAGCGGCTATCCCAATTAAAGGCGCTCCGCGAATCTCGAGCCGCTCAATAGCTTCTGCAATCCGGTTATAATCATCTGTCGTAATGTAGTTTTCCTGCAAAGGAAGTCTGGTCTGATCAATGAATGTCAGATTATCATTTTCAAACTTTAGCGGATAATATGAATTAGTCTTCATCGAACCTGGATAGATTCATAAATTGTCTGAAACGATCCTGAATTTGTAAATAGGATAATTCTTCTAATCCTTTTGTACTAAATTTCTCAACACAAAAAGAAGCCATCGTGCTACCGTAAATTACAGCGCGCTTTAAACTTTCTGAAGATAAATCTCTTGTCTTGAAAAGATAACCAATAAAACCACCTGCGAATGAATCACCAGCTCCAGTAGGATCATAAATTGATTCCATTGGAAACGCAGGAGCCGAGAAAATTGTTTCCTCTGTAAATAAGAGTGCCCCGTGTTCTCCTTTTTTGATAATCAGGATTTCCGGTCCCATTGCTCTTATCATTTTTGCAGCTCTGATAAGATTAGGTTCGTGGGCTAACAGTCTGGCTTCTGAATCGTTAATGATAAGAACATTTACTCTTGGGAGTAATTCCAGCAATTCTTTTTTCTTTCCTTCGATCCAGTAATTCATTGTATCACACACAACGAACTGAGGATTTTCCATCTGATCCAAAACTTTTGATTGAAGAACAGGGTCAATATTACCAAGGCAAATAAATTTTGACTTTCTGGCATTATCAGGAATAACCGGATCGAATTTTTCAAATACATTAAGTTCAGTAAACAATGTGTCTCTTACATTCAAATCATAATGATATTTACCTGACCAGCGAAAAGTTTTTCCGCCTTCAACAACCTGCAACCCTTCCAGATCAATATTATGATTACTCATCATCTCGATGTATTCCTTCGGAAAATCGCTTCCGACAATACCAACCAATCTTATTGGTCCGCTGAAATAACTCGCAGCTAAAGAAATGTAAGTTGCAGAACCACCAAGTGCGTTTTCAATTTTATCAAATGGCGTTGCAACTGTATCAAGACCGAGTGAGCCAACTACTAATAAACCCAATTTATTCTCCTGAAATTTTTTGAATTGACAAATGAAAAAAATTTAATTGAATTCTCTTGTGATAAAAAACTAAAAGATCCCATCTTATTTTTTGATTTTCCAAGCAATAAAAAATTTTAAGTTAATTTCAATCTTTATCTTCATTAATTAAATCAGAGATTTTCCTCGCAAAGAAGTAAAAGTCTGAAAGGCGGTTATTAACTATCTCAATTATCACATTATTGTCGAGTCCTAAATAATCGTGACTCAGTCTATTTCGGAAACCAGCCATTTGTATCAGCAACTCTTTTTTAGGATTATCGATAATGCCCTTATTAAATAATACTTCTGCTATATCAGCATATGATTCCCATTGTGCATTAAGATGAGCACTTAAATAGTGAGCAAAGATATCAAAAATATTCTGAAGTGATAAATAAATACCTCTTTCTAAAATCCATACTAAATCCAGATTCTGCCTTAAATCATTTTCAGTAATATTCTTATGTTTTTCAAGGTTACTTAAATCTATTAGAAGTGCATTGAGATGTTTTAGTATTACTTCTTTATCGTACATTAAGCTTATCCTGTAAGGATTTTAATTTGATCTTTCTGTAATGATCAGTATCAATAAACTCTTTTTTTATCGAAGATTCCAATTTGATTCTGAAAAATTTATCTTTTTCAAATAGCAGCTTTCCTGTAGTAATAATTTTTTTGAAAAGGAATAAATCTGATTCATTCAATAA
Organism: uncultured Ignavibacterium sp.; assembly: GCA_937934185.1. GTDB lineage: Bacteria > Bacteroidota > Ignavibacteria > Ignavibacteriales > Ignavibacteriaceae > Ignavibacterium. Next base: position 22,173 of record CALHAB010000120.1, on the reverse strand, counting down.
AACTAAATCCACATTGTCTGTTTTTAACTTTAGACACAAATTACCAATGAGGAAAGAATGATAACCATACGGAAATTTGTTTAAGTTCTTGTAGTCAAAATCTTTGTTCAGAAAAACAGCAATGTCAATATCTTCATATCTGTCACTCTTTACAAATGAACCGAATAAATAAGCAAAACTGATCTCATTAAAAGTGATTAGATAGTCTCTTATTATTTCGATGATTTGGTTTTTATCTTTCATATAATAATGAATTATTTGTTTGTTAAATTACCAAATGTTATTTCATAGTTCAAACCAATGAACAGCGGCAAAACCAAATCGAGATTAGACTTGTATTTCAACAAAGTTCAAAAAACTTTTTCTAACAAGAAAATATTCAACAATCAAATCAACTGATTTTCTTTGCCCGTCCCAGGCAAGTAAATTTTTTGCTTCTTCAGGTTTTAACCATTTATATTCTGAATGTTCAGTACTGATTTTTACTGAAGAATCATAGTTTACTTTTGCAGCAAAAACCGGAATCAGAGAAATATATTCATCATCAGGCGAATAAAAAGAATTAATGTTTGGCGCAATCCACATTTTTTCCGGAGTTAAATCAGTTTCTTCTTTAATTTCTCTCAACGCCGTCTCATAAGCTTTTTCGCCGTCTTTAATTTTACCGGAAACCATCTGCCAGAGATTCGGATAATATTGATATGGCGCTCTTTTGAGAAGTAAAAATTCGAGTTCGCCATTTTGCTCTCTGAAAATATGCGCTTCGATCAGATTTGAAATAATTTTCATATTGTAATTTAATAAGATTTTAAATTCAGCCACTATTTTAATTAATGATAATCAGTGTAATTCGCGGCTAAAAATATGCTCTTACTTCTGCCCGCATTGTATGAATTGGTTTTGAGCTTCCCTGCAATCTTCCATCATAGCTTATAGTTGTTTGAAGATTTGAAGACAATTTGTAATCAAAATTAACTCTCCAGAAATAATTTTTGCCGATTTGATTTCCACCCGTTAATTCGAATGGAATAAAATTCTGATTAGTGTTTGCAAGTAATTCATTTCTTTCAAGTTCGATACGAAGTCTGCCGGTTCCAAGAAAAGAAACATTCAATCTGACTGCTTGTCCATTAAAATCAATAATTGTTGGTTGAGCTGGAAATGTATCTTCATTTCTTCCAACTTTTAATCTCAGTCCAACTTCAATTGTTCTGACAGGACGATAAGAAAAATCTGATGTTATAAAATTACTGTTGATTCTTCTTATTCTGTTAGAAATTTTTTGAGATGAAAGATTATCATCAGAATTGGTTAAATCTGTTTGATTACTGATCTCTTCGACCATTTTAAATTTTATGCGGAGACTTCTTTCTCTGAAATAACCTCGTTCAAATCCGCCGCTGAATTCATTAAGATTTGTTCGCTGCAGATAGCGAAATCTTAGCGATAAATCCTGTTCATTCTCAAACAGGAAAAAATCCTGCTGAAATAAATTTGAGCCGCGAATTGTAGTTGCTTCGTTTTGAAAAGTTGATAATCGCAGCAAATAGATATTTGAATATTTTGTTTCTTTACTGTTCTCTTCAATTCTCCACAAAGTTTCTGTAGAAATTGATTTTAAGAATGATGAAAGAAAATTTTTATCGCTAATCAGCTTTGAGAAATTAGTCTTCCATCTCGTACTCGTTTTCAAATCAATTACAGGGAATAACTGATCAGTTGGAATAGTAACCTGAATATAATCGCCATCAAAAGTTGTGGGTTCAAATTCATTCTCGTCAGCAATTCCATTGTTGTTCAAATCACCAAGATATTTGAAATTTCCAGTTCCTTGTTCAACACGCACAAAAACTTTTTGAAGCCGCGCTGACTTTTGAGTTGATACTTCATAAAACAAATCACCTTTCAATAATGGGTCCCAAAAGTTAAACCTGGACTGAGAGCGAACAAGTATTGATTGATTATCAAGAAAACCAATTTCTTTGAAATCTTGTGTGTAATTTTTATTTCGTATGGTCAGGTTTAAGGAAGAAGTAAACTCGCGAAATCCTTTGTAACTGATTTCAAATGAATTTGTCTTCGAAACAGACTCTTTGAGAAGTATTCCTTCAATTGGAAAATAATCTTCGCGGAATGAATGTCGAGTAATAAATTTAATTCCTTCGAAATCTGATAATTCTACGAAAGGAATAAATTCAATATACTTTAGACTACCGTTTAGTAAAGAATCCTTCTCATTTTGTTTATCACTTTTGTCCTCTGCTAAAAACTCAATGCCTGGTTTAAGATTCCAGAATTGATAATATGCATTACCACGATGTCTGAACCATTTCGATTTTATTATTTGGTTGGAAGTATTTACATAATCAAGATTGTATTCAGTACCGAAGGATTTGTTATCAGTAAAACTTATAAAATTGTTAAATCGTTCTGAAGAAAATGAATCTCCTTTCGACAAAAATCCGGCAGTAGAGTTAATTCTTAATCCTTCAAGTGGTAAAAGAGTTAAGCCAATCTCTCTTAAGCTTTCATTTTCTTTTTCACTTGCAGTTGAAGTATTGTAGTAACGGCTGAACTCAACATCGTTGAATCTATCGAATGAAGAAAATTTTTTCTCGATAAATCTTTCACGATAAGAAAGTCCGGCTTTACCCAGATTCAATTTACCGATTTCAATTTCTGAAGGTTTCAATCTTAGTGAAAAATTTGCAGCGTATCCGAAGTTATCATTTTCATCGAGTGAGGAAAATCTGTTTTTGTCAAAAAGAGTTCCCGCATAGTCTAAATTGAGTTCAAGATTTTCAAAAATATTTGCAGATAAAGTAATTGCACCCAGCTGCTTTAATTGTGGAACAGGAATGAAAATTATCGGAAGATATCCTCCTCTTCCTATTCCAACAAAGCGATAAACGCCTAAACTTTCTCTTACATAATCTCCTTTTCCTTCACCAACAAAGGAGAATGAAACATTATAAATTGATAATGAGTCACCGGGATTGTAAATGTAATATGAAAATGGTTCTCCATTAATAGTTGTATCAACTTTTGTATAAATGCCTCTGACAATTCCAAGTGAATCAGGTTCTGCAAGCCGCACTCCGCTTTTAACTGCTTTGTTTCTGTCATCTCCTGCTTGTGAGAGAATTTCTTTATCCTGTTCAGTTAACGAAATATCAATTGGTGCATCCTGATTATCACCTTCTCTCAAGTATTCAAACCCGAATTTAAGAATGTTATTGAAAAAAGAAGATGAGACTCCTGCCCCAAAAAAATTTCTTGCGTATTGTCTGTCGGTATATTCAAAATCAACGCTTATTCTGCTTGCAGAAGTAATTAATCTGTTTGGAGTAAATGTTATTGTAGCATTTGAATATTCAATTGTATAATCATTATTCTCTCCCCTTTTCATTTCAATTCCATCAAGAAAAACTTTTTCTGTTCCTGCAATAATTATTATATCTCTTTCATTGTTAATTCCGTTTAGTCTGTACGGACCTTGAACTCCATCCTGTCCATTAAAATTATTAGTGTTAAACTTTCCTCTTGAGCTCGCAATAGAAACGAAAGCAGTTGTATTCTCATAAATAAATTCACCCATTAAACCCTGCAGTTTTCTGTCAATGACTCCGAATTCACCATATCTTTGTTTGAGCTGATAATCGCCAAATGTTCCGATTGCATTGGGATGTCTGACCTGAATGAAAACTTTATCGAGTTCCTCAAGCCGTTCTGTATTGCCTTCAGGTTGGATTGGAGTATTTTCATCCGTGAGTGCCGCAACAATTTCAATATCATCAGAAAGTTTTCCGGACAATTGTAATCTCAGACCGCTGTTTAATGAAAAATCTTTAGTAGTTCCAACAGTGAATCCTCTCACTATTGTTCCGCTTTTTTGAATTCCGCTTCCAAAAATATTTTCAGGAGAAAAAGGATTTATTTCTGTCCTGATAGTTTGCAGTGTATCTCCGGTTTGTTCATCAAATTTCATAACCAGAGATCGTCTTTTGTACTCTTTCTTTAATCCAAGATTATAAGCCAGGTATGTTACAACGAGAGTATCAAATATGGAATAAGAAATCGTATCGGAGAGTTTGAAAAATCCCTCATCGTAAAAGAATTGGTAATCACCGGGCTGTAAAATTCTTTCTTTTAATTTTATCGTTTCAGAATTTGGAATTATAGCAACCTGAGAAATAAAATATTTGTTATCGAAGTTTATCCTGATAGAGTCAGTAACTAATAGATTATTTTGTGAAATCTGCGGAAAAATTTCAAAGACTGAAAAAAATGTAAGCAGGAATATTTTTAGGAATAAGTTTCTTAAGTTCAAAACAAGATTATTTTTTGTTTCAAACTAAGTTAAGAAGAAATTTTTAATCAAGTCTAATTCTTTGGATTACTATTTACCAACAATAAGGCGTGTTCCGTGTCGTTTTGTTAAGTAATACCAAATCCATTCAATCATTACACGAAAACGATTTCTGAAACCAATCAGAAAGAATACATGGACAAAGGACCAGACTAACCAGGCAAAAAGTCCTGTCAGTTTTATTCCTTTAATTTCAGCAACAGCTTTTGCCTTTCCGATTGTTGCCATAGTTCCTTTGTCTTTATATCTGAATACAGGTCTTTTTTCAAAAGGAATTTCATTTTTAATTATTTCGGCAACAAATTTTCCTTGCTGAATAGCCACCTGAGCAACGCCGGGTAATACCTTTCCATTTTCATCTTCAAAATAAGCGGCATCACCGATAACAAATATTTCAGGATTACCAGGGATTGAACAATCTTTGTTAACGATTACTCTTCCAGCACGGTCCGTTTCAACATTTAAGGATTTTAAAATTGGAGATGCCTGATTGCCTGCTGCCCAGATAATAGTCTTCGCTGGAATAAATCCCTGAATTGTATAAACTCCATCATCAGAAATATTTTCAACTTTTGTATTCAGTTTCACCTCAACACCCATTTTTTCTAAATCTTCCTTTGCCTGCTCAGAAAGTTTTTTATCGAATGAAGATAAAATTCTTTCAGCAGCTTCAATTAAAATTACTTTTGTGTCTTCGGGTCTGAAGCTTTTGTAATCCTTAATCATAGTTTCTTTTGCGATTTCAGCAATTGCACCTGCGAGCTCAACGCCGGTCGGACCACCACCAACAATAACGAATGTTAAATATTTTTGCATCAGCTCAGGGTTGTTTTCTTTCTCTGCCAGTTCAAGTGCTTCAATAATCTTTTCACGAATCGTTAATGCATCGGTCAAAGTCTTTAAACCCGGGGCTATTTTCTCCCATTCACTTTTACCGAAGTATGAATGTTTGGCGCCAACTGCAATAATCAGATAATCATAGTTTAGTTGTGAATCCGTTAGCTTGGCCAAATGATTATCTTTATCAATTGAAATTACTTCATCAAGAATTACTTTGATGTTTTTGTAGCCGCTCAGTAAAGACCGTATTGGAACTGCAATGTCAGAAGGAGAAAGAGCAGCAGTTGCTACCTGATAAAGCAATGGTTGAAATAAATGATGATTTGTTCTGTCAATAAGCGTTATTTCATATTCAGTATCAGCTAAGTTTTTAGCAGCTGTTAATCCGCCAAAACCTGCTCCTACAATTACTATTTTCTTTTTCATAAAATTTTTTTGTTTAATTCCCACTCAAAAATACCATTCACTGAATTCAGAATTTTTAATGCCTGTCACAGATATTTATAGCTAAAAATACTGTTTGCCTTCAATTAGCATAAATAAAACATATTTGATAAATTTGAATTAGAAATTAGATTATACTTCATTAAAATTTCCTTTAAGCAAAAACAAAATAAAAATTATGCAAAGTTCAAAGATTGATTTCTTAAGCAAGTACAATGAAATATTAAATCTTGCAGTGAGTTCTTCTGCTGACTTCCCAAGTAAACTTTGTGAATTTGTTACTACTGAATTTGAACTCGATGCTGCAGTTTTATTTAAAGTTAATAACTCAAATGGTTTGGAAGTAATCGGTAAATCAACCGGAGTAAAGAAATCAATCATCATTGGCTCGAGTCATTCCTGCCCCGGCTGTCAGATTATGAATGGAAAAACTTTAGTTGATTCATTCAATCAACAGAATGATTGTTCAATTCATATAACTGATCATCTTATAAATGAAGGTTGTTTATTGCTAAGTCTTGGTGATAATACAAAAGCCTTACTTAAGATTGCAAAGAAAACTTCTTTTACAAAAAGTGAAACCGATAATATTCAAATTATTGCAGATAGTTTTAAGAATTTGTTAAAGTTATGGATTCAAGGCAGAGGCAGTTTGAGCAACTCTCTTAGTCTTATCCTTTCTTCGATTTCACAGGAGCTCAGAACACCAACAAACAGCATAATGGGATTTGCTTCGCTTTTGAACGAAGAGAACCTTTCTCCTTCTCAGGCTGAGTATGTTTCAACTTTGAAAGATAATGCCTTCGAATTACTCTCAATCATAAATGATCTGATTGATTTGAGCAAACTCGAAAGCGGCTCAATCAAATCTACTTTAAACAGTATTAAATTAAAAGATTTTATTAATGAGTTGCTTTCCATCTTCAAAGAAAAAACTGATAGTTCCCATATTGAATTTATTACGGAGGTAGATGAAATAATTCCTGAGACTATTAAAGTTGATGCGCAAAAATTAAGATATATTCTCCTAACTTTTTTAACTAACTCATTAAGACTAACTGAAAAAGGAAAAATCACATTATCAGTTACTGCTTCATCAAATAAAAAAATATCTTTCAGAATTTCTGACACAAGCACAGGTCTTCCCTCTAAAAAAGTGACCGAGTTCTTCCACCCTTTTTCACTCACTGAATTATATAATTCGAAAATCGGAAACATAACCGGTCTGAGTTTAACTCTGAGCAAAAAGTATATTGAGTTTCTCGGTGGTGATGTTATCATTAGTAGTTCAATCGGTAAAGGAATTACTTACAATTTTTCAATAAATGCAGAACTTGCAACAACTTTTGAAGCCGGCTTCATAGCAATACCAAAACCTACGGATAAGAAAAACAAAGTTTTGGTAGTTGAAGATGACTATGCAACCTCAAAGCTGCTCAGCAACTATCTCACAAAGTGGGGTTATGAGCCAATCATTGTAAACTCAGCTAAGCAAGCTCTGAAACTTATAGATCAGGAAAGTTTTCTTGCTGTTCTGATGGATATAGTTTTGCCCGATATGAATGGATTTGAATTTATGAAAATGGTAAGAGAACATCCCAACTCAAAACACACTCCTGTTATCATCTGCTCTGTTGAAGCAGAACAGCAAAAAGCATTTATGATGGGCGCAGTTGAATATTTTGTCAAACCAATCAATTACAAATATCTTGTAGAAGTTCTTACAAGTTACAAACTTAAAAAGGATTCAAACATACTTGTTGTTGATGATGATATTCCGACACTCAACTTAATTAAAGGCGCAGTTGAACAAGCTGGTTTCAATGCCATCGCCGAACATCAATCAAGTAAAGTCCTAAATATGATTGACAATGTTGATTTGGATCTTGCTATTATTGATCTTGATATGCCTGTTCTCAACGGATTTGAACTTATCAAGCAGATAAAATCAAAAAAACAATTCGCCAAACTTCCGATTATTATCTACACAGGAAAAGATTCTTATCAGGAGGATCTGAAAAAGATAGACGGACTATTTACTGAGCTGCTTCACAAGAGCAGCACTAATATCGAAAACCTGGCGGATACAGTTGCCGCTATGATAAACAGATACGATGAACCTGCAGCACCTGAAACTATTAAAGATAAAACTGATGCAGTAAAAATACTATTGGTTGAAGATTACAAGCATTCACAAATAATAGTAACAAGACTTTTGAAGAAAAATAATTTTGACTCAATTGTTGTAGTTGAAAATGGACTTCAGGCACTTGAAGCAGTAAAGCAGCAGAAATATGATTTGATACTAATGGATATGCAAATGCCTGTAATGAACGGCTTTGAAGCTACTCAGAAAATAAGAGAACTTGATGATTATCGTGATACACCCATTATTGCACTTACAGCTTTTGCAATGAAAGGTGATCGTGAAAAATGTCTTGAAGCAGGTGCAACAGATTATATTCCTAAACCAATTGATTCTCAGGAGTTTATAGACAAAGTCAAATACTACACTGAAAAAAATGTTCCCAAAGTCTGAACTTCTCAAATTTCTTCTAAAAATTTTCGCAGAGTAGAAACAAAAATGATTAACTCACAGGTTCGTGTTCGTTTTGCGCCAAGTCCGACAGGTTATTTACATGTTGGAGGACTTCGCACAGCTTTATACAATTATTTATTCGCAAGAAAGAATAACGGGAAATTTATTCTTCGTATTGAAGATACAGACAGAAACAGATATGTTGAAGGTGCAGTTGAAAATCTGATTGCAGCACTTCACTGGGCTGGTTTAAATTATGATGAAGGTCCTGATATTGGCGGGCCATTCGGACCATATATGCAATCACATAGATTGGAAATTTATAATAGATATGCCGAGGAATTAATTTCTCAAGATAAAGCATATTACTGCTTCTGCACTCCTGAAAGACTCGAAGCATTAAGACAAGAACAGCAAAGGCAAAAACTTCCTCAGGCGAAATATGATAAGCACTGTTTGCATCTTAGCAAATCTGAAATTGAAGAAAATCTTCTGAAAGGAATTCCTAAAGTTATTAGATTAAATGTTGAGCTCAACCAGAAAATTGAATTTGACGATGTGATAAGAGATCATGTTGAGTTTGATAGTAATAATATTGATGATCAGGTTCTGATTAAAAGTGACGGATATCCGACATATCATCTTGCAAATGTAGTGGATGATCATCTGATGCAGATTACTCATGTTATCCGCGGTGAAGAATGGTTATCATCAACACCAAAGCATGTTTTGCTTTACGATGCATTTGGCTGGGAGCGACCAGTATTTGCTCATCTGCCTCTGTTATTAAATCCTGACAGAAGTAAATTAAGTAAAAGACAAGGTGATGTTGCAGTTGAAGATTATCGTGATAAAGGTTATCTGAAAGAAGCTTTGATTAACTTTGTTGCTCTACTCGGATGGAATGCAGGTGATGACAAGGAGTTTTATTATATGGATGAATTAATTGAGAAATTCTCTCTCGAAAGAGTAAATAAATCCGGTGCTGTTTTCGATTTACAAAAACTTAATTGGTTGAATGCAGAACATCTCCGTAAAAAATCTGACGAAGAGATTCTTTCATTGCTTAAAAAGGAATTGAGCAACTCAGAATATAAAGGTCAATTTTATTCTGATGAAAAACTTCTTTTAATTATTCACGCAATGAAAGAGCGGGTAAACTTCGTAAAGGATTTTATTTATAACTGCAGATATTTCTATGAAGCTCCGATGGAATATGAACAAAAAGCAATCGAGAAAAACTGGAAAGAAGATACACCACAACAACTTCTTAGACTAAAAACTGAATTTGAAAACTTAGTTAATCCATCCAAAGAAGATTTTGAACACGCTTTAACCAAGGTAGCTGAAGAATTAAAAATAGGTAAAGGAAAACTAATTCATCCTTTAAGACTTGCAGTCTCAGGACAAAGCACTGGTCCGGGAATGTTTGACTTGCTATTTATACTTGGGAAAGATGAAGTTATAAAGAGAATTGAATCGGCAATTAAAAACATCAAAAGTGTCAAAGCATAATGTTTAATGTTTCTATTGATTTGTAAGTCAGATATGATAACGAAATACCAAGAGCAAAACTGAACAGTGTTCCAATTAGAATATATTCAACGAACAACTTGTCATTTTCACTTTTTATTTCTGCATACCTCAAAATTGATTTTGCAGTTATCAGAAATCCGATTATAGCTGGCACATCCATCAATATTGAAATCAGAATAATAAATCTTTCAAGATAACCGATTAACTTCCCGGTTTGTGGTAAATTATTATTAAGACCTTCTCCAGCTTTAAATATTTTCGCCTGAAGTGGTTTAATAATATAACCAATTAGTATTCCACTAAATTTTGTTAGGATAACAATCGAAGTAAGTAGCGCCAGAACTAAATAATAATTTTTTCCAAAATAGATTTCCCAAAAGAACTCAGGATTTTTATCAATGAAGAATTTAGCATTTATTGAAATAATTATGAGAACAAAAATGTGTGCTGACTGATCTGATAAAAAAATCCAGATGTTGTCTTTTTTTATCTTTAGTTTGATAATGTCAATGATAGTATGAGTTACCAAGATAAAAGCTGCAATAAGATAGTTATCAAAAAGACCTGGTAATAAATAACTCAGAATTGTAATTATCAATAAGTGCTTTACAAAAGTTAGAGTTTTATTCTTTTCTTTAACATCCTGATCAGTTTGTAAAATAAAATCACCGAGAAAATGTGCGGCAATCAGAGGAACTAATATTTTGATCTGCAGACTATCCAAATCTAAATCCTGTTAGTGATTATTGGTATTTCTCTCAAACTATAATTCTGTTAGTACAAGCTTAAAAGCTTGTACTATATAACTACAAGCTTAAAAGCTTGTATTATTATTATGAACTAGTTTTTCTATTCTTTTTTGAAATGTTTTGATATTTCTGGAAATAACTGCCCAACCGGCTGAATCAAGCTGCTGAGAAACGGCCTGTTGAGTAACTTTAATTTTCCTGGCGATTTGTAGCTGATTATAACCTTTAAGAGCTAACAATATTATCTGACATTGTCTGACTGTCCATCTGGAGGAAATGAAATCAGAATTCTCAACAAGAAGATCGAGCAGTTCGGATAATTCAGATTCATTGTAAATAAATTTAAGTCTGCGTTTGCCTTTGATATCAATAGCTTCACCGGAAATTCTATATGCTTCACCTACACCAAAAGATTTCTTAACAAAATCAATAGAGCCAAGAGAGATAGCCATTCTGGCATCCATTGAACTTAGTTTCATATTAGCACGAATGAAAGCTCTGTAATAGAGGACAATTCCAAGTGCTAATTCTGGTTTCTTTAATACCACCTGCCAGCTATCGCCGCGAAAATATTCAGGAGTGTATTGAAAAGCTGCAGGAAAAATTTTTTGTAATTCACTACTGCACTTTTTAATAACATCAACAAGCTTCCTGTGCTTGGCAATTGACAGCTTTGACGATTTAACAACATCAGCTGTTATAACTGAATACAGTCTGCTCTTCTTTTTCTCTTTAGCCATGGATTATTTTTTATTAATGTTTTTTGCCCAGGTATCTTTCAAGGTAACCGTTCTGTTAAAAACCAGTTTATCTTTAGTTGTGTATTTTGAATCGACACAGAAATAACCAAGTCTTTCAAACTGAAATTTGTCTCCTGGTTTGGCGTTAAGTACAAAAGGTTCAAGTTTTGCATCGCTGATAATTTCCAATGAATTCGGATTGATAAAATCCTTAAAATCTTTTTCTTTATCAGCTGATGGATCTTCAACGGTAAATAATCTGTCGTATAATCTCACTTCGCAATTCACAGCATCTTTAGCAGAAACCCAGTGAATTGTTCCTTTTACCTTTTTATCACTTTTTCCGGAACCACTTTTAGTATCCGGATCATAAGTACATCTTAATTCAATTACATTTCCCTGCTCATCTTTAATAACTTCTTCACATTTTATGATGTAAGCGTATCTCAGTCTTACTTCTCCTCCGGGCATTAGTCTGAAATAACCCTTAGGAGGATTTTCCATAAAATCAGTTTGCTCAATAAAAATTTCTTTGCTGAAAGGAATTTTTCTGCTTCCCATCGAAAGGTCTTCTGGATTATTTACAGCATCAAGTTCTTCAGTTAAGTCATCCGGATAATTTGTAATTATAACTTTTAATGGTTTTAGCACACCCATTACTCTCTGAGCTCTTTTATTCAATTCCTCTCTTATTGCATATTCCAATAAAGCAATATCTGTCAGAGCATCCCGCTTTGCTACACCAATCATTTCAGCAAAATTCCAGATTGCTTCAGGAGTATATCCTCTTCTTCGATAACCTGAAATAGTTGGCATTCTTGGATCATCCCAACCATCTACAATTCCTGACTGAACCAGCTCCAGTAATTTTCTTTTGCTCATTACTGTATAACTTAAATTCAGTCTGGCGAACTCAATTTGTTGAGGATGATAAATTCCAAGCTCATCCAAAAACCAATCATAGAGTGGACGATGAATTTCAAATTCAAGAGTGCATATGGAATGCGTGATTCCTTCAATCGAATCTTCCAAACCATGAGCCCAATCGTATGTTGGATAGATACACCACTTATCACCTGTGCGATGATGAGTTGCGTGTAAAATTCTGTACATAACCGGATCACGAAGAAGCATATTTGGAGAAGACATATCTATCTTAGCTCTGAGCACTTTTTCTCCTTCTTTGAATTCACCTTTTCTCATTCGTTCAAATAAATCAAGATTTTCTTCAACGCTCCTGTTTCTGAAAGGACTTTCTTTACCGGGCTCATTGATAGTTCCACGATATTCCTTCATCAAATCAGGATCAAGGTCATCTACATACGCCTTGCCCTTTTTGATTAACTGAACAGCATATTCGTACATTTGATCAAAATAATCAGAAGCATAAAATATTCTGTCTTCAAAATCGGCTCCGAGCCATTTAACATCTTCAATAATTGAATCGACATATTCCTGCTCTTCTTTGGTTGGATTAGTATCATCGAAACGCAGATTGAATTTGCCATTGAAATCTCTTGCAATACCATAATTCAGGCAGATTGATTTTGCGTGTCCAATGTGTAGATAACCATTTGGCTCAGGGGGAAATCTTGTGTGAACTCTTCCTCCCCATTTATTTGTGCGTATATCATCTTCGATAATTTCATATATAAAATTTTTTGGTTTTTCTTTAATCGTTTCTTTTGACTGATTCATAAACTGATTTTGTCCTTTATTTGAGGCACAAAAATAAAGATTATGAAAATCAAATCGAAGGAGAGTTGGTTCGACGAGCTAAGAAGAATCTGGACAAACAGAGGTTAATTAAACTCTTCCAGTGAATTTATAAATGTTCATTAGTTGAATAAGATACTCAATTCTCTCTCTGTCGAAAAGATTAGGAATCTTTTTAACGCTTTTATAAATGCGTGTAATTCCGGAAACTCTTCCGAATTGGTCAATCAACTGATGAACAATATTTCCCTGATCGTCAATCTCATATTGACCATCAAAACCGATGTAAATTTTGCTCATAAATTTTTCCTTAGTTAAATGTCAATTCTTCCGGTTTGTCTATTGGTTCTATATAATCAATATCAGGAATATGGAATTCCTCCATCAGATCTTCAAGCTCTTCTTCTTCAATTTCCTGATATTCATCCCAATCTTTCAGGATGAAAGTATCAAATTTTTCTTTCTGGTTTTTCTTCTTTCTGTAATTTTTTTTCATATTACCTCCGTGCTTTGTAATTATCGTTCAATGATAATGCCAATTGTTTTAGAAAAAAGTTTTGTTTCTTGTTTAACAATCATTTCATTTTGAGAAACAAAAATTTATTGAATCACTTATGACTCAACCAGAAAAAGAAATTGCTAAAACTCCCATATTTTTTTATAATTGCACTGCGAAAAATTATTCTTGTTCAATTATCGTATCTGTAACAAGATATTTTAGTTGGAATAAAGCGAATAGGTCTTTTTATATCCGACGATAAGTTGATCAAAAAATTATTTATCAGCTTTTTGAAAATTTGCCGAAGTGGCGGAATTGGTAGACCTGCCTACCGCAGGCAGGCGCGCTGGACTTAATATTTTTGATTGTTCTTTGCCGAAGTGGCGGAATTGGTAGACGCGCTGGACTCAAAATCCAGTGGGGCTCACACCTCGTGCCGGTTCGAGTCCGGCCTTCGGTACAATCATAATGACGATATAGCACATTCAATTCGCATCATTTTAATAATCTGATGAATAAAAAAAATCTATCAGCGATAATATTAGTTTCATTCTTTGTTGGTTTTGTTTTTAACTTCTTAAATCCAAACGGTATTTCGCTCATACGTGAAGAGAGAGTTCTTGAATTTGCTGATGATGATACCTCCACTATGAGAAATGAAAATGAGGATTCTTCTGCTGAATTATCCGATACCACCTTTAATAATCTATCCGTTAGTAGCCCGAATTATTCTGAGAACCAACCAGAGACTTTAAATCCTCAGGCTCCTGAGTTTAAAAAACCACTTGCAATAAAGATTGATAAAGCTTATCAGTTATATAAACAAGGTGTTAAATTTATCGATGCAAGAATGCCCGACGAATTCATCGAAGGTCATATAAAAGGAGCTATAAACATTCCCTTTGATGGAGATGAAAGTTACAGAGATATACTCAGGAATATTAATAAAGACGAAATCCTGGTTACTTATTGTAGTGGAACTGAATGTGACTTAAGTATTCTGCTTGGTGATGAATTATTTGAAAGAGGTTATAAGAAAGTCTATATCTTCTTTGGGGGTTGGAATGATTGGCTTGAAAAAGGTTATCCTGTTTCAAAAGGTGAACAATGAAAAAAATTTTTTCGAACCAATTCTTTCTCTTAATGAGTAGAATTATCGTTGCCATCGTCTTTATTTATGCGGGTGCAGAAAAGATATCTGACCCAAAAGGTTTTTCTCAGGCAATTTATAATTACAGACTTTTTCCTATAGAGACAATTAATCTTTTAGCGATTACTTTGCCGTGGTTAGAACTAGTCAGTGGAATACTACTTTTATTTGGAATTTCGGTCAAGGAGAATGCAACGATTATCGGGACATTATTGTTTGTTTTCATAATCGCAGTTGCTATAAGTATGATTCGTGGGCTGGACATTGATTGCGGATGTTTCGGAAAAGGAACTCCTGTTGGATGGAGAAAATTAGGAGAGAATACTTTATTGCTGATTTTGTGTTTGGCATTATTGGCATTTGATTCAACTAAGTTTTCTTTGAACGGAAAGAATTATGATTAGTTTTCTCTTTAATTGTTTTCATCGTATCTCGCAAAACACCAAGTGACCTTTGACTTAATAAATCAATTTTAATTAAGCCCAAATCTTCAATTGAATACATATCAGGTTGAGTAATTATCAAACCCAAACCTTTATTTTTTGCATACTCAAGAGCACAATAATCCGTAACCTTTGTTGGAGTTATAACAATTCCCCCCGGATGAATACTCAAGTGTCTCGGATAATTTGCTATTCTGCTTGCCAGATTTACAATGGTGTTCCAAGGTTCTTTCCTGAAATCAAGAGATTTCGATTCAGGAAATAACGAGGCAATATTCGGAAGATTCTTTGCGTTTGTCCAGGGAATTTTTCTGCTATAAGTTGATATTTCACTTTCTGAAATCCCAAATGCTTTTGCAGTTTCTCTGAAAGCAGATTTAGCTCTGAAGGTTACATGTGTAGAAATCATTGCAACATTTTCATATCCGTATTTTTCGAAAATATATTTTATTATCTCATCTCGTTCTTTCCAGGAAAAATCAATATCAACATCGGGTGGGCTGGTTCTTGCTCGGTTCAAAAATCTTTCAAAATATAAATTATTACTTACTGGCTCTATCTGAGTTAAATCCAAACAATATGCTACCATACTATTAGCAGCCGAACCTCTTCCAATATAAAGCATTCCTCTACGCTTTGCTTCTTGAACAATATCCCAAACTATTAAAAAGTAATCAATAAAATTCAATGAAGAAATAACATCAATTTCATATTGCAATCTGTCCCTATGTTTTTGTGTTGGTTTATGATATTTTCTTTCAAATCCATCATAAACAATTTTATAAAAAAATGTATAGGAATCCGGATGTGCATTTGGGTATGATGGAAAGTTATATTTTCCTAATTCCAGTTCAATATTGCACTGTTTCACAATTAGTTCTGAATGATCAATCAGATCCGGCAGCTGATTATATATTTTTCTGATTTCATCAGGATGTTTAAAATAAAATTCTTCATCTGCCAAATCATCTTCTTTAAGATTTTCAATAGTTTTATTTTCATCAATCGCTCTGAGCAGTTTATGAACTACATAATCCTCTTTTGAAAGAAAATATATTGGGTTACTAGCAACAACATTAATATTTTTTTGCTTAACATATTCAAGTAGTAATTTCGATTTATTCAAACGCTTTTTTGTGAAAATTATTTCAGCAAAAAATGTGTTTTTTGGATTAATGATATTCAACAAATAAATATCAGGAGTTATAATAATTAGATTAGGATAATATTTCTTTAAAATTTCAGACAGGTTAAACTTTTCGTCTAACTTTTTAGCTGTAATAATTGAACATAAATCTTTGTAACCTTCGATATTTTTTGCCAGAAAGATTGCATAACCATTCTTGGAATTTGCATCGGTTATCAGAGAACCGAGGATTGGTTTTATATTTAATTCCTTGGCTTTTTTATAGAATTCTATCAAGCCATACATTCCATTAGTATCTGTAAGAGTCAACGAGTTTAATTTATATTCTAAAGCACGATTTAATAAATCATCAATAGATGAAGTGCCGCATAAGAGTGTGTAGTAGGAGTGTGTATGAATTGGAAGCATAATTATATTTAAGAATTCCGAACTGATTACAGAAACTTGATTGCTTTCAAAGCAATATCATTTCGATAATAAATATTCTTGAAATTAATTTTTTTTATTGCATTATATGCTTTTTCACGTGCTTCAATCAGATTATTGTATTTTAGAACTGAAGTAACACCAAGAACTCTTCCGCCATTAGTAAGGATTTTACCATTTATTTCTTTAGTTCCAGCGTGATAAACAATTACTTCAGGATCATCAATATCTAATCCTGAAATTTCAAAACCTTTTTCAAACTTATCCGGATATCCTTTTGAAGCTGCAACTACACAAACTGAACAACCGCCAGAGTAACGCACAGATTCTTTATCAATTTTTCCTGTTGCAGCTGAAAATAATAATTTTAATACATCGCCTTCCAATATTGGCAGTACAACTTGAGTTTCCGGATCACCAAAACGACAATTGAATTCAACAACTTTAGGTCCCTCAGAAGTAATCATTAAACCAGCGTACAAACAACCAACAAATGGATAACCTTCGGATTTAAGCTGATGTAAGATCGGTTTAATTATTTTATTCTGAATTTCTTTTTCAATAATTTCTGAAATCAAAGGAGCAGGAGCATAAGCTCCCATTCCACCAGTATTTTTCCCAGTGTCATTATCCCCAATTCTTTTATGATCCTGAGCCGCAGGTAATGTTATGAAGTCTTCCCCATCAGTTATTGCGAAGACAGATGCTTCTTCGCCAATCATAAATTCTTCTATTAAAAATTTTTCGCCTGCATTACCGAAAATCTTATCAACCGATATTTCATAAATGATTTGTTCAGCTTGCTTTCTGTTATCACATATGAATACACCTTTACCAGAAGCAAGTCCATCTGCTTTAATAACAATAGGGAAATGACAATTTCCCAAATAATCAACGGCTTCCTTGAACTCATTTGAATTAAATTCTTTATATGACGCAGTAGGAACCCCTGATCTTATCATTAAAGATTTAGCAAAAGATTTACTTGATTCAATTTGTGCGGCAGAAGAAGATGGTCCGAAAACATTTATATTATTTTCTCTTAAATAATCTGAAAGACCATCTACTAAGGGTTGCTCTGGACCAATAATTACTAAATCGATGTCGTTACTTTTACTGAATGTTAATATTTTTGTAAAATCATTGGGAGTAATTTCAATATTTTCACATATGTTTTTTGTTCCAGGATTTCCTGGCAAACAAAATAATTTATTTAGTAATTTGCTTTTTGATATGGCTAAAGCAAGTGCGTGCTCTCTGCCACCGGAACCAATAATTACAACATTCATTTCTAAACTTTAAGTTTGGACTGAAATATTTTTATCAGATTTTCTGTGAGTAAATCTCTTCTATATTTACTTATCACCTCCGTAGAAGGTTTTGGAAGACTATTGTTTTTAAAAAGTTCATAAATCTTGTATAGATTCATTTTTATTTCTCCGATATCATTTGGTTTACATATAAAAGATGCTTCATATTCCTGAAGTGCTTGCTTAGCAGCACCTTCAGGAACACATCCAAGTATTGGTTTTCCTGAACCGATATATTCATAAATTTTCCCGGGCAGGATTGCATCAATATTTTTTTTGTAATCAATCATAAACCATAAAACATCTGCAGACATAATTTTACCAACTGATGTAAGATGATCTACATAGCCGTGGTCAATAATAAATTCCTCCAACTTTAATTTTCTTATTAACTTATGATTTTCTTTTCTTAAATAACCTACAAAATGTAATTCAATGTTTTGTGCAATATCAGGTCTTTCAATTGTTATCTGCTTAAATGCCTTTAAGAAGTATTCTGGAGTTCCGTAACCGATGAATGTTCCAGAAAACATAATTACCATCTTATTTTGAGGTTTAGGAAATGGTTTTGCAAGTTGAAAATCTTCTGGGTCAAAACCATGCGGAATAATATGTATATCTTCAAAAGTTAAGAATGGGTAAGTTTTTAATAAATATTCTTTTATCTTCCGATTAGTAACTATAACAGAATCAGCACTTTTTAATGAAAAGTACTCTTTCTTTTTATTTAAAATTTTATGCAAGGGAGTAACATATAATGAAAAATAACTATTATACCATAAATCCCTATAATCTATAAAAATAGGTATATCGATTTTTGATCTTAGTTTAGATATTTTCTCGAATGCAGAAAACGGAGGAGAGCTAACAAATATTGCATCAAAATTTTTCTTTTTTAAGATATTTTCTGCGCTTTGAAGTGCAGCCTTTGACCAGGAAATTTTATTATCGGGAATAAAGATTGATTGCGAAATGAAATTAAATATTTTCCGAATGATTTCTTTGGGTGGTTTAAAATTTCCAAGCTTTGACAGTAATGAATTAGGTTCATTCCCAGATATTCTGATCACTTCTATCCCAAGAGAATTCAATTCATTCATCAATGAATCATCATAAGCGTAATACGCTATTTTTGAAGTAGTTATAACAGTAGGTTCCCAATTATACTTTAGCATATATTTAACGAATTTAAAGGTCCGCTGAACACCACTCAAACCTAACGGAGGGAAATAGTAAGCAATAACTAGAACCTTGAATTTTCTATCAACCATAAAAATTATTTTTGTAAACTATAGTTTGGTGCTTCCTGAGTGATTATAACATCGTGTGGATGGCTCTCTCTCAATCCGGCAAGTGTAATTTTAATAAATTTACCGTTTTTCTTAAGAACAGAAATATTTTCAGTGCCACAATATCCCATTGCTGCTCTAAGCCCACCAATAATTTGATAAATTGTATCGCTTAATGGACCTTTATAAGGCACTCTACCTTCTACACCCTCTGGAACTAACTTTGCAATGTCGTCTTCAGCATCCTGAAAATACCTGTCTTTACTTCCTTGCTTCATTGCACCGAGAGAACCCATTCCCCTATATAACTTAAAGCTACGACCCTCGTAAAGGATT
Source organism: uncultured Ignavibacterium sp. (assembly GCA_937934185.1). Taxonomy (GTDB): domain Bacteria; phylum Bacteroidota; class Ignavibacteria; order Ignavibacteriales; family Ignavibacteriaceae; genus Ignavibacterium. The sequence goes on along the minus strand of CALHAB010000120.1, from coordinate 2,640 downwards.
TTTTCACCAGGACTTTCATCGACGCCTGCAAACAGTCCGCCAATCATCACAGAATCAGCTCCTGCAACAATTGCTTTAGGAACATCACCAGTATGGCGAATTCCGCCATCAGCTATTATAGGAATTCCTTTTTTTGAAGCAGCACGATAAGCTTCAGATATTGCAGTTATCTGAGGTATTCCTACGCCAGCAACTACTCTTGTTGTGCAAATTGACCCGGGACCAATTCCAACTTTTATTGCATCTACACCTAAATTAATAAGATCTAAAGCACCTTCATAAGTACCTATATTACCAGCAATTAATTGCTCATATTTAAATTTTTTTCTAATTTCTTTTATGGTTCTTAAAACCCCTTCAGAATGACCGTGGGCAGTGTCAATTACTATTACATCTGCACCTGAATTTAAAAGTAATTGAACACGATCTATGGTATCACTAGTTATACCAACAGCTGCTCCAACTCTGAGTCTTCCCAAATTATCTTTACACGCATTGGGATGTTTCTTTTTCTTGAGAATATCTTTGAATGTTATAAGTCCACGAAGCTTACCATTTTTGTCAACAACAGGCAATTTTTCTATTTTATATTTTTGTAGAATTTTTTCAGCTTTTTGTAAAGTTGTTCCAATAGGTGCAGTAATTAAATTTTCTTTTGTCATTATTTCGGAAACAAGCAAAGAGTGATTAGGTTCAAATCTTAAATCTCTGTTTGTTAAAATTCCAACTAATTTCCCTTTGCCATCAACTATGGGAATTCCGGATATGCTGTATTTTTTCATTAATAGAAGGGCATCACCAATTGTTTTATCAGGCGTTAAAGTTATTGGATCCTGAATCATTCCACTCTCTGATCTTTTAACCTTATCAACTTCTTCACATTGTTTTTCGATCGACATATTTTTATGTAATATACCTATTCCCCCTTCTCTGGCCATGGCAATAGCCATTTCAGACTCCGTTACAGTATCCATTGCAGCCGAGATAAGTGGTATATTAAGTTTTATTTCACGCGTTAAAAAGGTTGAAACATCAACTTCTCTAGGCAATACCCTAGACTTCGATGGTATAAGCAGAACATCATCAAATGTCAGTCCCTCTGTCAATAAATTTTTATCTAACATCAGTAACCTCTTTTAAAAGTATCGTTTAATTAAATTATAAATATCACTCAAAAGCAGGATAGCCGGTAATATCCTCACCAACAATCAAAGTGTGCATTTCATGAGTGCCTTCATATGTTTTGACCGATTCTAAATTTGCAGCATGTCTCATTACCGGATACTCATCCAGGATTCCGTTTGCTCCCAAGATTTCGCGTGACATACGGGCAATCTCCAAAGCTTTTTCACAATTATTTCTTTTAGCTAAAGAAACCTGAGTGTGCTTTAATTTACCTTTATCTTTTAACCATCCTAATTGCAGGTTTAGCAATTGCGCTTTTGTAATCTCTGTAAGCATATAAACCAGTTTTTCCTGAGTCATCTGGTATGCTGCAATTGGTTTGCTGAACTGAACTCTGGACTTTGCATAATTTAATGCAGTATCGTAGCACGCCATCATTGCTCCAACAACTCCCCAGGCAATACCATATCTGGCCTGATTTAAACACATCAAAGCATTTTTAAGTCCTTCTGTTTTTGGGAGCAAGTTTGAATCTGGAATCAAAACATTATCAAAAATTAGTTCAGATGTTACAGATGCTCTTAAAGAGTGCTTACCTTTCATTTCTGGAGCAGTAAAACCTTTTGTTCCCTTTTCAACTAGGAATCCTCTGACTACTCCATCAAGTTTAGCCCATACAACGGCAATATCCGCAATGGTGCCGTTAGTTATCCACATTTTAGCACCATTCAACAAGTAACCTTCTGATACTTTCTCAGCTTTTGTAATCATTCCGCCGGGATTGGAGCCATAGTCCGGCTCAGTTAAGCCGAAACAACCAATTTTTTCCCCTGAAGCTAATCGTGGTAACCAATAGTCTTTTTGCTCTTCACTACCAAAGGAGAATATTGGATACATAACTAAAGCACTTTGGACGGATGCAAAACTTCTGATGCCACTATCTCCTCTTTCAAGTTCCTGCATTATGAGACCGTAAGCAACATTATTCAATTCAGCGCAACCATATTTTGATGGAAAAGTTGGACCGAATAATCCCAATTCAGCCATTTTTGGTACCAGATGTAATGGGAACTCTGCTTTTCGGTTGTATTCTTCTATAATTGGAATAACTTCATTGTCAACAAAAGCACTTACTGTATCTCTGATTAATCTTTCTTCTTCTGTTAATAGTGGTTCGATATCAAAATAATCAACCATAGAAAACTTGTTCATATAACTCCATTTTTTTTTGCCAAAGTTATTAAAAGTGAGGCTATCAAACAATTATATCCTTTATAGCAAATAGAAATAAATAAATCACTTGAAATTCAATTTGTTTTTATAAATCTTTCAAATGAAAATGAAGAAAAAATTTATTACATATTCAGTAATATTTAGCTATCTGGCTTTATTTACAGCTAATATTTTTCACTTCCATCACATATCCCTCAACAATTTTAAATCTGAGGTAGTTTCCGAGGAAGGATTAAATGCCAGCTTAAAAGTTAATCATCCGTCATTACAATGCCCTGTTCA
>CALHAB010000119.1 GCA_937934185.1 uncultured Ignavibacterium sp. | reverse complement strand
TTAACTCAAACATGAACTTCAAATTCACACCGGAAAATTTAGATCGGATAAACGCAGAGATTAAAAAGTATCCGAAAAAGCAATCAGCTGTTATGGCTGCACTGTACATTGCGCAGGAACAAAATGGTTACATAACAACCGAAGTAATGAAAGAGATTGCTGAGCTTCTTGATATGCATCCGCACGATGTTTTAGGAGTTGTTACATTTTATACAATGTATCATCAGAAGCCAATGGGAAAATATCACATTCAGGTTTGTACAAATGTTTCCTGTATGCTCAGAGGCGGATACGATATCTGGAATCAGGTTAAAGATAAATTGGGTATTGATAATATGCAGGTTACTCAGGATGGAAAATTCTCTCTTGAGGAAGTTGAATGTATGGGAAGCTGCGGCACAGCTCCGATGTTTGCTATCAACGAAGATTATTTTGAAAATCTTACCAAAGAAAAAGTAAATGAAATTTTAGACTCATTAAAGAATACAAACTAATGGAAAAAATTGTTTTACCGGATATTAAAGACTTTCACAAATTAGAAGTTTATCTTCAACACGGCGGATATTCTGCAGCCAAAAAAGCTTTTGAACAATCACCGGATGATGTAATTGATCAGGTTAAAAGATCAGGTCTCAGAGGAAGAGGCGGCGCAGCATTTCTAACGGGATTAAAATGGAGCTTTATGCCAAAGACCACGGATAAACCAAAATATCTTTGTGTCAACGGTGATGAAAGCGAACCGGGTTCTTTCAAAGACAGACAAATCTTCGAATACAATCCTCATCAACTAATTGAAGGAACAATAATTACTTGTTATGCCATTGGAGCCAAAGTAGCATATATTTACATTCGTGGTGAATACCATAAGTGGATTAAGCTGATGCAAAAAGCTCTTGATGATGCGTATGCTGCTGGATATGTAGGCGAGAAGATGAAAGAAAAATTCGGTACAGATTTTTATTGTGATATTTACATTCACAAAGGTGCCGGAGCTTATATCTGTGGGGAAGAATCTGCTTTAATGAATTCCATAGAAGGGAAAAGAGGTTATCCGAGAGTTAAACCTCCTTTTCCTGCACAGAATGGTTTGTGGGGCTGTCCGACAACAATCAATAATGTTGAAACAATTACTAATGTCCCTCCGATAATCAACAAAGGTTGGGAATGGTTTGGCTCAATAGGAGAACCTAAACATCCCGGAACAATTCTTTTCGGAGTAAGCGGACATGTAAACAAACCCGGTGTTTATGAACTTCCATCGGGCACTCTGTTGACAGACATAATTTACAACTATGCCGGCGGAGTTCCGGGCAATAAAAAAATTCTTTGTGTTATTCCAGGTGGCTCTTCAATGCCTCCATTAAGAGGTGATCAGATTGAAGGCGTTAAGATGGATGCTGAATCACTTAAAGCTGCAGGTTCAGCGATTGGTACAGGTGGAATTATGGTAATGGATGAAGACACTGACCTTGTAAAAGTTCTTGCCCGTATTGCTCACTTCTATCATCACGAAAGCTGCGGGCAATGCACACCTTGTCGTGAAGGTACTGGTTGGCTTGAAAAAATATTGAAAAGATTGGTTGCCGGTAAAGGTTCTGTGAGTGATTTGGACTTACTGATCACCGTTGCAAATCAGATTGAAGGGAACACAATCTGTGCATTAGGTGAAGCTGCTGCATGGCCTGTAAAATTTATGGTTGAAAGATTCCGTGATTACTTTGAACAGAGAGTAAGTAAAGAAATCAGTTTGCCTGTTGCAAATAAAGTTCACTCGATGAGACATACCGAAATACCAGTTGAAGAAATTAAACATTAAAAATGTAGCTCAACTCTCCTGAGTTGAGCTGATTATTTATTTTGCTCTCACAAAGCTATCTCAACTTGAAATTTAATGTTTTTCTATCCTTCCTTTTTCTTTAAATTCCTGCACAAAATTTTAAGAAATTATCAGGTTATAAATGAAACAATATCACGATTTGGTTAAACTTGTTATGAATGAAGGTGTCCGCAAATCATCCAGAACAGGTGTGGATACCATTTCTTACTTTGGTGCTTTTTACAGAGTTGATTTATCTCAAGGTTTTCCTCTTCTGACAACAAAAAAAATGGAATGGAAATCTCTTCTTTACGAAGTTCTCTGGTATTTATCAGGCGAAGAACATATAAGAAATCTTAAACAGCACACTAAAATATGGGATGCGTGGGCTGATGAAAACGGCAGACTTCAAACTGCGTACGGCAGATTCTGGAGAAGATTTCCTGTGCCTGAAAAATCTGCAGCACTTGATGGTGAAATTTTTGTTGATGAGAATCATCCTTTCGTTAAAAGAGAAGCAAACGGTGCTTTGGTATTTGATCAGGTTGGTTGGGTGATAAATGAAATTAAAAAAAATCCTAACTCGAGAAGACTGGTTATAACTGCCTGGCATCCTGCAAATGCTGTAATAAGTAAACTGCCACCGTGTCATTATACTTTTGCTTTTAATGTGAGCAACGGAAAATTAAATTGTCATTTAACTCAGCGAAGCGGTGATATTGCCCTTGGAATTCCATTTAATCTTGCTGCGTATTCAATTCTTACACAAATAATCGCACAGGAAACAAATCTCGAGCTTGGTTACTTTGCTCATACAATCATCGACGCACATATTTATGTTGCTGATAAAGGCAGTCCGACTGAAAAATATGATCATCTTGAAGGATTGAAACTACAGTTGACAAGAGAACCTTTCCCATTACCACAATTGAAGATTACCAAAAAACCAATTGATCAGTTAACCTTTGAGGATTTTGAATTGATTGGATATCAGCATCATCCTAAGATAAAATTTGAGGTGGCTGTTTGATTATAAGTTTAATCGTGGCAGTAGCCCAAAATGGTGTAATCGGAAAATCATCAGGAGAAATGTCGTGGCATGTAAGCGAAGAGTTCAAACATTTTAAAGATACCACAAAAGGTTATCCTGTAATTATGGGAAGAAAAACATTTGAAACGCTCGGTAAACCACTTAAAGATAGATTAAACATTGTCCTTACAAAAAATCCTGATTACAAAACAAAATTTGATGATGTTTTGATTTTTATTTCACTGGATGAAGCAATTAATTTTTGTAAAGAAAAGAAATATGAAAAAATATTCATCATTGGTGGAGCAGAAATTTATAAACTTGCGATTCCATTAGTCGATGAAATGATAATTTCACGGATGAAATTCGATGCAGAAGGTGATGTCCATTTCCCTGCATTTGATGAATCAAATTGGAAAAAAGAAAAAATTATGGATAAAGAATTATTTGAAGTTTATTTGTACAGAAGAAACTGATGTCAGGAAGAATAAAAATATTACCCGAAAATCTTGCCAATAAAATTGCAGCAGGAGAAGTTGTTCAGCGACCGGAATCTGTAGTTAAAGAATTGCTTGAAAACGCTATTGATGCAGAAGCAAAAAATATTGAACTGATCATAAAGCAGGCAGGAAAGTCTTTAATTCAGGTTTGCGATGACGGAATCGGAATGACAGAAGATGATGCGATTCTTTGTATTCAGAAACATGCTACAAGCAAAATCTCAACTCTTTCTGATCTTGAAGCCATCAAAACACTCGGCTTTCGCGGAGAGGCATTAAGTTCAATTGCTGCAGTTTCACAACTTGAAATCAGAACACAAACTGCGCAGCAGGAAATTGGTACTTTGATTCGGATTGAAAAAGAAGGAGAGATAATTAAAGAAAAAGTCTCTGTGAATAAAGGAACCTGTGTCTCTGTAAAAAATCTTTTTTATAATACTCCGGCAAGAAGAAAATTTCTGAAAACAGATGCAACTGAGCTGAAACATATAATCGACACATTCAACAGAATTGCATTAGCTCATCCGGAAGTTAGTTTTAAATTTTATAACAACGATTCACTTGTGAATGATTATAAATCAGGTTCACTTGAAGAAAGAATTGCTCAGATTTTTGCTGATAATATGCTCGATGCATTAATTCCCGTTGAAGAAAAAACTGATTATCTTTCGTTACACGGTTATATTGGCAAGCCATCAATATTCCGGAAAAGTAAAGGTGAACAATATCTTTTTCTTAACAAAAGGTTTGTAATCAACAAACACATTAATCACGCAGTGTTTACGGCATTTGAAAATATACTTGAAAAAGGTGACTATCCTTTCTTCGTTTTATTTATGGAAATCGACCCTTCCAGAGTAGATGTGAATATTCATCCTTCAAAACTCGAAGTTAAATTTGATGATGAAAAAGATGTTTACAATTTCGTCCTTGCTGTAATCAGAAAGTCAATTGGAAGTCACGATCTCGTACCAACAATGTCTTTAACAGGAAATGAAAGCTCAGAAGAAAAACTTTCTTTCAATGCTTTTAGTCCTGTTACAAAAAATGATTTTTCCGATAGACCTGTTTTTTCAAAACAAATTGAACAAAAGCGTGAAAGAATTACTGATGAAGACATTGAACTTGTTTTTGGTAATCTTGCTACAAATGTTGTAAGAAAACAGCCGAGTAATTTTATCCCTGAATTTGCTGATGAATATAGCAAACAGGAATATAGTCTCGAAAAGAAAAAAAGCGTTGATGAAGAGGAAACGAGTTTTATTATTCAGCTTCATAACAAATATATTTTATCTCAGATTAAATCCGGCTTGATGATAATTGATCAGCATGTTGCACACGAAAGAATTTTATATGAGAAAGCATTATCAAGATTGGAAACCGATATACCTTTTTCACAACAGTTATTATTTCCGATTACAATTCAATTTGATCCTGCTAGTTATGAGATTCTGAAAGCGCTGAATCCACATTTGCATAAACTTGGTTTTCAGCTGAAATTTTCTTCAAGATATTACATTACTATTGAAGGCGTTCCTGAAGATATAAAAAGCGGATCAGAGGAAAGAATACTGAAAGAATTTATTGAAGAGTATAAAACAAACCAGCTTGAAAAGAAATTAGAAGAAAAAGATAACATAGCAAAATCTTATTCCTGCAAAACTGCAATCAAAGCAGGCGATAAATTATCAGAAAGCGAAATGCGTTTGCTGATTGATCAGTTATTCGCTACTTCTATGCCTTATGTTTGTCCGCATGGGAGACCAATAGTAATAAAAATTTCGCTTGAAGAATTTGACAGACGATTTGGAAGAACCTAAATTTGAAGCACTAATCCGATAACAATTAAAGGTTAAACTATGGCAGATAAAGAATATCTCGCTCAGCGAAAAGCTTATGAAGAAAAAGCCAAAGCTGCCAGGACAACGGGAATGAAATTTACAACTGTCAGCGGCAGAGATATAAATGTGCTTTACGGACCTGATGATATAGAACATATAAATTATTTATCTGAAATTGGTTTTCCCGGAGAATATCCATACACCAGAGGAATTCACGCAAATGGTTACCGCGGTAAAATCTGGACTATGCGTCAGTTTGCCGGATTCGGAACTCCGGAAGACACAAATAAAAGATTTCATTATCTGCTTGAGAACGGTCAAACAGGTTTATCGGTTGCGTTTGATCTTCCGACTTTGATGGGCTGGGATGCTGATGCTCCTTTAAGCGAAGGTGAAGTTGGTATTTGTGGTGTTTCAGTTTCTTCACTTCTGGATATGGAGGTTCTCTTTGACAAAATTCCTCTTGACAAAGTTTCTACTTCAATGACTATCAACTCACCTGCAGCAATGATCTTCGCTTTCTATCTTGCCGTTGCACAAAAACAAGGCGTGGATTTTAAGCAGTTAAGAGGCACATTACAGAATGATATTCTGAAAGAATACATCGCTCAGAAAGAATACATTTTCCCTCCAACACCTTCGATGCGGATTATTGTTGATATGATCGAATACTGCACCAATGAAGTTCCTCAGTGGAATCCTGTTTCAGTCAGTGGTTATCATATTCGCGAAGCTGGTTCAACTGCTGTTCAGGAACTTGCATATACTCTTGCAGATGGTTTCGCATACATTGAAGCTTGTATTGAAAGAGGAATGGATGTGGACTCATTTGCTCCGAGAATTTCTTTCTTCTTCAATTCACATCTTGATTTCTTTGAAGAGATAGCAAAGTTTCGAGCTGCAAGGAAAATTTATGCAAAGAGAATGAAAGAAAGATACGGCGCAAAAAATCCGCGAAGCTGGTGGCTTAGATTTCATACACAAACGGCCGGATGTACTTTAACTGCACAACAACCAGAAAACAATATTGTCAGAACTGCCATTCAGGCGCTTGCAGGAGTGCTTGGCGGAACTCAGTCACTGCACACAAATTCAATGGATGAAACACTTGCGCTCCCAAGTGAGAAAGCTGTTAAGATTGCATTAAGAACTCAGCAGCTTATTGCTTATGAAACAGGAGTTATAAATACTGTTGATCCTCTTGGCGGAAGTTATTTTGTTGAAGCATTAACTGATCAGATGGAAAAGGAAGCAAACGAAATATTTGAACAGATTGATGCAATGGGTGGAGTAATTCCGGCAATTGAAGCCGGCTACTTCCAGAAAGAAATAGCTGATGCTGCATATCGTTATCAGAAAGAAGTAGAAAGAAAAGAGAAAATCATAGTCGGAGTAAATGAATTTGTTGAACCCGACGAAAAAATTGATATTCCGATTCTAACTATTCCACCTGAAGTTGAAATTCAGCAGAAGCAAAGATTAGCTGATCTTCGTCAAAGCCGCAATCAGCAGGCAGTTGAGGAATCTCTCAAAGAAATTAAACAGGCAGCAATTGATGGCAAGAATCTTATGCCAGTACTAGTCAGAGCTGCACAGAATTATGTAACGCTTGGTGAAATGGTCGGAGAATTAAAGGAAGTATTCGGAACTTATGAGGAGGTTTCAGTTTTCTGATGATAAAAAATTATCTTAAGCTTATTCGCGTCCCTCAGTGGATTAAAAACTTTTTTGTTTTTGTTCCGCTTTTATTCTCATTGCATCTTTTTGATAAAGATTATTTTCTGCTTTCACTTAAAGCATTTATTGTATTCAGTTTAGCATCAAGCTTCGTTTATGTTGTAAATGATATTATTGATATAGAAGCAGACAGAGCTCATCCTAAAAAGAAAAACCGTCCTCTTGCTTCAGGAAAAATCAGTAAGTCATCCGCAATAATTCTTGCTGCTGTTTTATTGGTCATTGTATTATCATCATACTTTTTCTTTAACTATCAGTTTGTATCGTTTCTTTATGCTTTTTTAATTCTTAATGTTCTTTACTCTTTTTACTTAAAGCACATTGTCATACTTGACATATTCAGCATCGCAGCAGGATTTTCAATAAGAGTTCTTGCCGGTGCTGCTGTGATTGATGTTCCGGTTTCGAGTTGGTTAATTCTTACAACGATGTTTATTTCACTCTTTCTTGGTGTAATGAAGAGACATTCAGAGCTTGTTCAGATTGCTGATAATAATAAAACAACCCGTAAAGTGCTTGCAGAATATTCTACAAACTTTACAAATCAGATGGCAACTGTAGCTGCTTCAGGTGTGATAATATGTTATGCTCTCTACACTGTTTCTCAAAGAACTGTCTCTGTATTTAATACCGAAAATCTTATTTACACAACTCCTTTCGTTGTATTCGGAATTTTCAGATATATGTATCTTGAGTATCAGAACAATCAGGGTGAAAACACTACTCAAGTAATGATGACGGATGTTCCTATGATTCTGACAGTTATTAGCTATGCAATCGTTACTGTTCTAATCATTTATAAAATTATATGAAACTATTTCTAATTTCCTTATCATCATTATTGTTGTTTGTGAATGCTTGTTGCAGTAAACCGGCATTGGATAAAGATTCAATGATTACTATAATTGAAACAAATTGCTGGCTTAATCTGATGCCGGGCGGAAAACCATCTTTTCATTATTCGGGTGTTTTTGCTGTCAAAAGAGAATTTTATGACCAGATAAATTTTACAGCAGTTAAGGTTTATTACAAAGACGAAATTATTCATCAGTCAAAGCCGATACTACAATTGTACGACGAAAATATTAATGATACAACCAGTTTAGTCAGATTAAACTTTTATTCTGAGCAGGGAATTAAAGTCACTGAAAAAATGATGACAGCTGAAAGTGCTGATTTCCATTTTATATTTCATATTGGTAATGATATAGTTGAAAAACATTTGAAAGATATTCCAATTACAAGAGCTTATTGATGTTAACTGAGATTCTCTTATTAATTTTACTGTTGGTTATCAGTGCTTATTTTTCCTCCACAGAGATGGCTTATATTGCTGCCAATAAGCTTAAACTTGAAGTCAAAACCAGAAAGAAAGACTTATTATCTAAAAATGTTGCATACTATTTAAGTAAACCAAATATTTTTTTCTCCACCATTCTTCTCGGCAATAACATTGTGAATATTGCTTTTGCTTCATTGAGCGCTATAATTTTGTCATCTTTATTTCAATTAAACGAAATTCAAATTCTTTCTGTCACTACAATCTTACTTTTGTTTTTTGGAGAACTGCTTCCTAAATACTTTGCTCATGAAACTGCCGATTTTTTTATAATTATTTCTTCTTCGGTTCTCAGGATTATTACGATTATTCTTTTTCCTTTTGTAAAAGCATTGTCGTTTATTTCTGATAAACTTACATCTAACATCAGTTCGCATAAGGCTGAAAATATTTCACATCTTTTCGATAAAGAAGACATAAAAGCTCTTCTGGATGAAGGACATAAAGCAGGAAAAGTTTTGCCTCAGGAGAAAAATATTATTGAAAAAGTAATTGATCTCGGAGAGCAGAAAGTTTATGAAGCAATGCGTCCCAGAACTGAAATTGTCGGAATTGAAATCAATTCGTCCATTGAAGATGTTCATAAAACTTTTATTGATTCTGGTTTTTCCAAGTTGATTGTTTATGAAGAAAATCTCGATAACATAAAAGGCGTTATACTTGCAAAAGATTTATTCAGTAATCCCAAAAGCATAAATGAAATATTAAGAGAAATTAAATTTTATCCTGAGACCAAAAAAAGCATCGAGGTTCTGAATGAATTACTTGAAAGTAAGATTTCCATTGCCGTTGTGGTTGATGAATTCGGTGGAACTGCAGGAATTGTTACAATGGAAGATATAATTGAAGAACTTTTCGGCGAAATAAAAGATGAATATGATGTTGAAGAACATATTTGCCGCAGAATTTCTCAGGACACTTATCTGATAAGCGGTAAAGTTGAAATTGATCATCTTAATGAAAAATATAAAATCGGAATTCCCGAAGGAGATTATGAAACCATTGCCGGATATATTGAAAATCGTATTGGAAGAATTCCGAAACAAGGCGAGTCATTTCTGATAGATAATTATGATATTATAATCGTTAAAGCTACTCATACAAGGATTGATCTTGTTAAGTTGATTGTTAGGAATGAATAAGAAAATAATTCTTTTCGATGGAGTGTGTAACTTCTGTAACTTTTGGGTGAATTTTATAATTGATCGTGATTCAAATAATGCATTTCTTTTCTCTGCTCTTCAATCAACATCAGGACAAAACATACTGAAAAAGTTTAAACTTCCAACAACAGAATTTGATACATTCATTCTTGTTGATGGCGAAACTTATCTTACCAAATCTGATGCTGTTATAAGTATAGCAAAGCACTTAAACGGCTTCCCAAAAATTTTAATCATCGGGAAATTGCTTCCGAAATTTTTCAGAGATTTTTTATATGATTTGGTTGCCAGAAACAGATATAAAATTTTTGGCAGGAGACAAACTTGCCGGATTCCAACTCCGGAAGAGAAATCAAAATTTTTAGATTGAGTTTTTTTAAAAGCCAGTAGGATATTAAGCAGAAACTTTATTTTATTTATAAATAAACTCATAAATAATTTCATTATTTCATTTCGAAGAAGCGAAGCGACTGAGAAATACTATCATTATTAAAGATTTCATATCAGATAAATCGTATAGGCTTTTTTAATCATTTGACTTTAGCGTACTGAAAGTATTTATTTATCCTCTGCGAGGATACTGTGTCTGTTGGGCTTATTTGTATCTCTACAAAAATTAAATCCCTACGGGATTTTTGATTCTACAGACCTCGGAGAGGTCAAATTATTGTAGAAACAAAGTTTATTTTACATTGATAAATACTCGTAGAGGATTAACAATTTCTTCAGCATTCGTTTGAACTTGTTATAATTTTATCTTCAATATTTTAATTCCTCTAATTCTAAAATTAATGCCTATGCTATAAATCGGAGTTGAACCTGCCGGCAGGTAGTATGAAACACTATATTTCTCGAAGGTCTCTGTAAATTCATTTTTTTCTTTAAATAAATTTTGACAGCGCTGATAAACTCTGTCACATCTTTCATAATATACATTGGGTAGCAATCGTTTTTAAGTTAAATTTGTACATCAAAATTTCAGAAGTTGATTGATTATTGCTTAAACTTAATTTAGTAGCAAAAGATAAAAATTCGAAAGCCCGT
>CALHAB010000118.1 GCA_937934185.1 uncultured Ignavibacterium sp. | reverse complement strand
TTTTATTTACTCGTCTAATTTAAATTTTCTTTTTAACCACATCAAAAAATTTATTCCGATAATCCATAAAGAAAAAGCTGAACTAAGAATCGGGATAATCAAAGGATATTTTGTATAGAATGTTATTTGTTCATTTAAGGGGACATCAACAACAAAAGAAGATCTGGTAAACATCTCTGTTTCAAATTCAGTAATTCCATATTGATTTATGAGGCAGCTTATTCCACCATTTGCAGAACGAACAACAGCTCTTCTGTTTTCTACTGCACGCAATGCTGCAAATTCTTTGTGCTGATAAGGTCCGCTTGAATTTCCATACCAACTGTCGTTTGTAACAACTGTGATAAACTGCGCTCCTTTTTTTACAAAATGGGTAACAAAATCAGGGAATACAGATTCGTAGCAGACTAAACCGGCAACTTTGATTGTATCATTATCAACTTTGAATTTAAATACAGTGGTATCCTTTCCGACATTCCATCCGCTTAGTCCAACACCCCATTTGAACCAATCGGCTAAAAATGGTAATGCATCAACGAAAGGAACTTTTTCACCAAGAGGAACGAGATGCATCTTACCGTAACGCTGAATTTCATAAGAGTTTGGATTTAACAATAGAATAGAATTATAAGTTGAATAATAAAAACTTCCGGCTTTACTTAGCTTTGCATCAGATGGTGGATTTTCATAATGCACTATGTAATCCGGCATTCCTGTAAGAAGATATACATCTTTCTCTCTGAGAAAAGAATAAATTGAATCAACAATATCAGAATAAGTTCCTGAAAGTAGATAAACCGGTAAAGCCGTTTCCGGCCAGATAATTAATTTCGCTCCTTGTTTTGTGCACTCCTCAGATAGCTCTAAATAATTTTGTAATATTGATTCAAGCCCTCCGAGTTCCCATTTATCCCACGGATCTATATTTGGTTGTACTACACCAACTTTAAGAAATTTCTTATCAGTGTTTTTCTCATTTAACTTAATCAGACCATAAATGAATACAATTGAAATTAAAATAATTGATAAAGCGATGTATCGAATGAAAGATTTGCGGATTGATAGGAAATTTTTAATAGCAAAGTAAAGAAACACATTTATGTAAAGCACAATTAGGGACAAACCAAATGCCCCAACAATATCAGCAATCTGTATAAATGTTGTAAACTTTGCCAAGCCGTGTCCGAGTGTAAGCCATGGAAATTTTAAATCAGTCAGAGTTAAAAGATATTCGCCTGTTACCCAGATAATCGGAAAAAGCCAGAGAGATTTTTCTTTTCCAAAAATTTTTTGTGATAAATAAAACAATGTTGAGTTAATAAGTAAAACAGCCGGATAAAAGAAGATCAGTACTCCTCCACCAATCATCAGAAATGGATCAGCTTTACTCTGCCAGCTTCCTACCCAATAAATCGTAATTAAACTAAGTGTAAAAAACATCAGGTATGAAGCACGATTTATTTCCAGCAAAGTATTTCTTCTTTCGATTACAAAGAAGTATGGAATAAATGAAAAGAAAAGAAGAAGAGTAAAAGGAAATGGAAAAGGGGTGAATGATATTCCGGTTAATATACCTGATAGAATAACCAGCAGTCTGTCTTTTTTCAAAGACGACTTTTCTTCCGCTGATAAATTATTTCTTCGAAAAAGTTTCAACAAATTTAATTCTGGAATTTCTTTTTACTTTTTTTAATAAAATACCGAATGATCAGAAATACAATAACAACCGCTGTAGCAGCAATTACAATCTGATTATAAGTACTCAGAAATGCATCAACCTTTTGAATATTTTCACCGAAAACCATTCCGAGTGAAATTAAAATCGAATTCCAAATCAATGCACTTGCAGCTGAAAGTAAAACAGTATAGTGAATATTTAATCTGCTCATTCCTGCAAAAAAGGAAATTACAGCTCTTGTTCCTGGTAAAAATCTGTTAGCGATTATCAGAAAATATCCATACTTACGAAATGCATTTTCAACCTTCTCAACTGATTCAATTGTAAGAAATTTAATTTTGCCCGAGTGTAAAATTCTTTTATCAATCTGCCAGCCGATAGCAAACGCAGTAAGAAATCCGACAAGACTTCCACCAGTTGCAAAAATTAAAACAGGAGCAAAGTGAAGATTTGAAGCTCCGACAAGTGAACCACCAACAACAATAACCATATCACTCGGTGAAGGGGGAAAAAGATTTTCGATGAATGCGAAAAAGAAAATAGTCAGATAAATCCAAAGAGGACTGAGTTCTGAAATGCGCGTGAGAATTTCTTCAAACATTAAAATCACTCTTGATTAATAAAACAGTAGCCATTGCAACAGCACCTTCAGCTCTTCCAACAAAACCGAGTTTTTCGGTTGTTGTGGCTTTAACTGAAATCTGTGAAGGAGAAATTTCCAGAATTCGTGAAATGTTGTTTTTAATTTTATCAATGTAAGGTGAAATTTTCGGGGATTCGAGAGCAAGCATCGAATCAATGTTCGAAATAGAATAACCTTCTTTTTTTACCAGCGAGTAACAATGATTGAGAATTACAGCACTATCAACATCCTTCCATTTTTCATCTGTGTTTGGGAAATGCTGACCGATATCTCCTAAAGCTAAAGCACCAAGAATAGCATCTGAAATTGCGTGCAGCAAAACATCAGCATCTGAATGACCTTCCAGACCAATATCAGATGGAATTTCAATCCCGCCTAAAATTAGTTTTCTTCCTGCAGTAAAGGAATGAACATCAAAACCAATTCCTATTTTAATATCAATTTTCAATATCGTACCTCAAAATCTTTAAATTCATTTTTAAACTCCTTCCACTCTACTTTACAGTCTTTAACATAAGCGTGTGAAGGACCTACTTTTAATTTTTTAATCAGTTCATGAATCATTCCCTCTTCACCTTCAACCTCTGTTAAAACTTCACCGGTAAATAAATTTTTGGTATAACCTTTCAAACCAAGCGCATCTGCATTTCGCAGAACAAAATATCTGAATCCAACTCCCTGAACAACACCATTAACTATTATTGTTGCTCTTGCCAGTTTGCTCATTTCTGTTTTCTAAAATTTCTGATAGTAATAAACCAACGACTATAAAAACGCCGCCGAACATTCCAAATTTAGAAATTTTTTCACCGACTATGAAGAATGCTAACACTGCAGCCATAATAGGTTCAAAAGAATAAATAATTCCTGCTTTAGTTGGAGTTACTACTTTCTGATACTTTAGTTGAAGAATCGTTGCGATAATTGATGCAAAGACCGAAGTATAAATCAAAGCAAATACTACATTAGTATTCAGGTTGAATTTAACAATTTCCAATCCAATTGACGAAAGAATAACTGAACCGATAAATCCGCCTAAGCCGGTAATTAAAAGTTGAATAAACACCATCGGCATATAATCATATTTTTTTGTAAACACATCAACATAAACAACCTGAAATGCAAAGAGAACAGCACAAAGCAATGTGAGAAAATCTCCGAAGTTGAAATCAGAACCAAGTTCATTTATGAATTGAAATAAATTATCTCCACCGCTGGATAAAAAAACCAAGCCAATCAAAACAAATAGAATACTTACTATGTTATACCATTTAGGTTTTTTCTTTTCAATAATTGTTTGAAGAATTGGAATGAAAACGACAAAAGTTCCGGTGATAAATCCAGACTTGGTTGCAGTAGTATAGTTTAGTCCAACAGTTTGAGTAGCGAATCCGAGAAAATAAAATAATCCAAGAATCGAACCAGCAAGAAAAGTGTTTTTATCTGTATTCTTAACAACCGAATAGATGAATGGAAATAATATTAAAGCTGCAAGTAAAAATCTTATTCCAAGGAATAGAAGTGGTGAAATATCGGTCAAAGCATTTTTGATAAGAGCAAAAGTTCCACCCCAGATTACAGTATTTAATAAAAGAGCTCCTTCACCAATATATTTTTTCATTAAAGATACTCTTTCTGATTATTTCTTTACTCCATATCCGAAGTACTTTAGCATCTTATCATTCGATCGCCACTTTTCCCGAACTTTCACACGCAGCTCAAGATAAACTTCTTTCTGTAAAAATTCCTCAATTGCTTTACGGGCAGCTTCTCCGAGCTTTTTAATTGCTTTTCCATCTCTGCCAATGATAATTGGCTTCTGCGAATCCCGCTCTACAATAATCTCTGCACTTATAAAATCTTTTCCTGTAGTTCTTTCCTTGAAGTCAGCAATTATAACCTCAGTGCTGTACGGAATTTCATCTTCATAAAGTTCAAATATTTTTTCCCGAATAATTTCTGATACAAAAAATCTTTCAGAAGCTTCTGAGACAATATCATCCGGATAAAATTTTTCGCCTTCGGGAAGAAGTTCAACTATTTCTTTAATCAAGCGATCAACATTGAAATTAAGTGATGCAGCCATAGGAATTACTGCTTTGAATTTATTTAAACTTTCATAATGATTTACGAGCTGCTGTGCTTGTTCCTGAGTTATTGAATCAACTTTATTGAGTGCAAGAATGACAGGTTTGGTCTTTTGCTCGATCAGGTTTTTTATACTTTCATTCTCTTCGCTTTCTTTTATTCTGCCTTCACTGCTGACATCAAATAAGAGAACAATTATATCCGCATCTTTAATTGATTCATTTATTTCTTCAAGCATTTTTTCGTGAAGCAAATACGCTGGTTTTACAATTCCCGGCGTATCGAGAAAAATAATCTGATAATCGTTTTCAGTTAATATGCCGAGTATTTTTTTTCTTGTTGTTTGCGGCTTTGGAGTTACAATCGAAATTTTTTGTTTAAGAATTGCATTTAATAAAGTTGATTTACCAACATTTGGCAAACCGATAATAGAAACATATCCTACTTTAAAGTTTTTCATTGGGCAATAGAAATTAAAGTTTATAAAAATTTATCAGTTAAAGATAAAGTTTTCTTATATCTTCTCATTGATTTTAACAAAAGCTTAACTTCTTTATCCTGTAAATCCGAATAAAATTAAAGACTGATAAATCCTAACAAAATCAAAGATTTCTCCTTCGATAAATCGGAGTCAGAATGACAAACACTATGATTTGAGAACTTAAAAGAGCCAAGAAGAATAGACACTTGAGTCAGTCGAAAAAATTCTATAAAAGTATTTCAAAGAATTCGGGTTGGTTCAATGATAAAAAACTTAACTCAGGATTTTAACTAAGATGGGGAAAATATAAATTGGATAAAAGAAATCCCGTGGCTGATGCCACGGGCTGAGGAGAAAAATCTGATTAAACATTCTTATTCCTGAGCTTCGAGCCATCTTTCGGCATCGAGTGCTGCCATACAGCCTGTGCCCGCAGCAGTAATTGCCTGACGATATTTTTTGTCAGCAACATCACCTGCAGCAAATACACCTTCAACATTTGTATAAGTTGAACCAGGTTTAACAATCAGATATCCTGTTTCATCCATCTCAAGATAATTCTTGAATAACTCTGTATTTGGTTTGTGACCAATTGCAATAAACAATCCATCTGCATCAAGCTGCGAAACGGAATGATCTATCGTATCTTCCAAAAGAACACCAGTCATTCGTTTCTTTCCGCCTTCTTCAACTCCGAGTACTTCTTTAATCACTTTGTTAGTGATGAATTTTATCTTAGGATTTTTTCTGGCACGGTCAAGCATAATCTTGGATGCTCTGAACTCATCTCTTCTATGAACTATAATAACTTCACTGGCAAATTTGGTGAGGAAATTTGCTTCTTCCATTGCAGTATCACCACCGCCAACTACTATAACTTTTAATCCTTTGAAAAAGAACCCATCGCAAGTTGCACAGGCAGAAACTCCATAACCCATATACTTTGCTTCGCTTTCAAGTCCGAGTAATCTTGCAGAAGCACCGGTTGAAATAATAACTGCATCAGCAAAATATTCTTCATCATAAGATTTTAATTTGAATGGTCTTTTAGAGAAATCAACTTCTGTTATATCTTTATAAATTGACTTAGCACCAAAACGATGCGCCTGTTTTCTCATTATGTCCATCAATTCAGGACCTTGTATTCCGTGTTCGAAACCGGGATAGTTTTCCACTTCAGTGGTTATTGTTAACTGACCACCTGGCTGTAATCCTTCGAACACAACCGGATTCAGATTTGCTCTAGCTGTATAAATTGCGGCAGTTAATCCCGCAGGTCCAGATCCTATTATTACAACTTTAAAGTGATTTTGTTGCTCCGACATTTTTACCTCAAATTTTTGCTCTTTAGAATTTTATTTTTATTTAGTTAGCGTTTGATTCACAAGAATAAAATCAGTTTCAGTTTGAATGATCACAATCACTCAAATAAAAATTTTGCATTTCTCTTTAATCCTGAAAGTTTAGTGCGTTTTATTGGACTCTCTGCAAATTTGTTTTTAAATGTTTCTTCATCAATTTGTATTATTTCAGAATAAGTAAATTCTTTATGCTTAGGATAAAAATCTGTCAGCGATGTTGTGATGCTGAACTTTTTATTCCACGGACAAACTTCCTGACATATATCACATCCAAACAACCAGTTTTCAAATTTTCCTTTCAGCTCTAAAGGAATTTCATTTTTATTTTCGATGGTCTGATATGAAATGCATTTGTTTGAATCAACAACATAGGGCTGAACGATTGCATCAGTCGGGCAAGCATCAATACAAGCTGTACAATCTCCACAGAAATCAGGTATTGTTTCTGAGTACTCGAACTCATAATTACAAATTATATTTGAAATAAAAAACCAACTGCCGGTATCACGATTGATTATGTTTGTGTGTTTACCCATCCAACCTAGTCCTGCTCTGACTGCCCAAACTTTATCCATTACCGGACCTGTATCAACATAAGATATTGATTTGAAGTCAGAGTCAATTGACTTAAGTTCATTTTCTAACTGCTCCAACTTTTCCCAGATGATAAGATGATAATCTTTTCCCCAGGCATATCTTGATATTTTACCAAACTCTTTATTGTTTGAATGATAAAAAGGTGTATTGTAAATGAGTCCAAGTGAAATAATACTTTTTGCATCAGGTAGAATTTCTTTAGGATTTTTTCTTTTATGAATATTTCTTTCCATATAATTCATTCCGGCCTGAAATTTTTTTTCAAGCCAGATATTCAGCTTCTCTATTTCTTCTGAAAGCTCAACTGCTTTGGCAAATCCAATCAAATCAAATCCAATTGACTTTGCTTTGGAAATTACTAACTCATTGTCAAGCTTTTTCATTTTCACCAACTAAATTTTTTAGGATGGGCTGCAACAAGAATTTCACCATTTTCAATTTTTACCGGATAGACATCCAATCCTTTTCTCCCGGTCGGTTGGTTCCCTGTTTTTAATTCAAACTTCCAGCCGTGTGCAGGACATACAACACAGCCATCTTCAATAAAACCATCATAAATGAGTGCTGTGTGCTGATGCGGACAAATGTTACTTACAGCATAAATATTTCCTTTAACTTTAAACACTGCAATTTCAACTTCATCATCCGGGTTGTCTGAAGCAGGAACAATGAATCTCCTTCCTTCATCTTCACGAAGCTCATTTACCTTGCAAATCCTATGAAACATTTTTTCTTTCATATTAAATCAACTAAAACTTTATCCTGCACAATTCCTTTATCGGTGTGCTTTAGTGTTACTGCCGCATACTCAGGATCGTGACCGAAATATAATATCCAGTTTTCTTCAAGAGCTTGTTTCAGGTATTTCTTTTTTTCAGACAGAGTTACTAAAGGTTGTAAGTCATAAGCCATTATGTAAGGTAATCGTATATGCGAAACAAAAGGCAGTAAGTCTGCACAATATAAAACTGTGTTAGTACCATTAGAAATTTTAATCATCTGCTGCCCAAATGTATGTCCATTTATTATTTCGAAAGAGATGTTATCGTCAAATTCATTTGATGTCAGAAGGTTAAGTACTCCTTCTTTAGCCAATGGTTCGAAATTTTCCTTGATATAGCTTCCACGATCTCTGTCACTCGGATTCAGCGCCCAATCAAAATTCTGTTTCTGAACATAATATTTTGCGTTGGGGAAAGTTGGAACAAGTTTATCATTTTCAATTTTCGTTGAACCACCGGTATGATCAAAATGTAAATGAGTTAGAATAACATCGGTTATATCTGCTGCACTTATTCCTCTTTGTTCAAGAGCAAGTTCAAGATCAAGTTTGGGATCAATTCGATAAATATTTTTGGACTTTTCATCCCACTTTGTTCCCATTCCTGTATCAATTAAAATTTTTCGTGAATCACTTAACAGAAGAAGATTTCTTGTAGCTAGAGAAACTCTGTTTACTTCATCAGCGGGATTTGTTTTTTCCCATAATGGTTTGGGAATAATTCCAAACATAGCTCCGCCATCCAGACCAAAATAGCCTGACTGAATGGTTTGTAAATGATATTTACCTATTTTCATCTAATAATTTGAAATTATTACAATTCAAATTAGTGAAGTTTAGAATAATGATGAAAAAGATGAATTATAATGAATGAAAAAAGGGCGGATTAAAAAACCCGCCCTTCTCTCCTCTGAACTTATCCCCTATTATTTTTTAACTAACCAACTAACCAACAAATAAAGGAGGCACTATGAAGTTCTATAATTTTACAACTGCATCAGTAGGGCAGTTGCTAACGCACTGAGGTTCATCATAAAAACCAACACATTCAGTGCATTTGTCAGGAACAATATAATAATATTGATCAGAGTAAAAACCTGTTGCTCCGGATGGTGCAGGATCACCTTCTCCGTATGTCTGACCATTCATATCCCAGTTACTTCCTGCTTCGTAGATTGCATCATTTGGACATTCAGGAAAACAAGCGCCGCAATTGATGCATTCTTCTGTTATTCTGTAAGCCATTTTTTCTCCGATAAAATTTCTTTAATTATTTGCTAAGATAGTGCCAATGTAATTTTGCAAAATATAAATGATAATAATCAGTCAGATGGCGAAGTTTCTCAGAAATGGAATGATGAGATTTTTATTTTCTAAGAAATAAAAAAGGGCATCAATTAGATGCCCTAAGTTTTATCTTCCTAACGAATCGAGGTATTCCTTCTTTTTCAGCAAAGTTTCTTTGTCCTCCACATGCTTTGGATCAGGGACACAACAATCAACAGGACAGACAGCAGCACATTGTGGTTCGTCATGAAATCCAACACACTCAGTACATTTATCAGGAACGATATAAAAATAATCGTTTGAAAAGAAACCAGTTGCGCCAGAAGGAGCAGGATCATCAGGACCATAGGTTTTACCGCCTAATTCCCAATTTGTACCGCCTTCATAAATTGCATTATTCGGGCATTCGGGTTCGCAAGCACCGCAGTTGATGCACTCTTCAGTAATCATTATAGCCATATAAATTCTCCTTTAGATTAAATTCAGAAATAGAAAAATTCTTAAAATCTCTTTTGCATTTTATAAAAAGTATAAAACTTCATCAAGTCAATAGAACTAATAAATTTACCAGGAACCACTTGCCCCGCCGCCGCCTGATGAGCCGCCGCCTCCGCTAAAACCTCCTCCTCCCCAACCGCTTCCTCCACTACTCCAGCCGCCATATCCACCAGTACGATAAACACCTCCCGGCATTCCACCACGATTAATAAGAATAATGAACAGAATTATGAGAAATATTATAAAAAACAATGACAATGGTTCTTCTTCCTCTCTCAAATTATCTGAAATGTACTCTCCTCCAATTGTAGATATAATTGCGTTGATACCATCGCTGATTGCCAAATAATATTGTTCAGCTTTTAATCTCGGAACAATTACATTTCGAATTATTGACGAACACAAGGCATCGGGAAGAACTCCCTCTAAACCATAGCCAACTTCAATTCTGAGCTTTCTGTCATTTTTAGCTATTAAAAGTAAAACGCCATTATCGTTCTTCTGAGTTCCAATTTTGTTCTTTGTAAAAATTTCATTCGCAACTTCTTCAATCGGATATCCACCGAGTGTAGGAATCATCAGTGTAACAAGCTGGTTGGAAGTAGAATCTTCGTAAGTTTTTAAACGATTATTAAGATCATCTAACTCTGATTTTGTAAGTGTGTTTGTAAGATCAGTTGCCCACATTTTAATTGTGGGAATTTCAATTTGTGCGAATGAATAAACGGTAAATAAAAGAAAAATCAGAGTTAATCTTTGCATAAATTAAAATTCTACTTTTGGCGGTACTTCTGCACCCTGAATAGCTTTGAAGTATTGTTTCTCTCTAAAACCAAACATCCCTGCCAGCATTGATGCAGGAAATCTTTTAATCATTGTATTATATTCCTGAACAGTTTCATTAAATCTTTTTCTTTCAACAGAGATTCTGTTTTCGGTGCCTTCCAATTGTGCCTGAAGCTGTAGGAAATTTTCATTTGCTTTTAATTCAGGATAATTTTCTACAACAGCCAGCAATCTTGAGAGCGCACTGCTTAAATCACCCTGAACAGATTGAAATTTTTCAAACGCTTGTGGATCATTTAATACATCAGGAGTAACATTAAACTGACCGACTCTTGCTCTCGCTTCAGTAACCTGAGTGAGAACTTCTTTTTCAAAATTTGCATAACCTTTAACAGTATTCACAAGATTTGGAATCAAATCAGCTCTTCTCTGGTATTGATTCTCCACCTGAGACCATTGCTTCAAAACATTCTGTTCGGAAGCAACAAGATTGTTATACACACTGATTCCCCACATAACCAGAAGTATAATTCCTATTATTAAAACTCCCCCGATAGCTAAACCAACAATTAGTCCTTTATTTTTCATTTAACCTCCTGAATTCAGTGGTAATAATGTTGATTTTTGTTCGGTGAATATAATATTTGTTCATTCCAATTACACTAAGAAAAATACAGTTTTTTTATGGTTTCAATCCATCAAATCTATCATTAAGAAATTGTAAAGTTTGATTTGTAATTAAAAGGTTTTTCTCTTTTGCGAACTTTTCAGCGTTTTGAAAATTTCCTCTGTAAAATCTGAACCATAAAAGATTGGCTGTTATAATTCCATCAAAAACTCTATCCGAATTGAAAGCATTTATCGTTACATAGCCAGAGAAAAGATTCCACGCTAATGATATCAAACCACTTAGATATTCTCCGGTGTAAAACTGACCTATTCCCGGCAGAATCATCGAACTGTACTTCGCAAAATCAACTGAATAAAGTTTATTGTGAGTATTAAGACAAAGCTCAGCTAATTTAGTTTCATTTAATTGTGAAAATAATTTAGATGCTTCTTCCCATTCGTCTGAAAATATTTTATTCCAAGCCCGCCAATACTTTATTTCTCTTTTAAATTCTGTTAACCTGTTATCACTTTCAAGTTCATCAAGAATTTTATCTGCTCTTGCAGTAGTGCGGCGTAAGATATTAGATCTGACCTGATATATTTTACTTTCAAATAATTGTTTTGAATTTGCTGCATTTATTTCTGCTAATGTAAAATACTTTATTGATTCTGATAATTTTCCACCTTCTTTGTATGAAAGGCCAATTTTAAGATTTGCCTGAAAAGAAAATTGTTTTGTTGAATCGAAGTACAGTAATCTTTTGTATTCTGTAATTGCGTCAAAATATTTTTCGGCAGAAAATAATGAATCAGCAATTTTCATTTGTTCGGATAAGTATTGCTGTGCAAACAAGTTTACTGCAAAAATCAGAAACTGTGTGATTGTTTTATTTACAAAATTCATATTCTTTCACAAAGTAATTTCTATTTGTAAGAAATTCAGAGAGTGATTCGAGAAAATTAAAATCAACTTTGGCATTAAAAATCTGAGCTGAAGCAACCGAACCATAAATATTTCCCAGATAAAATCCGGCCGCAATGCCTGTGAATAAATATCCTCTGAATTTGTGTTCGTGTTTCAAATTATCATAAGCCAGATAAGAAAATATTCCTGTCAGAATAAATGCTGTTACTCCATCGCTGTGTTCTTCAGTATAAATTTTTCCTGATCCGGGAATAATTGCTGACAGAATTCCCGCTGTCAGTTCTGACTTGTAATCAGGATTTTTTCTTTGATAATAAAATTTTTTGAGAGTTGTAAAATCTTCATCATCATAAGACAATAAATTTTCTATATCAGCGGCTTGATTTTTTGAAAGCTTCAATGCGAACTTCAATTTCAATAAATCATTGATAGAATTATTCTTATCAGCTATGATATGCTCCAAAGATGCTTCATCTTCTTTCAGATAATAAATTTTTCCTATTTCTCTTTTTGAATTATGAAAAAAAAATGATGAGGACGGAATATTTTTAAAGTAGTAAAGAGATTTTTCAAACTCACCAATGACAGAAAAACATTTTGCTATTTTATAAATGATGGTATCAGATAAATATGATTCATCTAATGAAAGGTATTCTTCAGCAGCCCGAAGATAATCCTTCTCACAGAACAGATAATCAGCAAAAAGTTTTATGTTTTGAGGTTGCTTAAGTGGATTTGATTGACTAAAAACTGAAATGCTTACAAAGAGTGATATTAAAAATTTAATCATCACTCAATAACTCTTTTAGGCGGAATGAAATTGATTTTGTTTTTATCCAAAGCATAAAGTGTCGGCGGATCATAAAAACGATAATTTTTATATACTGGATAATGTTCCTCTCGCCCGACTGGATTCGAATCCCTTGTAAAGCGATCAAAAAACATCAGTGTACCTTGGAGTAAATTTGTTTCTTCAACTGACTGAACAAAAAACGAAGAACACGAAGGATGAAAAGGACAATTATCTCCATCAACATCAGATATCAAAAACCAATAAGCATTGATAAGAGTTTTTGAAACAATGTAAGAAAAAGAATTATCGCTGTATGAGTAATCTCTCTGAGAGAAGGAATGTTCTTTCTGATAATTTGGTTCGGATTTTTCCCATCGCTGCCAGTCAGTCTGTGCAACCGAACTGGCAACGATTAGAAAAGAAAACATCAATGTTACATAAAATTTATTTCTGATCGAGTAATGCACGTGCAATTACTATTCGTTGAATCTCAGAAGTTCCTTCATAAATTTCTGTAATCTTTGCATCACGAAGATATCTTTCCACAAGATATTCTCGTACATAACCATAGCCGCCGTGAATCTGAATTGCTTCCAATGCACATTCAACAGCAATTTTTGAAGCATAAAGTTTAGCCATTGCTGCTTCTTTGTAATATGGTTTATCAGCATCTTTCAAAGCAGCAGCTTTTAATGTAAGAAGTTTTGCTGCATCAACTTTAACTGCCATATCAGCAAGCTTAAATTGTATCGCCTGAAAGTTTGCTATCTCTTGTCCGAATGCTTTTCGTTGTTTAGAATATTTTAGTGCCGCTTCAAGTGAAGCTTCTGCAATTCCGATTGCCTGTGCAGCAATTCCGATTCTTCCGCCATTGAGTGTATTCATAGCAAAGTTAAAACCTTTTCCTTCTTCCCAAACCAGATTTTGTGCTGGAACTCTGCAGTTTTCAAAAGTAAGTGAGCAGGTATCTGAACTTCTTATACCAAGTTTATCTTCTTTAACACCATGACCAAAACCTTCAAAACTTTTTTCAACAACAAAAGTTGAAATACCTTTATGTCCTTTTGATTTGTCAGTGGTTGCCATAACCAAAACATAATCAGCAGTAGTACCGTTAGTTATCCAGTTTTTAATTCCATTCAAAACATAATAATCGCCATCTTTATCAGCAGTGGTTTTTTGTTTTGTTGCATCACTTCCGGCTTCAGGTTCAGATAAAGCAAAGGCACCAAGTTTTTCTCCTTTAGCCAATGGTGTCAGATACTTTTCTTTTATGTATGGAGTACCATACTTTTCCAATCCATAGCAAACAAGCGAGTTGTTTACAGACATAATAACACCAACACTTGCATCAACTTTTGAAATCTCAATCATTGCGAGGACATAACTAATTGTATCAAGTCCGGCACCTCCAAATTCAGGAGGAACCATCATTCCCATAAAACCGAGTTCACCCATTTTTTTAACAATGTCATACGGAAACGCTGCTTTAATATCGCGCTCAACAGCAGATGGTGCGATTTCATTCTGAGCAAAATCACGTGCTGATTCCTGAATCATTAACTGTTCTTCAGTGAAATTAAATTCCATAAAAACCTCTTTGATTGAATTATGAAGATATTCTATTGATTCAAAAATAATTTTTTAATTAGTGTATATCAATTAGTAAAAGTACTTTAATTTTAGAGTAGCAATTAGATTTGAATAAGCCGGATACAATCAAAATTAAGAAATTATTACCTCAAAAATTTTTTTTATTACTTTTGTATGAAAAAAGATTAATCTTATTTTTGCTCAAATCCTTTATGAAGTATAGGTGCTATGCAAAATAACATTACAACAGAGGAACCCGTCGTAAAGACGATGCTAAAGGGATTAACCCTTAAAGAACTTAAAGATTTCTTCTTTGCAGTTGGGGAAAAAAGATTCAGGGGTGAGCAGGTTTTCGAATGGCTTTATGGTCATATGGTTCAGAGTTTTGATGAGATGGCCAACATTCCGAAATACCTCCGTAAGAAAATGAATGTTTATTGTGAGTTGAACACTCTTAGATTTTTAACAAAAGAAGAATCTTCTTCTACAGGTACAACAAAATATATTTTTGAAACGAATGACGGCTATAAAATAGAATCTGTAGTAATTCCTGATTCTAAAAGAACAACGCTTTGTATATCAACTCAGGTTGGTTGTCCTCTCGATTGTCAGTTCTGTGCAACAGGTTTAATGGGATACAAAAGAAATCTTTCTGCGGGAGAAATATTTGATCAGTACTTGCTTGCGGCAAAAGATTACACAAAATCTCCAATCACGAACATTGTATATATGGGCATGGGCGAACCTCTGCTCAATTATCAGAATACACTAAAATCACTTCAGATTTTTGCAGAAGAAAAAACCAGAGGAATCAGTCTTAAGAAAATTACTGTTTCAACTGCAGGAATTGCACCCAAAATTGTTGAGCTTGCTGATTCGGGAATAAAAGTAAAACTCGCTTTATCTCTTCACTCACTTTTTGAAGAGACAAGAAGTAAAATAATGCCAATTACAAGAAAATATTCTATCACAGAAAATCTTGAAGCAGTAAGATACTATGCTAAGCAAACGGGAACACGAATAACTTTCGAGTATGTTCTTCTTAAAGATATAAATGATCGTGAAGATGATTTTCACGCTTTGGTGAGGTTATGTAAATCTCTTCCGTGCAAGTTAAATGTAATTCCTTTTAATTCTATTGCTCACATGTTTCCAACCGGGCTTGCATCTGAACTTCGTCCATCTTCAAAAATCAGATTGGATGAATTTGTAAGAAAGCTCAGAGAAAAAGATATAACCGTAACTGTTCGTTACACTCAGGGTGATGATATTGCTGCTGCCTGCGGACAGCTTGCTTATAAGTTAGAACAAAACTGAAATGAAAAAACTTACTCACGATGAAATATCTCTCAAACGAACAACAATTGAGAATATTTCATCCGCCAGAAGAATGCCTGTCTATGTAATTCTAAATTCAATCCGAAGCAACTACAATGTTGGTTCAATTTTCCGCACTTCCGATGGTGCAATGATTGAAAAACTCTACCTGTGCGGCTACACTCCTTATCCTCCCAAAAAAGAAATTCTGAAAACTGCACTTGGTGCAACCGAAAGTGTGAATTGGGAATATGTGAAAGATCCTTTAACTGTTATCAAAGAATTAAAAAGCAGAGGAATAAAAATCTGTGCACTTGAACTTACTGATAAAAGTAAATCTTATTATGATATTTCCAAAAATGATTTTCCACTTGCTCTCGTTGTCGGAAATGAAATAAGCGGTGTATCTCAGGAAATACTTGATCAGTGTGATTTTTCAATTGAGATTCCGCAATATGGAATTAAACAATCTCTCAATGTTGCGGTTGCCTATGGGATTGCAATTTTTGAGATGAGAAAAATTTTCGATATGAATGTGTAGGGATTGGTCTCCTGACCGATCTGATAAAGGTTTATTAGGATATATAATCTATTGTAATTAAATGTGATCCATTCACAGGGAAATTAAATCAGGTGAGTGCTCAAAAAAATCTTCTCGAGTTAGAAACCTTAAGATTAAATTTGATAGAGAAGTCTATTAATTCCTCATCAAATTTTTTACGCTTATCTCTTTATCATAACTATTTTGAAAAAGTTATTTTATTAAATGATCCGAATATTGA
>CALHAB010000117.1 GCA_937934185.1 uncultured Ignavibacterium sp. | reverse complement strand
CGATCAAATAAAAATCCATTCTCTTTTACACTTTCGATTGAACCGCCGACTTCAGATTTTCTTTCTAATATTCTGATATCAAAACCTTTTTTAGATAAAAGATAGGCGGAAGTAAGACCGGAAATTCCCGCACCAATTACTACAACAGTTTTTTGCATAGTCAATTCAAATTTTTGTGTTCAAAATTAGTGAAAGGATAAGTATTTAGGAAGGTAATAAAACAAAGGCTCTGGCGATATAATTCCTGCGCAGAGCTGATTCTGTAAAATTTATAACAGAATAGGTTCTGCGCAAGATACTGAATAAGATTTACATATAAGATTTCAAATGATTTACATAATTGATTGGTCCGCCCGGCTGATATCCTGTTTGCAGAATAACATCACCGTTTTTATTCAATAAAAAGATGGTTGGGAAACCTTCAACACCAAATCTTTGTGCCAGCTGATTGTTATACATCTTTGTTTCCATTGATTGCTCAATGTTTTTTGGGAAATCAATTTTTACAAGTATCAGATTTTCTTTAGCAAATTCTTCAAACTCTTTCTGTGTAAAAACTTCATTATTAAGTCGCTGACACCAGATGCACCAGTCACTTCCCGTGAAGTTAACGAGCACAGTTTTATTTTCTTTCTGAGCTTTCTGCAAAGCTGTTTCAAGATTTGTTTCCCAGTCCAGATTATCAGATGTGACGGATTTTTTGCATCCAAATAAAATGACTGTTATGAGAGCTAATGATAAGAATATTTTTTTCAACTGAATCTCCTGTAATATTATTCCTGTTTAATGATGTTAGATAAATTATTAAAAGTATAGTTTCAAAACCACGGATAATTATTCAGCATCAACCGTTTCTATTTTTTCAACTTTTCTTGGTTTGGGTGGTCTTTCATAAAGTTTTGCAAGACCAAGATACTTCAAATGAAGGTTTTCATCAATCTGATTCCATGAAAATCTCCAGGTCCAGTTTCCGCCAAGTTTGCCGGGAAAATTCATTCGTGCTTCGCCACCAAGATTCAAAATATCCTGCATTGGAATTATAACAAGGTTAGCCACTGAAGCATAAGCTAAACGAATCAATTCATAAACAACATCATCACCGTAGTAGTTAAGATATTTTTGCATATGCTCATAAATATCGGTGCTCTTATCCTGTTTAGCTTTTTCAAAATAAGCACGTGTTGTATCGTTGTCGTGTGAACCTGTATAAACAACACAGTTAGGAATATAGTTGTGTGGCAGAAATTTGGACTCCATATCAGTTCCAAAAGCAAACTGAAGAATCTTCATTCCGGGAAAATTGAATTTGTCACGAAGTGCTTCCACTTCAGGTGTTATTACACCAAGATCTTCTGCAAGAATAGGAACATCGCCAAGATGTTTGAGAAGTGACTTAAATAATTTTTCTCCGGGAGCTTTTACCCATCTGCCGGTTTCAGCAGTTGGTGCATCACCTGGAATTTCCCAGTATGCTTCAAATCCTCTGAAGTGATCAATGCGAACTATATCAACCATTTTGAAAAGATTTGCAAATCTTTTTCTCCACCAGAGAAAATCATCCTTTTCCATTTCTTTCCATCTGTAAAGAGGATTTCCCCAGAGCTGGCCGGTTGGAGAAAAATAATCAGGTGGTACTCCGGCAACTTTTTCGAGCTTTCCGTTTTCATCAACGGTGAATAAATGTTTGTTAGCCCAAAGGTCTGCACTGTCGTAAGCAATGAAAATTGGCATATCACCAATTATCTTTATTCCTTTTGAATTGGCATATTCCTTAACCAAATGCCATTGTTTGAAAAACTTAAACTGAACGAATTTGTGATAAAAAATATCATCTGATAATTTTTCCTTCCACTCATTCATAACTTTTTTATCTCTGTGCACAAGACCTTTGTCCCAATCTTTCCACACAATTCCACCATGAGCATCTTTTGCTGCCATAAAAAATACAAAGTCATCCAGCCAATCAGAATTTTCATTACTAAAAGATTCAAACTCATTTTTGAATGAATTAAAATTCAATTTGAAATTTGTAAAAGCTTTTCGAAGTAAAGATTTTTTGTATTCAATTATCTGTCCGTAATCGATCTGATGAGGATTATGATCCGGAATATTTCTCAAGTCATTTTCTGAAAGTAATCCTTCATCTTTAAGTTTATCAGGACTTATTAGATTTGGATTACCTGCAAAAGCCGAAAAGCATTGATAAGGAGAATCGCCGTAACCTGTCGGACCAAGTGGGAAAACCTGCCAGAGTTTTTGACCAGCTTTCTCAAGAAAATCAATAAATAAAAAGGCATCATTTCCAAGATCGCCGATTCCATATTTTGAAGGAAGGGAAGTGGGATGAAGAAGAATACCAGCACTGCGTTCAAATTTCATATAATTACCCTAAAGAATTTCTGAAAAATAGCACTGCAAAGATAATCTAACGCAAAGTTGATATCTAAGGGAAATAAAAAAGGCGGACACAAAGTCCGCCTGAAAGAAAACAGTCTACAAGATAAATTATAAAGCGAAAGCAACACCAGCACTAACACTTAAGTGAGTGGTTGATGATCCTTCAGTAAAAATCATATTATATTTTGCAGATACATCCAAAGAAGTTTTGGGATTGAATTTATAAAGGAAACCGACGCCAGGAGAAATTCCAAACTTGGTTTCTGTGTTTGATTCATCAACGGTGAATCCGAAAAAAGTCCCTTTAACTGAACTTGAGAGCATATGTAAACCTGTTTCAGCAGATGCATAAGGCAGGAACTGACCCTTGCCAAATGTATATCTCAATCCAACTAAAATAGGAATATCAGAAAATGAAACTTCGTATCCAGGGGTGCTTTCTTTGGTTCCCCATTTAATATATCCGACAGAGCCTGTTACATCTAACATTGGAGATACTGAATAAATAAATGTACCAGTAGCTCCGAATCCTGTTCCGGCACCATCACCAAAATCACCGGTTGGAAAAGACAATAATCCCTGAACAGATGCTCCCATTTTACTTTGAGCATTAACAAATGTAACTGCAAATACAGTTACAAACAGAACGAGAAGAAGTTTTTTCATTTTATTACCCTTGCAATTGTTGATAGATAAGTTATTTAGTACAATGCAAAAATATATAAACATCTAAATTTTGCAAATTGAAGTTAAAGGGGTTGTATTTATTGACAACCCCTAGTAAAAGAATTAGAATGCGAAACTTCCTGACAGATAAGCAAATGATCTTACACCACCACCAACAAGATTAAATCCCTGTCTTAAAACATCGTCATTAACTGTTGCATCGAGTGTAAATCCGCCAAAACGGAAACCAACACCGAGTCTTACATCTCCTCGCCCAAAGCCGGTACTTGTGTTTTCATCGACAGTAGTTGGTGATGCAACAGATTGGTTTGTAAATGAAAAGGTACTTGCAACATAACCAGCTCTTCCAACCAACCATTCAGTAAACTGCCACTCAGCACCGAGATTCCACGCAGGGAAAACCAATCTTGAATCTGAGAGTTCCGGACTAATGCCAGAAACTGAAGAAATAGTTTCTGATTCATACATAAATGCAGGGCCACCTGATATTAATAAGCTACCACTTTGATAAACGAGACCGGCTCCAACACCAAATCCCATAAATGATGGTAAGTCAGTTGAGTTACTGCCAACTTTATATGTTCCGCTTGAATTATAGAACATTAAAGATGGAACAAGAGAGAATTTTCCACCGAGTTTAAAAAATCCACGTGCATTAAACATTAAATTTGTCGCAGATGCTTCCTCTTTATCTCCTGTCCCAGGAGTGTAAGTTGCAGATGGCATTGATAGAGAAAATGCAGCATCCAAACTAAATGAAGATGAGATTTTACCAATTGTTGATAAATTCACCCCAAACTGACTTGCACTGTTTTTATCTCCGTTTCCGGTTGCAGGTTTAAAGTCATTTGTGGTTGAAGCATATGAAACTCCCAATCCTATTGTAAAATCTCCAAGATTATAAGAGCCCAGGAGTGTAAGATTATTATTTAATGGAATAACATCTGCTGCAGGATTTGAATTGACAATTCCCACAACATTATTTGGGTCTAAATAAGCAATGGAACGACTTGATAAGAAATCATTTCTGCTTAGCAAAGCTCCCAAAGTAAAACCCTTTGAAACCTGATAGTTGAAACCAACAAACTGTCCGAATCCATCTTCCGGATTTCCGTTGTTACCGCCGATATCGCCCCAGAAGAAATTAGAATATACAGAGGAATAAGCTGAATTGTATTTTATGTTATCAGGATCAACGATGTAAGGGTTATCACCCATACTATAAAGCCGGGCAAAACCGCCATAGCGGTTATCTTTTACTCCATCCTGAGCAAAAACTGATGAAGTAAAAATAATGACAAAAGAAATCAGCGATAGAAATGCTAATCCTTTTGATAAAAACTGAATTTTAGAAATCTTCATAAAATCTCCTTTTTTGTTAATAATACTTTTGCCAATTTTTTGGCTGCTAAAAATTAAGCAATTTTATGCCATAGTCAAGAGGTTTTTAACTTATTTCTATTAAAAGAGTTAACTGTATCAACTTAAGAAAGTGTTATAGATCACTACCAGGTTTGCTTTTTTATAAAAAGGATTTTGGTTTGCGAAGTTTTCAACTAAGCAGTAAATACTTATGTTTGCACAAATATTTTTTGGTAAAAATGAAATTATTAAGAAAACTTTACGACTGGGTTCTTCATTGGGCTGAAACTCCATACGGACCTATAGCTCTTTTTATTCTGGCTTTTGCTGAATCATCATTTTTCCCGATTCCGCCGGATGCCTTACTGATTGCTCTTATACTCGGTTCTACTTCAAAGGCATTCAGGTTTGCACTTAATTGTACTGTTGCTTCGGTTCTTGGTGCATTATTAGGTTATACAATCGGACATTTTCTTTGGTGGACTCCTTCAAATGAATTTACTTCTGTAGCTATGTTCTTTTTTAATAACATTCCTGGTTTTACAGAAAAGCTATTTTTTGATGTGCAGAATATGTACGACAAATATGACTTCTGGATTGTTTTTACTGCTGGATTTACACCAATTCCTTATAAAGTGATAACAATTTCATCTGGTGCATTTAATATTAATTTACCAATGTTTGTTTTAGCTTCTGTAATTAGTCGTGGCGCAAGATTTTTTCTTGTAGCTTTTCTTATTTGGAAGTTTGGTCCGCAGATCAGAACTTTTATTGATAAATATTTTAACTGGTTAGCAGTTGCTTTCACTATTCTATTGATAGGCGGTTTTGTAGCAATCAAATATGCAATCTAGCAGAAAGGATAACTAATATGAAAAAAATGATTTTGATGATAGCAGTAATTATTTTATCATTTTTTTCTTATGCACAAGAATATCAATCAGCAAAAAAATTTGATCCAACAAGAAATCCTTTTCAGGACTTAAAAAATGCCATTGAATATGCTCAGAAAACGAATAAAAGAATTTTACTTGATGTGGGAGGAGAATGGTGTATCTGGTGCCATAGATTGGATTCATTCATCGAATCACATAAAAACATCAAAGAATTTTTAGAAAAACATTTTGTTGTAGTTAAAGTTAATTATAGTAAAGAGAATAAGAACGAAAAGTTTCTATCAAACTATCCTGAAATTCCGGGTTATCCTCATTTTTTCGTATTGGACAAAGATGGCAAATTTCTTCATTCACAGGATACCGGTTTATTAGAAAAAGATAAAGATTATGATGAAAATAAGTTTATGCAATTTTTAGAAAAGTGGGCAATCAAGAATTAAGAGATTTATTCTCCGAAAAAATTTTCTGTAACAACATCAGCAAATCATTTTTCCGGAAGGGTTTTGATAAATAGTGCGATAATCCCTTTGAAAGAAATTCCTGTTTTTCTTTTTCCATAGCATAAGCTGTCAAAGCAATTATTGGTTTGTCTTTATAATCAGGTATTTCTCTTATGATTTGTGTGAGTTGTAATCCATCCATTCCTCTTCTGAGATTAATATCCATCAGAATAGCATCGTAATTTTTAGCTTTAACTTTTTGCAGAGCTTCATCAGCATTACGGGCAAAATCAAGCGAGTACAAACCTCTCAGCATAAGTGAAACAACATCAATAGCTGCAGGATCATCCTCAACATATAAAATCTGATAATTTTGACTAGCTAATTTCTGTTCAATTTCACGCTGAATTCTTTCGGCAGCTTTTTCCATATCAGGATCTAGCTTGGCTTTTACAGTTGGAAATTCGACAGTAAAGGTACTTCCTTCACCAGATTTACTTTTAAGACTGATTTTTCCACCAAGTAGCTCTGTATATTTTTTAACTATTGTTAAACCGAGGCCGGTTCCTTCAAAACTTCTGTTTATTCCTTCACTTGCCTGGCGAAATTCTTCCCAGATTAGCGCCTGATGGCTCTCAGGTATTCCTATTCCTGTATCTGAAACTTCTACTATAACATTTTCCTTATTTACATTTACATTTACAGTTACTCCACCTTGCTTTGTGAACTTGACAGCATTGTTTATAAGGTTGTTAAATATATTCTGGAATAGTGATGGATCAATTCTGCATATAACTTCATCTTGTGGTTTGATGAGCTTGTATTCCAGATTTTTCTTTTTCGCAACAGATGAAAACAGATTGAATGATGTTTCGAGCAGAGGGATAATATTGGCATCTGATAATCGTACCTCAAGCTTGCCGGCTTCCAGCTTTGAAATATTTAAGATCATATTCAATGTTTCGAGTAATCTCTGACCCGAAGTATTTATTAAATCAATCATTCTTGAAAGATCGGGTTGATCTTTTAATTCGCTTTTCAGTACTTCAGAAAATCCAAGTATTCCTACAAGCGG
>CALHAB010000116.1 GCA_937934185.1 uncultured Ignavibacterium sp. | reverse complement strand
AAGTAAGTATCAAAGATTATTAGTACATTGGTTAATGTTCGTCAATGATATTGAATAAAAACTTAAAAGCCCTCTTTGCAGAGGGCTTTTGTTTTAACTTGCTGAAACTTTATTGAAATGTCTTGTTAGTGCGGCTTTTTTTCTTGAAGCATTGTTTTTATGAATAATTCCTTTTGCAGAATTTCTGTCAATCAAAGCAATTGCTTCTCTATAAAGTTTTTCAATCTCTTCTTTTTTATCTGTGGCTAAAACTTTTTTATACATTGTTTTAATTCTTGATTCAGCCATTTTATTAACAAGTCTTTTTCTTTCACTTGACCTGATTCTCTTTTTAGCCGATTTATGATGAGCCATTACTTAATCCTTATTTTTTCCTAAAATTTGCGCACAAATATATAGCTTCATTCATTTGATGTCAAACTGACTCTGACTAATTTTGTGTGCCGTTTTTGAAATAAAATTACCTAAACAGCTTGATCTGAAAGGAAATCTGATGGCAAAAATCAACGAAATTTACTACTCTGTTCAAGGTGAAAGCTCTTTTGCCGGTCTTCCCTGTGTTTTTGTCAGGTTTACTTACTGCAATCTGCGTTGCACTTATTGTGACACTGCTTACGCTTTCTATGAAGGCAGAGACTGCACTGTTGATGAAATTATTTCAGAAATAAAAGAGTACAATTGCAAATTAGTCGAGATTACTGGTGGTGAACCATTGGTTCAGAGAGAAGAATGTCTGGAATTGATGAGAAAGCTTTGCCATCTTGATTATCAGGTGATGATTGAAACCGGAGGAAGTCTTCCTATAAATGGAATTGATCCGAGAGTTAAAGTGATAATGGATTTAAAGTGCCCTTCAAGCGGAATGATGAAAAAAAATCTGTACGATAACATTCATTTTCTCAAACCAATTGATGAAGTAAAATTTGTTATCGGAACAAGAGAAGATTATGACTGGGCAAAAGGAATAATCAAGCAATATGATTTATCATCAAGATGCACAATTCTTTTCTCGCCCGTTTTTGGCCAGATTGAACCTTCAGAAATCGTTCGCTGGATACTTGAAGATAATCTTCCGGTCAGATTTCAGTTGCAGCTGCATAAATATATCTGGCATCCTGAAACAAAAGGAGTTTGATATTATATGTCTAAATAAATAATTTTATAAAAATCAAGTTGACCGCTTGTCATTATAAAGCGTTCCGCCAAAGGCGGACAGGTAAAAAGGTTTGAGACTTTTACTTTTTTCTCATTAACCCACGACTTAAGCTGTGGGTTAATAAAATGAAATCTAATTATGATAAATGGTTATAATATTTTCTGGACTAATGAAGTTGAAAGAAATTTGATGGATATTTTTAA
This sequence comes from uncultured Ignavibacterium sp., assembly GCA_937934185.1. Classification (GTDB taxonomy): domain Bacteria; phylum Bacteroidota; class Ignavibacteria; order Ignavibacteriales; family Ignavibacteriaceae; genus Ignavibacterium. The sequence continues at coordinate 5,824 of CALHAB010000116.1, read as the reverse complement.
TTATATCTCAAAAAACTTCTCTGAAAAAGAAATTAAAAAATTTATTGAAAAAGTTGATCGCCGTTTAATTTATACACTAAGATCTACCGTAAATATATTTTCAAAAATGTTCACAGGTCTGTTTTAACTAACTACATTACAATTTATTACAGATTTGAAAACCGGAGAATAGAAATAATTTACCTTTTTGATGTAAGAAAAAATCATAACAAATTAGAAGTAAAATGAAGATTGCAAAAGAATTTCGTTGGGAAATGGGGCACAGATTGCCCGAACATTTTGGTCTTTGTAAAAATATTCACGGCCATTCATACAAAATGATTGTTGAGTTTGAAGGTGAATTAAATAAAGATCAGATGGTTATTGATTATTATGATGTTGAAAAAATAATCAATCCCATAATCAACCAGCTCGATCATGCTTTTATGGTCAATAAAGATGATAAAGTTGTTCTTGAGTTTCTCGAAAAGATGAACTCAAAAAAAGTAGTTGTTGATTTTGATGCAACTGCAGAAAATATCTGCAAGTATTTGCTGAACGAGATAAGTAAATCCAGTTTACCGGATAATGTTACTTTGGTAAAAGTTCGGGTTTACGAAACTCAGTTCGATTATGCTGAGGATGAATTAAAACTAAAGTGAGTAAAAACATTAACAGAAAATCCAAAGCACAATTCTATCAGAAGAAAAAATCTCAGACAAAAGATTTTCCAAGATTCAAATTATATCTTGAATACGAAGGCACGAGATATTCCGGATGGCAAAAGCAGCCAAATGCCAGAACAATTCAGGGTGAACTGATAAAAGCCTGCGAAAAAATTTTTGGCGATGATTTTAATGACTTGCAAGGTTCAGGCAGAACTGACAGCGGAGTACACGCTCTATGTCAGGTTGCACATCTTGATGCTAAAACTGTCTTAGCACCTGAGATAATTAAACTCAAATTGAATGATTTACTTCCACACGATATAAATATTCTTGAAGTTGAAAAGGTCGGGAAAAATTTTCACGCAAGACACGATGTCAAAAGCCGCAGTTACATTTATCAGATTTCAAGAAGAAGAACCGCATTCGGTAAAAATTTTGTCTGGTGGATAAAAGATAATCTTGATTTCAACGCAATGAACTCTGCTTCAAAACTATTTTTGGGAATGCACGACTTCGCATCTTTTTCAGATGATGACCCTGAAGAAAAATCAACAAAAGTACTGATTGAAAGTATTCAATTGAAAAAAGAAGATGAACTGATACTTATTAGGATAATTGGTTCGCACTTCATCTGGAAAATGGTTAGAAGAATTGTCGGTGTTTTAGTCGAAATCGGAAGAGGGAAAAAATCTGAAAACGATATTTTGTACTATCTGAAAAACAAATCAGATGAACCGGCAAGATTCACTGCTCCGCCTTCAGGATTGTTTCTTGAAAAAGTTTATTATGAAGATGACAAAATTGAAAAAGAGTTTGAATCGCTCATAAGAATAAAGGGATTTGCCCGAACTTAATTTGGAAAGGTTAGCCCTTCGCAAACAAATTTATTTTATCCAACCATTTTTTTGAGACGATTAATTTCATCTCTTAGATATGCAGCTCTTTCAAATTCCAAATCCCTGGCTGCCTGATACATTTCTTCAGTTAACTGATCAATTAAATCCTGCTTCTGGTCTTTACTCATATATCTGAGAACCGGTTCAGCAACTTTTGAGAAAGAATAATCTGGTTTGTCTTCTTTCTTTCTTACTTCAGCCAGAGAAGTTGAGGAAAGTATTTCTTCAACAGTTTTATAAATTGTTTCGGGTTTAATTCCATGCTTTTCATTATACTCCTGCTGAATCTTTCTTCTTCGGTTTGTTTCTTCAATTGTCTTTCGCATTGACTCGGTTATTATATCAGCGTACATAATAACTTTTCCATTAACATTTCTTGCCGTTCTTCCGGCAGTTTGCATCAATGAACGGGCACTTCTGAGAAATCCTTCTTTATCCGCGTCAATGATTGCAACAAGTGAAACCTCGGGTAAATCAAGACCTTCTCTCAAAAGGTTCACACCGACTAGAACATCAAATGCACCAAGACGCAAATCACGAAGTATCTCAACTCTTTCAAGTGAATCAATATCGCTGTGAATGTAACGAACCTGAATTCCGATTTTATCAAGATAATCAGCAAGATCTTCTGCCATCTTTTTTGTAAGAGTTGTTACGAGAGTCCGCTCTTTTCTTTCAACACGCTTTCTTATTTCACCAATTAAATCATCAATCTGACCTTTGATTGGTCTAACTTCTATTTCAGGATCAAGCAATCCGGTTGGACGAATTATCTGTTCAACAATTACTCCGCCGGATTTTTCAAGTTCATAATCACCCGGAGTTGCACTTACAAAAATCACCTGATTCAACATTGATTCGAATTCCTCAAACTTCATCGGTCTGTTATCAAGTGCTGATGGCAGACGAAAACCGTATTCAACCAGAGTTTCTTTTCTGCTTCTGTCGCCGTTATACATTCCTCTTATCTGCGGAATTGTAACATGCGATTCATCAATCACCATCAGAAAATCATCAGGGAAATAATCGAGTAAGTTAAAAGGTCTTGTTCCCGGAGCTCTTCCATCCATATGCCTGGAATAATTTTCAATTCCGCTGCAATAACCAATTTCTTTCATCATTTCAATGTCAAATCTTGTTCGCTGCTCAAGTCTTGCAGCTTCAAGATATTTTTCCATTTTGTTCAGTTCTTCTAATCTTTCCTTCAGTTCTAATTCGATGTTGTGAATTGCTTTCTGCATTTTATCTCTGTCAGTTACAAAATATTTGGCCGGATAAATCGGAACGGATTCAACTTCGCTTAAAACTTTTCCCGTAACAGCATCAATAATATTAATTTTTTCTATTTCATTATCCCAGAGAGAAATTCTTATTGCTTCTTCATTCTGATAAGCAGGAATTATTTCAATCACATCACCTCTGGCTCTGAAAGTGCCGCGGCCAAATTCAGTATCGTTTCTTACATAGTAAATGTCAACAAGCTGACGCAAAAATTTTTTCTTATCAATTTTTTCACCCTGCCGGACAAAGATAATCTGATTGGCATATTCATCCGGAGCGCCAATTCCATAAATACAGCTTACACTTGCAACCACGATTACATCTCTTCTGCCTTCAATTAAAGCTGTTGTTGCTTTTAACCTGAGACGATCAATTTCTTCATTGATAGAAAAATCTTTTTCGATGTATAAATCTCTTGAGACAACATAAGCTTCGGGCTGATAGTAATCATAATAACTTATAAAAAACTCAACTGCATTATGTGGAAAGAATGATTTGAATTCTGAATAGAGTTGTGCAGCAAGAGTTTTGTTATGTGAAATTACCAAGGTTGGTTTATTAACCTGAGCAATTACATTTGAAATGGTAAAAGTCTTTCCGCTTCCCGTTACACCAAGAAGCGTCTGAAATTTATCTCCGCGTTTTATTCCTTCAACAAGCTGCTTTATTGCTTCCGGCTGATCACCGGCTGGAGCATAGTTTGAAACGAGTTTAAATTCTTTCATAGTTTTAATCTACTTCAACACCGTGAGCGTGAAATCCTCCCTGAGTTAAGTGTCCTTTCAGAATTATTGTTTCAGCTTTATCGAAATTCTCAGGTATCTGCAAAGCTCCGTATACCATCACAACTTTTCCGTTTTTATCCACGACATAAAAAACAATTTCTCCGCCCTGCATATTTATTCCGCGATCCGACAAAAGTTTTACGCGAATATCTTTGACAGCACTGTTATTCGGATCAAAGTCATTAAAAGAACCAAGATCCGATTTGCCAGCGAAGTAAAAAGTATATATGACAAAGATTACCAAACCGACTAAAAGTGGTAAAATAATTTTTTGCAAGAATTTCATATCACTTTCCATTTGTTATTAATTTGCAAACAAATTTACTGAAAACAATTTGAACAGTTCAATGCAAATGAGGAAAATATGAATAACAAAAAATTCTGGATTATTATTTCAGCAGTATCTGGTTTTTCAGCAGTTGCAATCGGTGCTTTTGGCGCACACGGATTAAAAGAAAAACTCACGCCCGAAATGCTCGATGTTTATAAAACCGGTGTGCTTTATCATCTGGTACACACGGTTGTTTTACTTGCTCTCGCTTTATCTGAAAAAGTAAAGTCGAATTTTGCATCAACATTTTTTCTGGCCGGAATAGTTTTATTTTCATTTTCGCTTTATATTTATTCAACAAGCGGAATCAAATTTTTTGCTATGATAACCCCGTTCGGCGGTGTTTCATTTCTGATTGGTTGGATAATGATAATAGTTAGTTTGAGGAAAGGATGAGCGGATCGACCTAATTTTCTTCACAAAATGATTCTTCAGTATGGTTCATTTTTCACAAAATTATATATTGAAATAAGTAATCCATTGGATTATATTTGACAATGTTAAATACAATAGTTGAATTACCTGAATTTATAAAAAGAGTTGATAAAGAATTATCAAAAGAGCAAAAGGATGAATTGCTTTATTTTTTGGCTTCCAATCCAAAGGCTGGTAATTTAATTCAAGGTAGTGGTGGAATTAGAAAATTAAGATGGTCATCAAAGGGTAAAGGGAAAAGCGGAGGGTCGAGAGTTATATATTTTTATTATAATGAAAATATGCCTTTGTTTTTATTAACAATCTTCGGCAAAAATGAAAAAATCAATCTAACTAAGTCGGAGAGAAATGAACTATCTAAACTCGTAAAAGAATTAGTAAAAAATTATGAGAGGTGAAAATGAGCAAAACATATAAAAGTATAAGTAAAGGGTTGCGAGAAGCAATTGAGTACTCAAAAGGCAATACGAAAGGAGTTCGGGAATTCAGACCGGCACACATTGATGTCAAAGAACTAAGAAGACGAATCGGAATGAGCCAAACAGAATTTGCAACATCATTTGGGATTAGTCTTGGAACTCTCAGGCATTGGGAAAGAGGAGATAGATATCCTCAGGGTCCGGCTTTGGTACTATTAAACCTGTTATCCAAAGATCCGGGCAAAGTATTAGAGGTGTTGAACAAGTAAGAAATAACAGATAACAAAATATTTAGCAACTTAAATGAAATCATTGGACAAAAATTCCTTAATAGAAGAAATCGATAAACAACTTGAACATTTGCGTACTGTAAGAGCTTTATTTCCTTATCTTGATGATAACGCAATTGGCAAAAAAAATTTTAACACAGCACCATATTATCAGAATTTAGGATTCAATATAAATTTTGGATGTAGTAAAAAACTCGAAAGAGCGGATGTTGATAAGATAAATTCAACAGGACACTGGATAAATCAAAATTATGTTATACGAATTTATTCCTTGCTTGAAGCATACAATATTCTCTCAGATAAGAAAAGGATAGATCAAAAAATTGATGGTTGGAAAGAAGTTGATCTGATAAGAAGATTAAGACATAAATTTGCTCACTCGAAGGGCAGATATAATCCCAAAAACAAAGATTCAAAAGAACTCTACGAGCAAATTTCAAAACATTTTAGCTAGACCAATATAAAACCACCTTCAAAAGCGACTGAATTCCCATTATCAATTGATAAAGTGTTAGAACCATTAACAGCTGGTTGTAAGAAGTACATTTCAAATCTTGATAGTAAAAATTCAATGTGAACCAAAAGTCAATCTCATTTTTCTCCCATCCCCAACCTCCCTGCTCCCAAATTGCATTGCCCTGCATTTGACAATATATTTGTGAGTTAATTTTTAAGCATTATTAATCGATAGGATGCCTTTGAATAGTAAGTTTTTTCTGTTTTTTACGCAGATTTTTGTT
>CALHAB010000115.1 GCA_937934185.1 uncultured Ignavibacterium sp. | reverse complement strand
GAAATTCCATTCACAAAGATTAAAAATCTTCTTAAAGAAAATCTTCCATTTCTTAAAAAGTGAGTTGTTAAAAATGAGCAGTGAAAATTTAACAATTAGAAGAGCTGAAAAAACAGATATACCATCTATACTTAAATTGATTAAAGAATTAGCAGAATACGAAAAGTTGCTGCACGAAGTTGTTACAACAGAAAAACATCTTGAAGAAATAATTTTCGGTGATAAAAAATTTGTCGAAGTTTTAATAGCTGAAATTAATGGAGAAATAGCAGGACAAACAATCTTCTTTCATAATTTCTCAACCTTTGTTGGAAGACCAGGTCTTTATATTGAAGACTTGTATGTCAGACCTCAATATCGTGGCAAAGGTATCGGAAAAGCACTTCTTAATGAAGTAATTAAACTTGCCAAAGAACGAAATTGCGGAAGAGTTGAATGGGTTGTTCTTGATTGGAATAAACCAGCTATAGACTTCTATAAAAGTATTGGCGCAAAACCTTTGGATGAATGGACAATTTTCCGTTTGACAGAGGACAAATTCTAGTATTCATTTATCAAAAATTAGTTTATTCAGTCTTCTAAAATTATCTATCTTTGCACTTAATAAATTAGGACATAATAGAATAATTGAAAGGAAAAATATGATCTCTAATCGCAGAGTTGTAGTAACAGGAATGGGTACATTAACACCTATTGGTTTGAGCGTTCAGGAATTCTGGGATGGAATGATGCAGGGCAAAAGCGGAGCTGCTCCAATCAAAAGTTTTGATGCTTCCAGAGTAGATACAAAATTTGCCTGTGAACTTAAAGACTTTGATGTAACAAAATATTTAGACAGAAAAACAGCCAGAAGACTTGACCCATTTGCACAATATGCATTGGTTTCCGCAAAACAGTGTATCGAAGACAGCGGCTTAAATCCTGAGAATCTGAGTGATGAAGAAAAATCAAAAATCGGAGTAATATTCGGAAGCGGAATTGGCGGCATCCAAACTTTCTACGAACAATCAGTTATTAATCGCGAGCAAGGGCCTGATAGAATTTCACCTTTCTTCATTCCTATGTTGATTCCTGATATTGCTGCCGGACATATTTCAATCCAATACGGTTTTCAAGGACCAAACTACTGTACAGTCTCTGCGTGTGCTACAGGAAACAACAACCTTATAGATTCATATTTACTTATTAAAAATGGCTTAGCTGATAGAATGATTGCCGGTGGAAGTGAAGCTTCAATAAACGAAATTGGTGTTGGTGGTTTTAACGCAAACCGTGCACTCTCAACCAGAAATGATTCACCTGAAACTGCAAGCAGACCATTTGATGCAACAAGAGATGGATTTGTTATGGGCGAAGGCGCTGGGGCATTGCTTTTAGAAGAACTCGAAGTTGCATTAAAAAGAGGTGCAAAAATTTATTGTGAGATAGTTGGAGTCGGACTTTCTGCTGATGCTCATCATATTACCGCACCTCATCCGGAAGGAACTGGAGCAATTTTAGCAATGGAAATGGCTTTAAGAACTGCTGGTATCACACCGGATAAAATTGATTATATCAATATGCACGGAACATCTACTCCTCTTGGTGACATTGCTGAAACTAAAGCCATAAAAAAAGTGTTTGGTGAGTATGCATACAAGATGAATTTATCCTCAACCAAAAGTATGACGGGACATCTTTTGGGTGCTGCAGGAGCTGTTGAATCTATTGCTTCGATACTGGCTGTTGTTAATGATATGATTCCACCAACAATTAATTTTGAACATCCTGATCCTGAATGTGATCTCAATTACACTTTTAATAAACCTCAGGAAAGGATAGTTAATTATGCTCTGAGTAATGCTTTCGGATTTGGAGGACACAATACATCTGTTATTTTTAAGAAATTTAAAGAATAAAAAAATGAAATTTAGGTTTTCAAAATATCTGTTACTGCTAGTTTTGTTCTCAATAATTAATTACGCCGAGGATAATCAGAAATCGCGGTTAATTGTTAAGATAAACGGGCTAAAAAATGATCAAGGCACCGTAAAGGTCGCTCTTTGCAATTCGCCCGAAAATTATAAAGATAACAAATCACCCTTTAAAGCAGCGATAATCGAAATAAGAAATAATCAGGCAGTTGCTGTCTTTGATAATTTACCGGCAGGTAATTATGCTGTAAAAGCTTTCCACGATGAAAATAACAATGATGATTTCGATACAAATTTTCTTGGTATTCCGAAAGAAGATTATGGATTTTCAAATAATGTCAGAGGGTTGTTCGGACCACCTTCGTGGGATGCTGCAAAATTTCAACTGAAGAAAACTGACCAGATCGTTGAAATAGATTTTAATTAGAATTACTTTGTTGTGATTTTTTTGTGATAGAAAATTTTATGACTTTTTTCTTTTTGTTCTTTACTTTATTGTTGCATCAGAGATTAGGCGATGGTAGATAAAAAATGCCTCCTAGAGTGCTAATGGTTCCCTCCTTAGTAACCCTTGCAAACTACCATCGCCATTTTTATTTACTTTCCTCAAAAACAGAATCCGGAATCCCTTTGTTAACTTTATAATCTGAGTATTTAACTATTACATTTCCCTTTGTTGGTGCATCTGGCAAGCGCTTCTTTTTCTTTGGAGTATTTCCATCAGTGGTAAATGCTTTGGGTAAGTTAAGTTTATCAATGTTGAATGTAAAAACCATTTTTTCGGGCAGAGGATAATTAAAGGAATCGTTATAATAGAATTCAATTGTGAATGTACCATTTGTTTTTGTGGTTGATTCGACTTTCCGGATAACTTTATCAATAGGATCGATCCACAATGTCGATAAAATAACATTAGATTGTTCTCCAACAGGAATAACTTTAACAACTGAAACTTTTTTCCCATTCAATGTTACATCCTGCTCATAAATTGCTGTATAATCTTTCTTAGTTAAAGCTGAAGGAGAAAAGTCCAAACCTTCCTTTGGTAGCATTGCAAATCCTTCAGACTTTAGTCTGATTTTGTCTGGTTGTTTGAAGTAAATTTTTGCTTTAGAATCAGGAACTTTCAGAAAATCAACATCTACTTTTATTTCAATATCGACTTCGTAATCTTTTACTCTGTTGAAATTTGTAATGACTGAATTGATTAGTTCATCCGCAATTTTTTGTTGAGGAAATATCTCAACAATACAGATAAGCATTATTAAAAATACTTTTCTCATAAAATCCTCTTCAGGTAAGAATATCTTTTCGTTTAAAAATAATTAAGGTGGCTCCAAAGAATAATACAATATGAAGAATCAAGATTCCTATTGACTTCAGAATTTCTTCAACATCTAAAGGATTATCAAAAAACAACTGCCACGAGGAGATATAATTAGTAAACAAATATGGACGAATTGACTGCAGCAATTCAACATTAATAGCCGAGATAATTACAAACACTATGATCACTGCCATTGTGCTTACAATCGGACCAATTGCGTTTTCAACCAAAGAAGAAAAAAGATATGCAAGAGAAGCTACTACAGTCATGCCCAAAGAAGCATAACCATAAGCTCCTAAAAATCTCCACAGAACATCTTTCTGTTCAAAAATAATTACCATATCACCTCTGATGATCAAAAGTTCACCAACTCCGAAAATAAAATAACCAACTGCCAGACTCATCAAAGCTAACCAAAGAATAAGAAGATTGGTATAAATTACTCCTGCTATAAACTTTGCTGTTACAAATTTCTCTCTTGTAACGGGTCGTGTCAGCATCAATCTGTAAGTTCCCGCAGTTGCTTCACCTGCAAGCAAATCACCTGCTACCAAAGTAATTAGAAAAGGAATGTGAACCGTAAGACTTGTTAACACAATATAAGAAATAAGATATGTGTTAAGCAGATTACCAACAAAAACAAAAGACTGCTGAATATTTCTTGTCATAAAATCAATTGTGTTTTTGCCTTCGTAAACCATAGCGATATGAATAATGGGAACAAGAACACCAATAGCTATAAAACCGATGTAAGTTCTCCATTTTCTGAAAACTTTAAATAATTCAATACCAACCAGAGTTAACATCAGATTGCCTCTTGAGTAATTCTTAAGAAATATTCTTCAAGTGATCTTGTTGGAACTATCGAATAGACATCAACACCGTTTTCAACAAAAAACTTATTTAATTGCGCAGTTTCCTGATTACCAATATTAAATTCCATTCTGTTTCCGGAGATACCTTTTAATTTTTCAGACCAGCCGCTTTCTGAAATTAACGAACCTGCCTTTAAAACATCACTAACTTCAACTGTAACTGAAAGATTTGTCGCATCTAAAAGGTCTTTAACATTTCCCTCAACTTTTGCAGTTCCTTTATTGATTATAATCATTCTGTTAGCAACTTGTTCAACTTCATTCAAAATGTGAGAAGAAAGGAAGACAGTTTTTTTCTGATCGCGACTCAGATGAATGATCAGCTCGCGGATTTCTTTCATTCCCATAGGATCTAATCCTGTTGTTGGTTCATCAAGAATTATCAAATCAGGATCATGCAGAAGTGCCTGTGCAATACCCAGCCGTTGTTTCATTCCGTGAGAAAAAGTTTTTACTTTACTTTTATATCTATCGCTCAAACCAACTAATTCCAGAACTTCCATAATTCTTTTATTTGAAATTTCGTGACCGGAAATCTTGCCGAGTATCTCAAGATTTTTGTATGCTGATAGGTATCCGTAAAAATCCGGCTTTTCAACAATTGCACCTACATTTTTTAGAATTGACAATCTATCTCTGAATAAATCTTTCCCAAAAATTTTTATTGAACCTTTAGTTGGTTTTATAAGAGTTAACAGCATTCTAATGGTCGTACTTTTTCCGGCACCATTGGGTCCTAAAAATCCGAATACATCTCCGCGGAAAACATTAATGTTTAGATTATCAACTGCTTTAAGTTCATTAAAATATTTGGAGAGATTTCTAATTTCGATTACAAGTTCTTCGTTTTTTGAATCCATAATATTTCTACTAATTTGGGACAAAGTTACACATAAAATTTTTCTTAACTAATCCAAACTTTTTTAATCAAAAAAAATTTTTTTTTATTGTTTGATTTTTATTGTACAGATGATAATTTGTAAGTGAAAGTTTGAGCTGAAAAAATTTCTTTAAAAAATCTTGCACTAAGAAAAATTTTTGTTTAGTTTCACGCCCACATTAATTCAGTTTACAATTTTGATTAACTGAATTAAAAGTTTTTTCAGATCAAACCACACCAGAAATTAAAACAAATTTTTAATAACTAAATCCGCGGGAGAGTTGGATGCAAATAAAAAGATTTTTTACCGTTGAGGGGAAAGATCCTTTATCAGATTTTACTTTCGAAAAACGCACATCAGAAATACGCAATACGGATGGTTCCATTGTCTTCAAAATGGATGATGTTTATGTGCCTTCACAATGGTCGCAGGTTGCAACTGATATTATTGCACAAAAGTATTTCAGAAAAGCAGGAGTACCAAAACTTTTAAAGAAAGTAAAAGAGAAAGGAGTTCCCAATTGGCTTCTTCCTTCAACAGCTGATACAGAGAGATTACAGGAATTACCTGAGCACGACAGATACACATCTGAAAAAGATTCAAGACAGGTATTCCATCGTCTTGCAGGAACATGGACTTACTGGGGATGGAAAGCTAAATATTTTGATACTGAGGAAGATGCGAAAGCTTTCTACGATGAAATGATTTATATGCTTGCAAATCAGATGGCGGCTCCAAATAGTCCGCAATGGTTCAACACCGGTTTGAATTGGGCTTATGGTATTTCTGGTCCTTCACAAGGACATTATTATGTTGATCACGAAACAGGAGAGCTGGTAAAATCCACTGATGCTTATACACATCCTCAGCCACATGCTTGTTTTATTCAATCAGTAAAAGACGATCTCGTAAATGAAGGCGGCATAATGGACCTTTGGGTTCGTGAAGCAAGATTATTTAAATATGGTTCTGGTACCGGCTCAAACTTTTCAGAACTTCGTGGTGCAAACGAACCACTTAGCGGTGGAGGAAAATCTTCTGGACTTATGTCCTTCCTGAGAATTGGTGACAGATCTGCAGGTGCTATAAAGTCGGGCGGAACTACCCGTCGCGCAGCCAAAATGGTTACTTTAGATTTAGATCATCCTGATATTGAGGAGTATATCAACTGGAAAGTTGTTGAAGAACAAAAGGTTGCTGCTCTTGTTGCAGGTTCCAAATTGTGCAATTATCATCTTAATGCTATAATGAAAGCTTGTTATGATGAGCATCCTGAGAATGACAGATTCAATAAACAATTAAATAAAAAACTTAAACAAGCGATAATCGAAGCACGTAAAGCTCAGATTCCAAATAACTACATTGAAAGAGTTATTCATCTTGCAAAACTTGGATTTAAATCGATCGAATTTCCGATTTATGATACTGATTGGAATTCAGAAGCTTATGCAACTGTATCAGGTCAGAATTCGAACAATTCTGTTAGAGTTAACAACGATTTTATGAAAGCTGTTATAAATGATGGTGATTGGAAACTGTATTGGCGAGTTGAGAAAAGAAAAGCCAAGAAAGAAAACAGAGAACCCAAGCCCTGCAAAGTTCTGAAAGCCAGAGATCTTTGGGAGCAGATCGCTTATGCCGCCTGGTCTTCTGCTGATCCGGGAATACAGTATCACGATACAATAAATGAATGGCATACTTGTCCTGCCGGCGGAGAAATCAGAGCATCAAATCCCTGCAGTGAATATATGTTTCTCGATGATACTGCTTGTAACCTTGCTTCAATTAATCTGGTAAAATTCTACGACGATAAAAATTATAAATTTAATATTAACGCATTCAGACACGCTTCAAGGTTGTGGACTATAGTACTTGAAATAAGTGTCGTAATGGCACAATTTCCAAGTAAAGAAATTGCTCAATTGAGTTACGAATACAGAACACTTGGTTTGGGTTACGCTAATCTTGGTGCATTGTTAATGCTGCAGGGAATACCGTATGACAGTAACGAAGGATTTGCAATTTGTGGCGCAATTACAGCAATAATGCACATGACTGCCTATGCAACTTCCGCTGAACTTGCGAAAGAAGTTGGTCCATTTCCGCGGTATGAAGAGAACAAAGAAAATATGTTACGTGTCCTCAGAAATCACAGAAGGGCTGCTTACAATGTGCCAAACGAAGAGTATGAAGGACTCACAATTTATCCTGTTGGAATTAATCCAAAACACTGTCCTTCTGATTTACTTCAGGCAGCAAGAGAAGATGCTGACAGAGCAGTTGAACTTGGAACATTGTACGGCTACAGGAATGCCCAGGTAACAGCAATCGCTCCAACAGGAACAATTGGTTTGGTAATGGATTGTGATACAACAGGAGTTGAGCCTGATTTTGCTTTAGTTAAGTTTAAGAAGTTAGCAGGAGGTGGTTATTTCAAAATCATAAATCAATCAATTCCACCTGCATTAGAAAAACTCGGCTATAATAAAGATCAGATCACTGAAATAATTAAATACGCAAAAGGTGCGGGAACACTCGAAGGTTGTCCCTACATAAATCCTCAATCTCTTAAAGCCAAAGGATTTACTGATGAAATAATAAATAAGATAAATAAAACATTGCCCGCTGTTTTTGATATATCTTTTGCTTTCAATCGTTACACGATTGGAGATGAATTTCTTATCAGAACTCTTGGATTCAGTGAGGAAGAAATTGATTCTTATAACTTCGACCTGTTAGAAAAACTTGGATTTTCAAAACAGGAAATTTCAACTGCAAATGATTATATATGCGGTACAATGACAATTGAAGGAGCTCCTTTCTTAAAGCACGAACATTATCCGGTATTTGACTGTGCAAATAAATGCGGTAAAAAAGGTACAAGATTTATTAAACCTCTTGCACATATAAAAATGATGGCAGCAGCTCAGCCTTTTGTATCGGGCGCAATTTCAAAAACTATTAATCTGCCAAACAATGCTTCAATCGAAGATATTAAGGATGCTTACCTGCAATCCTGGAAACTTGGAGTAAAAGCAAATGCAGTTTACAGAGATGGTTCAAAACTTTCTCAACCATTAAATACTTTAACGGAAGAAGAAGCAGAAGCCATTCTTGAAGAAAAAGATAAAAATGATATTGTTAAAGTGGCTGAAAAAATTATTCACAGATATATTGCCAAAAGAAGAGAACTTCCAAGTCGCAGAAGTGGTTACACGCAGAAAGCAAAGATAAACGGACAATCTGTTTATATCAGAACCGGCGAATATGAGAATGGACAGCTTGGTGAGATTTTCATTGATATGCACCGCGAAGGTGCTGCTTTCAGAAGCCTGTTAAACTGCTTTGCAATTTCAATATCCCTTGGTTTACAACACGGCGTTCCACTTGAAGAATTCGTTGACGCATTTGTATTTACCAAATTTGAACCAAGCGGCATAGTTACAGGAAATGATAAAATCAAAATGGCTACTTCAGTTATAGATTATATCTTCCGTGAATTAGCTGTAACATATTTGGGAAGAAATGATCTCGCACATCTTAATGATGATGAAATATCAACTAAGGCATCGAGAGGAATTGTAAAGAAAATCTCTGAACCGGATTTCGTGAGCGAAGAAGTTGTCAGCGAACGTGTGTTTGAATTGGACAAACAAAATATTGAGAGACTCAGTCATTCAGCATCATCCACAAGCCCTGGAATAAGTTCTGCAAGCTCAAAGCAAAACGGGTTTACTGCAAAAGTTAAGAAAGCTATTGAGAGTGGTTATACAGGTGACATTTGTCCTGAATGCCAAAGTATGACAATGGTTAGAAACGGAACTTGTTTGAAGTGTATGACTTGTGGCGCAACTACCGGTTGCAGCTAAGAGATAAAAATTTCAGCTAATTAACTCTCCTGCAATCTGCGGGAGAGTTTTTTACTTTAAAAAGTATCATCATCAACTACTCTTCGCGCACCCATATATCTTTTTGAATAATAATCCTCATCAAGAGAAGATATCATAACTCCTCCTTTGGTGCTTGCATGTGCAAACAAACCATCACCAATATAAATTCCAACATGTCCAGGCCTTACGCGTCTTCTTGTATTAAAAAATATCAAATCACCGAACCGAAGTTCTTCTTTACTGCTGATAACTTTACCCTGAGTGAACTGATCACGAGCGGTTCTGTTAAGATTAACATTGAGAGCATCGTAATAAACAGATTGTGTAAATGCACTGCAATCAATTCCATTTAATGTGCTTCCGCCATATTTGTAAGGTGTATCAAGATATTTTATAATTTCCATTAATAGCATTTCTCTGGCTGTTGCCTGTTCAGTACTCAGGTTTTCAGTCTTCTCAAGTTTTTTCATAATTTCAGAAATATCATAAGTAGATTTATCTTCAGGAATGTCATCAGGATCGAGATATTCTGCTATTTCATCACTATCATCATAAATCAAAGTATCGCCTATCTGAGTTGTAACTTGCTTTGGCGTCGTTTGACTGTCTTTTCCATACCTGATTGTTTGCGTAGAAGAAGAACAACCGAAGTGGATTAATAGAAGTATTAGAAGGAGAAAAATTTTTAATAAAGAACTCATTTGCTATCCGAGATATGACTTTAAATTTTTACTGCGGGTATTATGTCTGAGTTTTCTGATTGCTTTTTCTTTTATTTGCCTTACACGCTCACGGGTAAGGTTAAATTTTTCACCTATTTCTTCTAAAGTCAGCGGCTGATCAGTGTCAATTCCATAATACAATTTTATAACTTCCTTTTCTCTTTCATTAAGAATAGTTAATGCTCTTTTAATTTCTTCTTTAAGTGATTCTGTCATAAGCTCTTCATCAGGAGAAGGCAAATCATCGTTAATCAGTACATCGTGTAAGCTGTTTTCATCATTCTGACTGAATGGTGCATCCATAGACATTGGTTTGCCTGTCATTTTCATTACATCGCTAATTTCCTCTACATCCATCTCGAGTGCATTTGCAAGTTCTTCAGCACTTGGTTCGCGCTCAAATTCCTGCTCAAGATGACTGTAAGCTTTACCAATTCTGTTCAATGTTCCTACACGATTCAAAGGTAGTCTTACAATTCTTGACTGCTCGGCAAGTGCCTGAAGAATTGATTGTCTTATCCACCAAACAGCATAAGAAATAAATTTAAATCCTCTTGTCTCGTCAAATCTTCTTGCAGCTTTCATTAAACCGACATTTCCTTCATTAATCAGATCACCAAGAGAAAGTCCCTGATTTTGATACTGTTTTGCCACGCTCACAACAAATCGCAGGTTTGATTTAACTAATCTTTCCAATGCGGAGCTGTCTCCATTTCTTATTTTTATTGCAAGTTGAATTTCATCATCTGCCGTGAGCAATGGTTCCTTGGCGATTTCGTTAAGGTATTTATCAAGTGATGCAGCTTCCCTGTTTGTTATTTGCTTATATAATTTCATTACTCACCTCTCATATTTACAAATATTCCTGATAAACCTTAAACACAAATAAATAAAAATGAACAACTAACAATTCTGCAATTGCGCTGATTAAGATAATAAAGCTTCTAAAAATTATAAACTGAATTATATGTAAATCAGTTATAAAGATTTTCACTAAGAAGTCTTTTTAGTTATAACTTTTACTTTTCCAAAATCATATTTTGAGGGTGAGTTGGTAGCAATGATCATATTGTTTCTTTCTGCAACAATGTAGAATAAACATTCGCGGTAACTGTTGAATTTCTCTGAGTAGAGCGGAATATCCAGAGAATACCTGCTGTTTAATCCAAGCACTTTTAATGAATAGAGTAATTTCTTTACAGTAAGTTTTTCTTCGTCACTTTTTGCAGAAAAATACAATTCACTTGCATTAAGAACTGTAGTAAAGCACTCCCCTTTTGTCATCAAGGTTGTTAGAAAAGATCTTTCGTTTTTCTGATTATGAGTAAGGTGATCATAAAGAATATCTGTATCGATTAAAAAATGTTGGTCCATATACTATTTTTTTAGTTTAAATTTCTTATTGGATAATGAACCTTCGGTCTTAAGAAAGTCAATAACAAGCAGTTCATCCAATTTTTGCACCTCAGAAATTTTTTCAACCAGTTTTATTTCTGCATCTGATAATCCTTCGAAACTTTTTCCCGGAATAAAGATTCTGTAATTATAACCGGGTTCAAATTTCAGAAATACATTTTTAGGGTTGAATGAATCGTGAGTTTCCTTTTTCATTTAATGATTGTATTTATTGAGTTAAAAAACTCTCTCCCAAAAGATCATTTGGTACTTTAAAGTAATCAGCAACAGTTTTTCCAACATCCGAAAATGTTTTTCTTATTCCTAAATCATAAGCTTTTTTGTTCTTCCCATAATACAGTAACGGGACATATTCTCTGCTATGATCCGTACTCGGTGTTGTTGGATCATTACCATGATCAGCTGTTAAAATTAAACGATCATTTTCCGATAACTTATTCAGCAAAAGTGGAAGGAAATCATCAAACTCTCTAAGCGCTTCATAGAATCCTTTAGGATCATTTCTATGACCAAAATAAACATCAAAATCCACAAGGTTAACAAATATGAAGGAGTTTGAAACCATCGATACATAATCCAATAATGTTTTCATTCCTTCCGAATTTGATTTAGTATGTTCTGAAACATTTATTCCACGATGATTAAACAAATCATTAATCTTTCCGATGGCAATTGTATTTATACCATTTGTCTGAAGATAATCCAAAATTGTTTTTGACGGAGGATCTAGTGAATAATCTTTTCTGTTTGTGGTTCTGGTATAATTACCATCTTTTCCAATAAATGGTCTGGCAATTACTCTACCAACAATCAGAGGTGGGACTAAAATCTGATTGCGTGTTATCTCACAAATTCTATAAAGATTATCCAGGCCAAAATATTCTTCGTGTGCAGCAATCTGAAATACGGAATCTGCTGAAGTGTAAACAATCGGAAATCCTGTTTTTATATGCTCATCACCAAGCTCATTTATGATTTCAGTGCCTGATGCAGGTTTGTTACCAAGGACACCTTTAACACCTGTGAGTTCAATAAACTTATTTATTATATACTCAGGAAAACCGTTTGGAAAGTAATTGAAGTTAAAATCAATTTGTAATCCGGAAATTTCCCAATGACCTGTAGTGCTGTCTTTCCCTTTCGAAACTTCAGCCATTTTACCGAAAGAAGCCATCGGCTTATGTACTGGTTCAACACCATTAATTGGAATGATATTACCAAGACCAAATTTTTGAAGATTAGGTAGTTGTATCGAGCCAAGTGCTTTACTGATATTGGCTAATGTATTACTTCCTTTATCTCCATATAAATCAGCATCAGGAAGTTCGCCTACGCCAACTCCATCAAGGATAATTACAATAAAGTTATTCATTGATAATCAGATTAGTTAATGTTCCGCACTGCATTGCCACCTTTCTCAACAGCTTTCTGCAAAGCGAGATGAGCATTTTCAAGAACTTCATCTGCATCAGTTCTGCCGGTTGTTGTGGCAACTCCAATTGAAATCGTATAAGTATTCTGTTTTGAGACAACATTTACAGGCTTACGCGCAACTTTAACTCTTAATTTTTCTGCCCATATATAAACTGATTTTGGCTCGGTATTAAAGAAATGTACAGCAAAAATTCTCTCATCAATTCTTCCAAAGATTGTCATAGGAGTTAAGTCTTCAGAAATTGCCTCAGCAACGGCTTCTAAAACTTTGGGAAAAGGATCACCATCGAATAAAGATTCCTGTTCAAGAAAATCATCTATCTTAATAAGTGCAAGCGCTCCCTGAGCTTTTACTGAATATTGTTTTATCAAATCTTCAACTAATCTCTGTTTAAAGTTTTCTGCATTCAAGGCACGTGTATCCAAATCTAAAGCAATAAGACTTTTTAATAATTTCTGTGAAGAATGAGAATAGATTATATATGCAATTATGTTGACTGCACTTTGAAGAAATTTAACATCAGCATTTGTATAGTGACTTTTCTTAAGACTTTCAAAACAAAGGACACCAAAATTCTGATTTGAATAAACGATAGGAATAGCGAGGAAAGAACCATCCAAAGTCAGGTCTTCATTTTTAGTAAACCGCTTAAAACTTTCTGAGGACATTTCATCAATCTTAACAGCTAATCCTGTTGTTACAGCTTTGCCGACAATAGTAGATGAAAGATCGACCTGCAAACCCTGTCCGATATATTTCAGAGTAGTATTGTTTATTACTTTAACAACTTCAAATCGCTTTTCAATCGGTTTGAAATAAACGAATGAAAAAACATCCCACTCAACTAAATCTTTTAGTGAATTCTGAATAGCATTAAACAAACCTTCTTCTGTTTCGAAATCAGATTCAGGACCGATTAAATTCAATAAAGCTTTTAATCTGTTCTGAGAGATTATATCCGAATGTTTCTCTTCAAAAATCTGAATGATCATAGTAATCACTCTGACAAAGCGGCCAAGAGTATAAATTGTTTCAATTCCGAAAGCATCATCCATCTTGGAGTCCATTGCCAGAATTCCGATAAGATTATTTTCATAAAAAAGAGGCACACCAACGAAGCTTCTGATACCTTGTGGTCTATCGTAATATCTGATTACATCAGCTTCGGCTGTTGGTGAGATATTACTTAATAATTCCGGCTCGCTCTTTTGAACTATTTTACTCAGAATATCATCTTCGATATCAAACTTCCTGTTGCTGATATCATTACTGATTGAAACAAATTTTTCAATACTAAGTTTTTCCTTTTTCTTGTTATACCAGAAGAACAATGCTGAATGAGCTGAGTAAGCATCTTTAATTACCGCAAGAACTTTCTCTAGTGCGAATGCAAATTTGCCGTCGTTGCCAATTCCTGCAGGAAGTTCTTCTTTGGCAATTTCTTCAAATCTTTCCTTTAAATCCGGCGGGAATAGTTTTGCATCAGAAGGTCTTACAAAATTTGGTTTAAAGTTGTCTGCAGTGATTACATTTATATCTTTATTTTTTGAAACTATTACGAATGATTCTTCTGTATCTGCAGATGTTGAAGGAGTGTAATCAGTTTCTAATTCTTCATTAGTATCGATTGAAAATTTGCCATCAAATCTTATCGAGTCTCTGAGGAAAATAATGAATGCAACATAAATCACCATCAGTGCAATTGTAACAACACGGATCAGCAAATCATCTGTGAAAAACAGAATTGCAGCCAATACAGGCACAATCATAAATATTAGTAAACGTTTTCTCTGTCTTTTATTCATCAGGAAGCTTGGGGCTTAATTACTTTAAAAGAAAAATAACTTTGTAGGCAAATTTTATCAAACTAATTGAAATCTGAAAGTGTTTAAGAATAAAAAGTGTCAGAAAGATAACTTTTAATTTCCTTTTTCCCTGTTCCTTTAACAGAAGAATAGAAAAATGTATTTTCGTTGTATCTTGCTTCGGGAAAAAGTTCTGTCAATTGATTTATTGCTTGCTTAAATTCTGATTGTTTGAGTTTATCAGACTTATTTAATAAAAAAATAAAAGGGAGATTCAACTGCTTCAATAAATTATTAAGCTGAATATCCAGCTCTGTTGGTTTATGCCTTGAGTCAAGAATATGTATAACAAGATTGATGTATTCTGATTTTGAAAAAAAATCTTCAATCAGCTTAGCCCATTTCTTTCTTTCTGTTACACTAACTTTTGCATAACCATAGCCAGGTAAATCAACGATATAAAATTTGTTGTCAATCTGATAATAATTTATTGATCGGGTTTTGCCCGGAGTAGAACTTATCTTTGCTAAATCCTTCCTGTTGAAAAGAGAATTTATAAAAGATGATTTTCCCACATTCGATCTGCCGCAAAGCACAATTTCGGGCAATCTTAACTTGGGAAGATCATCTATTGAATAAACTGATTTAACAAATTTTTGTTCTTTGAACATAACTAAATAAAAAAAGAGTAACCGGATTACCGATTACTCTTTTATATCATTTGATGGCTAAATTATTTTTCTTCGGCAGTTTGAGTTGCAGCTTCTTCAGCAGCTTTTTGTTTTTCGGCTGCTTTCTCCTGAGCTTTCTGCTCGCGCTGTTCTTTTCGTTCTTCTGCTTTTTTGTTAGCAACTTCGTTATAGTCTACTAATTCGAGAATTGCCATCTGGGCAGCATCACCAACACGAGTACCGAGTTTGATAACTCTTGTGTAACCGCCTGGTCTGTCGCCAATCTTCGGAACTATTTCTGCGAAAAGTTCTTTAACAACTTCTTTATCTTTAATCTCACTCATAATTAATCTTTTTGAGTGAAGGTCATTTCTTTTAGCTTTGGTAATAAGCTTTTCAACAAAAGTACGTGCTTCTTTTGCTTTTGCTAAGGTTGTTTTAATTCTTTTATGTTTCAGAACAGAAGTTGCAAGCGAACGTAAAGTTGCGGTTCTGTGTGAAGCAGTTCTTTTAAGTTTTCTTCCTTTTACTCTATGTCTCATAAATCAACCTATCTGGAATTAATGGTTATCTGAATCGTCTTTTAAGTATTTGTCAACATCCATTCCGAATTCAAGTCCCATACTTTCAACAATTTCTCCAAGCTCAGCTAAAGATTTTCTACCGAAGTTTCTGAAGCGGAGAAGTTCCTGTTCATCTCTTCTTACCAAATCAGCAATAGTCTTAATGTTAGCAGCTTTAAGGCAGTTGTGAGCTCTAACGCTTAATTCGAGATCATCAACATTGGTTAAAAGCATCTTTTTAATTTTCTCAAATTCGCTGTCTTTGGTAACAGTAGTTTCTTCTTCTTCCTGTTCAACATCAAAATTGATAAAGTACTGAATATGATCTTTAAGAATTTTTGCTGCCTGAGTTAATGCATCATCAGGTGTAATTGAACCATCAGTTTGTATTTCGAGTGTCAACTTCTCATAATCATTTTTATCACCGATACGAACATTTTCAACTTCGTATTTAACATTTTTAATTGGTGTAAAAATCGAGTCAATTGGAATTACTCCGATAGTTTGATCCGGTTGAACATTTTCAACAGCGGGAACATATCCATAGCCGCGTCCGACTCTTAATTCAACATCAAACTTTGCGTTTTTGTTGAGTGTGGCGATATGTAAATCCGGATTAAGAATTTCAACTTCATTAGTTGCTTTCTGAATATCAGCAGCTTTCCATTCACCCTGACCATTAAATGAAAGTTCGATTTTATTGGGTTTTTTACTCAACAAAATCATTCTAACCTGTTTAAGATTAAGAATGATTTCAGAGACATCTTCAACAACACCTTCAATAGTAGAGAACTCGTGAAGAACGCCGCTAAACTTTACAGAAGTAATAGCAGCACCGGGAAGTGAAGACAGAAGTACTCTTCTTAAAGAATTACCAAGTGTTACTCCGTATCCTCTTTCCAGAGGTTGTAAATAAAATCTACCAAAAGTATTCGTATAACTAGCTTCATCGAGTACAAGTGCTTCAGGCATCTTGAATGATAATCCGCTCATTTATTGTCCTCTTAATTATTCAAAAATAAAATTATTATTTGGAGTAAAGTTCAACTACCAATTGTTCGTTTGCATTGAGTGGAATATCAGCTCTTTCAGGAATCTGTACAAAAGTTCCTGACAGAGAAGCTTTATCCACAGTTATCCAGTTGTATGTATTATCCTTTACCCGTTTCAAAGAATTATGAATTGCATCAAGCTTTTTACTTTTTTCCTTAACCTGAATTACATCTCCGGGATTTAATAAGTAAGAAGGAATATCAACAAGCTGATTGTTAACGAGAAAGTGACGATGCTTAATTAATTGTCTTGCTTGTTTTCTTGAAGAAGCAAATCCGATTCTATAAACAACATTGTCTAATCTTCGTTCAAGAAGTTTAACAAGATTTTCACCTGTCTTACCTTTTTGTTTTATAGCTTTCTCAAAATAGTTTCTGAACTGAGTTTCAAGCAGACCATAAATTCTTTTAATCTTCTGCTTTTCTCTAAGCTGAACACCGTACTCTGAAATTTTTGTACGACGCGAAACCCCGTGTTGACCCGGAGGATAATTTCGCTGTTCGATAGGGCATTTATCTGTAAAGCACTTCTGCCCTTTCAGAAACAATTTTTGTCTTTCTCTTCTACATAATTTACAAACTGAGTCTGTATATCTTGCCATTTATGAACTCTCCGTTAAATTAAACTCTTCTTTTCTTTGGTGGTCTGCATCCATTGTGTGGAATAGGAGTTACATCTTTAATTGAAGTAATCTCAAGACCAGCTGTATGCAATGCTCTGATTGCTGCTTCTCTACCGGAACCTGGACCTTTTACAAAAACTTCGACTTTTCTTAAACCTAAATCATAAGCTTCTTTAGCAGCAGCTTCTGCTGAAACCTGAGCTGCAAATGGTGTGTTTTTTCTTGAGCCTTTAAAACCATTCTTCCCTGCCGATGACCAGGAAATTGTATTACCATAAATATCTGTTATGGTAACTATAACATTGTTGAATGTTGCTTTGATGTGTGCAACACCATTCGCATCAACATGAGCACGCTTCTTAACTTTTTTTGCTGTTTTAGCCAATTCAAATCCTCCGAATTACAATTATTATTTCTTAGTTGGAGCTTTTTTCTTTCCAGCAACAGTTTTTCTTTTACCTTTTCTGGTTCTGCTGTTGGTTCTGGTTCTTTGACCGCGAACAGGTAATCCTCTTCTATGCCTCAATCCGCGGTAAGCACCAATGTCCATTAATCTTTTTATGTTCTGCTGAACCTCAGATCTTAAAGCACCTTCTACTTTATAATCAGCTGTGATTACTGACCTGATTTGTGCAACTTCTTCTTCGTGAAGTTCGCCGACTTTTTTGTTGGGATCTATATTAGCTTTCTGAAGAATTTCAGCAGCGGTTGATCTTCCTATACCATAAATGTACTGAAGACCATATAAAATTTTTTTTGCTTTTGGTAAATCTACACCTGCTATACGAGCCAAAGATAATCTCCTTCTTTAATAATAATTAACCTTGTCTTTGTTTATGTTTTGGGTTTTTGCAGATTACTCTGACAACGCCCTTTCTTTTAATTATCTTGCACTTATCGCACATCTTTTTAACTGAAGCTCTTACTTTCATTTTATTATCCTACTTATATCTGTAAGTTATTCTTCCTTTTGTTAAATCATATGGAGATAATTCAACGGATACTTTATCTCCAACTAAAATTTTTATGTAATGCATTCTCATCTTACCGGATATATGAGCTAATATTTCGTGACCATTATCCAACTTAACTCTGAATGTTGCGTTGGGTAAAGTTTCAGTAATTACTCCATCAACTTTTATTGGTCCTTGTTTAGCCATTATGCTATTGTCAATATCTCCGGTTTATTTCCATTTACCAAAATTGTATGTTCAAAATGAGCAGAGGGTAGCCCATCTGCTGTAACAACTGTCCAACCATCATCTAAAGTTTTTACCCGCCAATCACCAGCATTAACCATAGGTTCAATAGCTAATGTCATTCCGTTCTTGATCTTAGGTCCTGTTCCTTTTATTCCATAATTTGGAATAGAAGGATCCTCGTGCAAAAATCTTCCTA
Organism: uncultured Ignavibacterium sp.; assembly: GCA_937934185.1. Lineage (GTDB taxonomy): Bacteria > Bacteroidota > Ignavibacteria > Ignavibacteriales > Ignavibacteriaceae > Ignavibacterium. The sequence goes on along the minus strand of CALHAB010000115.1, from coordinate 29,611 downwards.
CTCCGTGTCCGCATAAATCCTTAACAATTGAAAATCCATTTGCTTCAACATAACTTTGAACCGCATATGAAATATCGTGAATTCTGTTTCCAACTATTGCCTGAGCAATTCCTTCATAAAGAGATTTTTCAGTAACATCAAGCAATTTTTTCTTCAGGTCCGATATTTCACCAACACCAACTGAAAGAGCAGCATCACCATAATAATTATTCTTTAATACACCAACATCAATCGAAATGATTTCTCCTTCTTTCAAAATTCTCTTTCCGGGTATGCCGTGAACAACTTCTTCATCAATCGAAGCACAAATTGAACCCGGGAAAGGTCTTGTCCCCGGCTGAGAGTATCCCTTAAATGCCGGAATACCTCCGTTGCTTCTGATATAATCTTCAGCAATCAAATCAAGTTCTTCAGTTGTTACCCCAGGTTTTATTTTCGATTTAACTAGCTGCAATGTTTCAGCAACTATCTTACAACTTTCTGCTATGTAATCAATTTCTTTTTTACTTTTAATCAGTATCACGAAAAATTATCTTCTGCCTTTAATCTTACCTGATTTCATAAATCCATCGTAATGTCTCATTAACAGGTGAGATTCTATTTGCTGTAATGTATCAAGTGCCACACCTACAATAATCAATAAACTTGTTCCACCAAAAAATTGAGCAAACTGACCTGTAACTCCCCAAGCAGATACAAATGCAGGAAGTATTGCAATGATTGCTAAAAAGATAGAACCAGGTAAAGTTATCTTGGTTAAAATATTATCAATAAAATCAGATGTTTGTTTTCCAGGTCTTATTCCCGGGATAAATCCTCCCTGTTTTTTCATATTATCAGCAACATCTTTCGGATTGAAAGCAATTGCTGTATAAAAATATGTGAAGAATATGATCATCAACGCATAAATAATCGAATACACTGCAGATTGATAATGAAACAAATTAGCAACTGACTGCAAAAATTCATTATTCGGGAAGAACGATAAAACAGTATTCGGGATAAACATTATTGCCTGTGCAAAAATTATAGGCATAACACCAGCAGTATTAACACGAAGTGGTATATACTGTGTCACTCCACCATAAATCTTTCTGCCTACAACCCTCTTTGCATATTGAACAGGAATTCTTCTTGTACCTTGAGTTACAAGAACAACACCGGCAATTATCAAAAACATAAATGCAAAAATTATAATCTCAACTATGATTGATCTTTGTCCTGCCTGAATAAGTCTGTATTCATCAAGCATTGCAAATGGAAATCTTGCTATAATTCCAATGAAAATGATTAACGAAATTCCGTTACCGATACCTTTTTCAGTTATTTGCTCGCCCATCCACATCATAAAAATTGTACCTGAAGTCATAATAACTATTGTAGATAACACCCAGGCAACACCTCTGACAGGATCAGGAACTATCGGCATTCCGTTAACTTCAAGATTCAAAAGTCTTACTGTAACTCCCCAAGCCTGCATTGCTGAAATAAGGACAGTTCCATAACGGGTAAGCTGAGTAATTTTTTTTCTGCCTTCTTCACCTTCCTGCTGAAGTTTTTGAAAGTAAGGAACTACAGCACCAAGTAACTGAAGAATAATTGATGCAGAGATATAAGGCATAATTCCCAGCGCAAAGATAGCAGCATTACTGAATGCTCCTCCAACAAACAAATCGTACAATCCAAACAAACTATCAGAAGATTGATTCTTCATGCTTTCTGTAAGCAATGCAGCATCAACGCCCGGAGTAGTCAGATGTGAACCGAGTCTGACAATAAACAAAAGAACCAAGGTGTAAAGTATTCTTTGCCTGAGTTCGTGTATTTTAAATATATTTCTGAAAGTATCAGTAAATTTTGACATTTAATACCGTATTAAATCTTTGTGATTGAACCACCAGCAGCTTCTATTTTCTGCTGAGCTGATTTACTAAATGCATTTGCCTGAACTGATAATTTGGCTTTCAAATCACCTTTGCCAAGAATTTTAACCGGCTTATTAACCGATGAGATCAACCCAAAATTTTTGAGATCTTCTAAAGTTAAGGTTTTATTATCAAGCGCATTTTCATTAGCAATTCTCTGAAGTGCATTAAGATTTACAACCTGATATTCAACTTTAAAGATATTTGTAAAACCGAACTTCGGAATTCTTCTTTGCAAGGGCATTTGACCGCCTTCAAACCACGCTCTGAACTTTGCACCTGATCTTGATTTCTGACCATTCATTCCACGGGTTGCCTGACCACCGTGACCAGATCCTTCACCACGGGCAACTCTTTTTCTGTTCTTCTTAGCACCTTTTGCATATTTAAGATTGCTTAAAATATCCATAATAATTTCCTGCTTATTCTTTAACTTCTTCTACTTTTACTAAATGACTTACTTTTCTAATCATTCCTCTTATCTGAGGAGTGTCATTATGAACTTTGGAATAATTTGGTCTTCCTAATCCCAAAGCTTTGATAGTTCTTTTCTGATCTTCGGGACGATCAATAATACTTCTGATTTGTATAACTTTTATCTTTGACATTTTATCCTCAGTTAGCAAATAATTCTTTAACAGTTACACCTCTTTTAGTTGCCATCTTTCTGGCGTCGATCTGCTGAGTGAGAGCTTTAAGGGTTGCTTTAACCTGATTATGCGGATTACTTGAACCAAGCGATTTTGTTAAAACATCAGTAATACCAGCAGCTTCAAGCACTGCTCTTACTCCACCACCGGCAATTAATCCTGTTCCAGGAGAAGCAGGTTTAAGTAGCACTTTACCGGCTCCGTATTTTCCGATTATTTCGTGGGCAACAGTTCCTCTGATAACAGGAACCTGAACAAGATTTTTCTTTGCGTCATCTACACCTTTAGAGATTGCGTCTGTTACTTCATTAGCTTTACCAAGACCAACTCCAACAATGCCATTTCCGTTACCAACAACAACAATAGCATTAAAGCTAAATCTTCTTCCACCTTTAACAACTTTAGCAACTCTGTTGATGTGAACGACTTTTTCTTTTAATCCTTCAACATCGGTCGGCTTTGCAACTTTAAATTTATTCTCCACTTTTTACTCTGCTTTAGTTATTAGTTAAACAAAATTTTATCTTTGGCTGCCGGGAGAGGATTCGAACCTCTACATACGGCTCCAAAGGCCGCTGTCCTACCATTAGACGACCCGGCAAGATTCAAAACTTAAGACCACCTTCTCTGGCACCATCTGCAACAGCTTTTATTCTACCGTGATAGCGAAAACCATTTCTGTCAAATACAACTGTTGTGATATTATTTTCCAGAGCTTTCTTTGCAATCAAAGTTCCAACAAGCTTACTTTTAGAAACCTTGCCGGATGTTTTTTTAACATCATCAAGAATTTCTTTTGATAAGCTCGATGCTGCTACAAGAGTTTTACCTGTAGTATCATCAATAATCTGAGCATAAATCTGATTGAGACTCCGGTAAACTGATAGACGAGGTCTTTCAGGAGTACCGAAAATTTTCTTTCTTACTCTGATTTTTATTTTTTCTCTTTTCTTTGTGTCTTTCTTAAACATTATGATCTCCCAATCTCTTATTTACCAGCTGTCTTACCGGCTTTTCTTAAAATCTGTTCATCAGAATATTTTATTCCTTTGCCTTTATATGGTTCAGGTTTTCTGAATGATCTTATTTTTGAAGCTACTAGTCCGACAAGCTGTTTATCAATTCCTGAAACTATTATTTGTGTCGGAGTTGGTGTTTCCAATTTTATTCCTGCAGGAGGAATAAAATAAATCGGATGCGAATAACCAATGGTAACTAAAAGATTAGTTCCCTTTAATTCAGCTTTGTAACCAACACCAACAATATCCAAAACTTTTTTATAACCTTCAGAAACACCTTTAATCATATTTTGAATAAGTGCTCTGGTAAGTCCGTGCAAAGCACGATTTTCTTTCTGATCATCGGGTCTTTTAACTTCAATCACATTGTTCTCCATTTTAACAGAAATATTCGGATGAACAGTAGTTTGAAGTTCACCTTGCGGACCTTTAACTTTTACAACTTGTCCACTGACAGTTACCGTAACTCCAGAAGGTACTTCTATAGGTTTTTTACCAATTCTTGACACTTTATCTCTCCAGCTAAAATTTTACCAAATATAGCAGATTACTTCGCCGCCTATTGACTGGCTTCTTGCCTGTTTATCAGTAAGTAATCCTTTTGATGTAGATATTACTGCAGTTCCAAGACCATTTAATACTCTTGGTAATTGTTCTGCAGGTTTATATACTCTTAATCCGGGTTTGCTGATTCTTCTCAAACCACTTATTGCAGGAACACCTCCACGATATTTCAACTGAATACGAAGGATGTTCTGCTTGTTATCTTCGATAATCGTGTAATCGTGAATATACTTTTCATTTTTCAGAATTTCAGCAATCTGAATTTTCATTTTCGATGCAGGTATATCAACTCTAAGCAATTTAGCTTTAGAAGCGTTTCTGATTCGTGTTAAAAAATCTGCTATCGGATCTGTAACTGCCATTTAATAACTCCTTTTTTACCAACTTGACTTTTTTAATCCGGGAATTTCACCTCTAAGAGCCATCTCTCTTAGAACTAATCTCGATACACCAAACTTTCTGTAATATGCTCTTGCACGACCAGTAAACATACATCTGTTTTTTAATCTGGTAACGGATGAATTTCTTGGAAGCTTTTGAAGAGCTTCATAATCACCCTTTGCCTTAAGTTCTTCACGAAGTTTTTTGTATTTCTCGTAAAGTTTTTTTCTTTTTTCGTCTCTTACTATTGAACTTAATCTTGCCATTTAATTATTTCCTTTTAAGCTTGGTTAACTTCTTTTTTTCTAAACGGAAATCCAAAACCTTTGAGTAATTCATAAGCTTCATTATCGGTTTCTGCAGTTGTTACGATTGTAACATCCATACCAACAATTCTGCTTACTTTGTCAACATTAATTTCCGGAAAAATTATTTGTTCCTTAATACCTAAAGTATAATTACCTCTTCCATCAAAAGATTTATCAGACAAACCTCTGAAGTCTCTTACTCTCGGAAGGGCAATATTAATAAGTCTGTCTAAGAACTCATACATTTTTTCTCTTCGTAAAGTAACAGTTGCACCAATATTCATTCCTGCACGAAGCTTAAAGTTAGAAATTGCTTTTTTAGCTTTTCTGATGCTGGCTTTCTGACCAGTTATAGCTTCAAGCTCTTTAACTGCTTCTTCAAGAATTTTAGGATCAGAAACTGCTGCACCAAGACCCATATTAACAACAATTTTTGAAATTTTCGGAACCTGCATAACATTTTTATAATTAAAAGTTTTCATCAGTTCCGGTGCAACAACATTCTTATAATATTCCGCTAGTCTGCAGCGAATTTTAATTTCTTTTTCAGTTGTCTTCGCAACTTCAGCTTTAGGAGCAGCTTTTTGTTTAGTTTGTTTATCAGTCTGTTTGGTTTTCTTTTCAGCCATTATCTAAAACCCTAATAATTAAATTTTATAACATCTCGCCGGAAGCTTTGCTGACACGAGCAATTTTTTTCTTACCGGTTTTTTCATCCAGAATAATTTTTGCGCCTATTCGTGTTGGCTCATTGGTTTTTGGATCAATGATCATAACATTTGAGATATGAATAGGAGCTTCTTTCTCAAGAATTCCGCCCTGAGGATTTCTTTGAGAAGGTTTTGTATGACGCTTTCTCAAATTTATCCCTTCAACTATTACGCGGGATTCCTTTGGAAACACTTTGAGAACTTTTCCGGTTTTACCTCTGTCGTTACCGGCAATTACCATTACTGTATCGTTTTTCTTTATTTTCATTCTCATAAATCCTTATAAAACTTCAGGAGCTAATGATACAATTTTTGTAAATTGTTTTTCTCTAAGTTCACGGGCAACTGGTCCGAAGATACGGGTTCCTCTTGGTTCGCCCTGGTTGTTAATCAATACAGCAGCGTTTTCGTCGAAACGGATGTAAGTACCGTCTTTTCTTCTGACTTCTTTTTTTGTACGAACTACAACTGCTCGTGATACTTCACCTTTTTTAACAGTACCGTTTGGGATAGCTGATTTAACAGATACAACAATTGTATCGCCAACTGAAGCATATCTTCTGTTGCTGCCTCCGAGTACTCTGATACAGCGTACTCTTTTGGCTCCGGAATTATCAGCTACAACAAGATTAGTTTCTTCTTGAATCATTTTTTATCAAACTCCTTACTTGGCTTTTTCAACAATTTCTACTAGACGCCATCTTTTTCTTTTACTAAGAGGCCGTGTTTCCATAATCTTAACTTTGTCACCAATTGAACACTCTCTTTTTTCATCGTGAGCCATAAGCTTTGTGGTCTTCTTAAAATACTTTTTATAGATAGGGTGTGCCACTCTTCTTTCAATTGCAACTGTAATAGTCTTATCCATTTTATTACTTACAACAATACCAATTCTGGTTTTTCTCAGTCCACGTTTTTCCATTAAGATCCAGCTCCTTCTTTGGTTTTGCTTTTAGCTTCTTTCTGAGCTTTGAGTTCTCTTTCTCTCAGAACTGTTTTCATTTTTGCAATATCTCTTCTGACGAGTTTGAGTTTAGCTGTATTTGTCAACTGTTTAAGGTGATGAGAGAAACGAAGATCTACAAGATTTCTCTCCTCCTCCTGGATTCTTTTTATTAACTCGTCTGTACTCATTTCTCTAATTTCATAAATTTTCATTTTGCTGTCCTCTATTCGTAATCAGGTCTCTGAACTACTTTGGTTTTAATAGGTAACTTATAAGAACAAAGTTTCAAAGCTTCATTAGCAATTTCTTTGGAAACACCACCAACTTCAAACATTATTCTGCCGGGTTTAACAACTGCAACCCAAAATTCCGGGGCGCCTTTTCCTTTTCCCATTCTTGTTTCAAGAGGTTTTTTACTAACTGGTTTATCCGGGAAAATTCTTATCCAAACCTTACCGTCTCTTTTCATAGACCTTGAAAGCGCAACTCTGCAAGCTTCGATCTGTCTGCTTGTAATCCAGGCAGGCTCCAAAGCTTTTAATCCAAAATCACCAAAAGCAACCGAAGAACCGCGATAAGCTTTTCCTTTTCTTCTACCTCTTTGTGCTTTTCTGTATTTAACTCTTTTGGGCATTAACATAAGAATAAACTCCTGGTAAAATTATTCTGAAACTCTTTTGCCCAGAATTTCTCCTCGGCAAATCCATACTTTAATTCCTATTGAGCCATAAACTGTTTCCGCTCTTCCCTGAGCATAATCAATATCAGCTCTTAAAGTGTGAAGAGGAATTCTCCCTTCTTTATATTGCTCGGCTCTTGCTATTTCAGCACCGGCCAAACGACCTGAACACATTATTCTAATACCTTCGGCACCCATTCTCATTGCAGCAGTAATTGCCATTTTCATTGCACGTCTGTATGAAACTCTTCCTTCAATCTGACTGGCAATATTTTCAGCAACAAGATATGCATCAAGCTCGGGTCTTTTTATTTCTGATATCTGAACTTTTACATCTTTATTGCTTATAGTTTTTAGTTCTTCTTCAAGCTGGGTAATTTCTTTACCGCTTTTACCAATAACAACACCCGGACGCGAAGTATGAATATTAACTATAATATTCTTTGATGTTCTATCAATTACAATTCTCGATATGCCAGCTTTCTTTAATCTGTTTCTGATATAAGCTCTTAGCTTATTGTCTTCCTTCAACTTTGGAGCGTATGATTTTTTTTCATACCAGTTGGAATCCCATCCTCTAATTACTCCAACTCTTAATCCGATCGGGTTTGTCTTTTGTCCCAAAAATATTCCTCCTGATTTTAAGCTTTACTGGCTACTACAATTGTTAAATGACAAGATCTTTTTCTTATTCTATAGGCACGGCCCATTGGTGCCGGTGAAATTCTTTTTAATGTTGGGCCTTGATTAACAAATACTTCCTTTACATACAAATCTTCCGGTTCAACTCGTTCGTTTTCATTTGAATTAACTGCATTAGCAACAGCTGATCTTAAAGTTTTTTCAACATGCTTTGCAGCTGCTTTGGGAGTAAAATGTAAAACTTCCAATGCTCTTTCAACCGACATACCTCTGATGAGATCAACAACTAATCTCATTTTTCTGGGAGATGAACCAATGTATTTATTTACTGCTCTGGCTTCCATATTACTTTCTCTACCTGTTTATTAACCTTTAGCTGCTTTATCAGCTTTTGTTCCCGGATGACCTCTGAAAATTCTGGTTGGTGCAAATTCACCTAATTTATGTCCCACCATATTTTCAGTGATGTAAACAGGAATCATTTGTTTTCCATTATGAACAGCAATAGTGTGTCCAACAAATTCAGGAATAATTGTAGATGAACGAGACCATGTTTTAATAATTTTTTTCTGATTGGTATCGTTTAATTTTTTAACTTTTTCGTAAAGTTTATAATCTACAAATGGACCTTTTTTGACCGACCTTGGCATAATGTGATTCCTATTACTTACTTACGTCTTTTAATTATGAATTTGTTTGATTGTTTTTTTCGTTTTCTGGTTTTCAAACCCTTTGCTTTCTGACCCCAGGGAGAAACCGGATGACCACCACCTGAAGTTTTTCCTTCTCCACCACCCATCGGATGATCTACAGGGTTCATTGCAACACCTCTGGTATGAGGTCTTATCCCAAGCCAGCGGCTTCTTCCAGCTTTACCAATACTTATATTTTCATGTTCAGCATTTCCAACAACTCCATAAGTTGCATAGCATTCACTTCTAACCATTCTTACTTCGCCAGAAGGCATTTTGAGCTGAGCATAATCACCTTCTCTTGCCATCAGTTGAAGCGATGTTCCTGCACTTCTGCCTAACTGTCCACCCTTACCGGGTTTTAATTCAACATTATGAACAAATGAACCTAACGGCATTTCTTTAAGTGGAAGAGCATTACCAACTTTTATTTCACTTCCAGGTCCAGACATAACTGTATCACCAACATTTAATCCATCAGGTGCAATGATATATCTTTTCTCTCCATCGGCGTAATGAAGTAGAGCTATTCTGCAGGTTCTGTTCGGGTCATATTCAATTGAGAAAACTTTAGCGGGAATTCCGTGTTTATCTCTTTTGAAATCAATGATACGATATTTTCTTTTATGACCACCACCACGATGTCTTGCAGTAACTCTTCCTAAATTATTTCTTCCACCGGATTTCTTTAAAGAAACCAACAATGATTTTTCAGGAGTTTCTTTTGTAATTTCTTCAAAAGTAAAATTCGTTCTGAATCTTGTTCCTGGTGTTACTGGTTTTAATTTTTTTATACCCATTTTTTGTCCTGACTATACTTGCTCAAACAATTCTATTGTTTCGCCTTGTTTAAGAGTAACGATAGCTTTTTTGAATTTAGCTGTTCGTCCTTCAAATCTTCCGCTTTTTCTGAATTGAGTTTTTGTTTTTCCTTTGTAGTTAATAGTTTTCACATCAACTACATGAACATTAAACTTCTGTTCAATCGCTTTTTTTATTTCAATTTTGTTTGCTTTTGGATTTACAATAAATCCGTACTTACCTTTATCAGCGGTAAGATTTGTCATCTTTTCAGTAATTAGCGGTCTGATTAAAATCTGATGCATATTAGTTCACCGCCTCTCTGGTCTTTGATAAAATATTCTCTATAACATTAACAGCACTTTTCTGCATAACCAGAACCTGATTGTTTAACAGATCATAGGTTGTTGCTTTTGCAGCCTCAAGTATCTGAACTTTAGGAATATTTCGTCCTGATTTATAAACTTCTGGCTTATAATCACCAGTTAACAATAAAACTTTTTTTCCAGATAGTTTTAATGCCTCAAGCACATTAACAAAATCTTTTGTCTTTGGTTTATCAAAAGAAAAATCTTCAACAACAATTAACTGTTCATCTTTGACCTTGTAGCTTAAAGCCGATTTACGTGCTAGTTGTTTAACCTTTTTAGGTAAATCCTGTCTGTAATCTCTTGGTCTTGGTCCAAAGATAGTTCCGCCACCAACCCAAAGTGGTGATCTTATCGTACCGGCGCGTGCGCCACCTCTACCCTTTTGCTTCCAGGGTTTTTTACCACCGCCTCTAACCTCTCCTCTTTCCTTCGCCTTGTGTGTTCCTTGTCGCTGATTAGCAAGATATGCTTTAACATCAAGGTATATAGCGTGGTCATTGGGTTCTATCGAGAAAATATTCTCAGCGAGTTCTATTTTCTCTCCGCTTTTTGAACCATCTATTTTTAATACATCAACTGTCATTTTTTACCACTTAATTCTTTATCAGTTCTACAATAGAGTTAATTGCACCGGGAACAGCTCCCTTTACAAAAATTAAATTTCTTTCCGGATCAACTTTTACTACCTTTAATCCTCTGATGGTCACATTATCATATCCCATTCTTCCAGCCATTCTCTGACCTTTGAAAACTCTTGATGGATATGAACTCGCCCCAATTGATCCCGGAGCTCTGACACGATCACTTTGACCGTGAGTAGTCATTCCGATTCCACCAAAGCCATGTCTTCTCACAACGCCCTGAAAACCTTTTCCCTTGCTTTTGCCTGATACTTTAATAATATCACCTTCATTAAAGATTGAGCATTTAATCTCATCACCAATTTTAAATTCCGACACATTAAAGTTCTTAAACTCTTTCAGAACTCGTTTTGGTGAAACATTATTTTTCTTAAAATGACCTGCCAAAGGCTTATTTACTTTTTTTTCTTTAACGCTGCCAAAACCTAACTGAAGCGCCTGATAACCATCTTTTTCTGTGGTTTTAATATCGACAACAGTGCAAGGTCCTGCTTCAATCACGGTAACCGGAATGATTTCTCCATCATTACCGAAAATGCTTGTCATTCCTATTTTTTTTCCGATGATACCAGACATCTTTACTCCAATATTCATTAAAGCTTAATCTCAATATCAACACCCGCCGGAATATCAAGCTTACTTAAAGATTCGACGGTTTTGTTGTTTGAATTATGTATATCTATGATTCTTTTATGTGCCCTGGTTTCAAACTGTTCTCTGGATTTCTTATCAACATGCGGAGACCTTAAAACGGTAAAAACAGTTTTTTTTGTCGGAAGCGGAATAGGTCCAGATACAACAGCACCAGTGCTTCTAACTGTTTTAATAATTTTTTCTGTTGATTTATCAATCAGAATATGATCGTACGATTTCAACTTTATTCTAATCTTTTGTCCGGGCACTTAAAATTCTCCTTATTTTATTAGATAAGAAAAGGGAGAAGTTATCTCCCTTTTCAGCAAAAATAAATTTTTTATTCGATAATCTTTGTTACAACTCCAGCACCAACAGTTCTACCACCTTCACGAATAGCAAATCTTAATCCTTCTTCCATAGCAATTTCTGAAATCAATTCAACAGTTAATCTGACATTATCACCAGGCATAACCATTTCTGTTCCTTCAGGTAACTGAGCAACGCCTGTTACATCAGTTGTTCTGAAATAGAACTGAGGTCTGTAACCATTGAAGAATGGTGTATGTCTTCCACCTTCATCTTTTGAAAGGATATAAACTTCACCTTCAAATTTTTTGTGAGGTGTAATTGAACCTGGCTTAGCCAAAACCATTCCTCTTTCAATTTCTTTCTTATCAACACCTCTTAAAAGTAATCCTGCGTTGTCTCCTGCAATAGCTTCATCAAGTTCTTTTCTGAACATTTCAATACCAGTAACAACAGTTTTCTTGTGTACACCTAAACCAATTAACTCAACTTCCTCATTCAATTTTACTCTTCCTCTTTCAACTCTTCCGGTTGCAACAGTACCACGGCCAGTGATTGAAAATACATCTTCCACAGGCATAAGGAATGGTTTATCAATATCTCTTTCAGGTAAAGGGATGTAGTTATCTACTGCGTCCATCAAATCCCAAATACACTGATATCTTGGATCATCAACCGGAGCATTTTCCTGACCTGCTTCAAGAGCTTTTAGAGCAGATCCTTTGATTATAGGAATTTCATCTCCAGGGAATTCATATTTAGATAAAAGATCTCTTAACTCAACTTCTACTAATTCAATAAGTTCCGGATCATCAACCATATCAATCTTATTCATAAAAACAACTATTCTTGGAACGCCAACCTGACGAGCTAAAAGAATATGTTCTCTTGTCTGAGGCATCGGGCCATCAGTTGCAGCAACTACAAGAATGGCTCCGTCCATCTGCGCTGCACCGGTGATCATGTTTTTAACATAGTCAGCGTGACCAGGACAATCAACATGCGCATAGTGTCTTTTTTCTGTAGAATACTCTACGTGAGCAGTTGCGATAGTAATACCTCTTTCTCTTTCTTCAGGGGCATTATCAATACTATCGAAAGTTCTTACCTGGGATAAACCTTTTTTTGCAAGAGCCATAGTAATGGCTGCAGTTAATGTAGTTTTACCATGATCAACGTGACCAATAGTACCTACGTTAACGTGAGGTTTACTCCTGTCAAATTTTTCTTTAGCCATCGGAATCTCCTTTTTATTTTTCTTCTTTTAGTTTTTTAATTCTTAATTATGTAGTTGCTGTTGATCTTTTTGATGTTGATTTCTCTGCAATTTCTTCTGCAATTGATTTTGGAACTTCAGAATAATGATCAAATTGCATTGTATAAAGAGCTCTTCCCTGAGTCATAGATCTCAACACAGTTGCATAACCAAACATTTCCGACAATGGTACAAATGCTTTAATAACCTGTGCATCTTTACGTGCAGAGAAACCTTCTATTTTACCTCTACGGGAATTTAAGTCGCCCATAACATCACCGAGGTATTCCTCGGGTGTGATAACTTCAACAGACATAATTGGTTCGAGTAATACAGGGTTAGCTTTTCGGGCTGCTGCCTGAAACGCCATAGATCCTGCAACTCTGAATGATATTTCATCAGAATCTACATCGTGATACGAACCGTCATATAGCTTTGCTTTAATATCTACCATAGGATAGCCGGCAATAACACCATTTTTCATCGCATCCTGAATTCCCTGTGAAACTGCTGGTATGTATTCCTTTGGAACGACACCTCCAACGATTGCATTTATGAATTCATAACCTTTACCTGGTTCATTTGGTGAAAGTTCAATCCAAACATGACCATATTTTCCTCTACCACCAGATTGCTTTACAAACTTACCCTCTGCCTGCACAGTTGCAGTAATTGTTTCTCTGTAAGCAACCTGAGGTTTACCAATATTAGCTTCAACTTTAAATTCTCTTTTCATTCTGTCAACTATAATCTCTAAGTGTAACTCACCCATTCCACTTATTAATGTTTGACCTGTTTCTTCATCCACTTTTACTTTAAATGTTGGATCTTCATCAGAGAGTTTGGATAAAGCTTCTGATAATTTATCCTGGTCAGCTTTGGTCTTCGGTTCAATTGCTATTTGAATAACTGGTTCAGGGAATGTCATTCTCTCAAGCACAACAGGATCATTTTCTGAACAAAGAGTATCGCCGGTTTTTGTGAACTTTAAACCTACTGCAGCAGCAATATCACCAGCTCTAACTTCCGAAATTTCTTCTCTATGGTTAGCGTGCATTTGAAGAAGTCTGCTTATTCTTTCTTTCTTTCCGCTAACTGAATTAAAAATATAAGAGCCGCTTGTAAGCGTGCCTGAATAAACTCTGAAGAATGTTAATTTTCCGACATAAGGATCGTTCATAATTTTAAATGCCAAAGCAGTGAATTTTTCATTCTCATCAATTTTTCTTTTAACAATATCGTTCATTCCGATATGATGAGCTTCAATTTCCTTTAAGTCAACCGGTGATGGAAGAAAATCAACAACTGCATCGAGAAGCTTTTGTACACCTTTATTCTTAAATGAAGATCCACAAAGAACAGGTACAATTTTGAGTTCAATAGTTGCTTTTCTTAAAACGGCTTTAATCTCATCAGGGGTTATTTCTTTACCTTCAAGATACTTTTCGAGCAGTGTATCATCGACATCTGAAACGGCTTCGAGCATCTGAGTTCTATACTTGTTAGTAATCTCCTGTAGATCCTTAGGGATTGCTATTTCATCGTATGTTGTACCCAGACTATCTTCGTGATACATTCTTGCATTGTTTTGAATTAAATCAATTACTCCAACAAACATATCACCTTCACCAATAGGCAGATTTATCGGAATTGCATTAGCACCAAGTCTTTCTCTCATCATCTCAACAGCGTGATAAAAATCAGCACCTATTCTATCCATCTTGTTTACAAAAGCAATTCTCGGAACTCCATATTTATCTGCCTGACGCCAAACTGTTTCAGACTGAGGTTCAACACCACCAACAGCGCAAAACAATGCAACAGCACCATCAAGTACTCTGAGTGACCTTTCAACTTCTACGGTAAAATCAACGTGACCGGGAGTATCAATAATATTTATCTGATGATTATTCCAGAAACAGGTTGTAGCAGCACTAGTAATAGTGATACCTCTTTCTTTTTCCTGCTCCATCCAGTCCATAGTTGCAGCACCATCGTGCACTTCACCAATACGGTGTGTTTTACCGGTGTAATACAGTATTCTTTCCGTAGTAGTAGTTTTACCGGCATCGATGTGTGCCATTATACCGATATTTCTAACTTTATCTATGCTAACCTTATTTGCCATTTAATTCTAAACCTACCTTACCATTTAAAGTGTGCGAAAGCTTTATTAGCTTCTGCCATTTTGTGAGTATCTTCTTTTTTCTTAACTGATGAACCTTCATTATTCGAAGCAGCAAGAAGTTCTCCTGCAAGTTTTGCTGCCATTGATTTTTCACCACGGGAACGCGAATAAGTTTTAATCCATCTCATTGCAAGTGCGGTTCTTCTTTCAGGTCTTACTTCAGTAGGAACCTGATAAGTTGCACCACCAACTCTTCGGCTTCTAACTTCAATAACCGGAGCTACATTTGAAATTGCTTTCTTAAAAACTTCAAGTCCGGATTTTTTTGATTTCTCTTCGATAATTTCAAACGCAGTATAAACAATATTTCTCGCAGTAGATTTTTTACCGCGAAGCATAATACTGTTTATAAATTTTGCCACCAATACATCATTGTATTTGGGGTCTGGTTTTACATATCTTTTTTCAGCTCTTCGTTTTCTCATAATTATTTAGCTTTTGGTTTTTTAGCTCCGTATTTAGAACGACCTTTTTTACGATCTTCAACACCACTTGTATCGAGAGTGCCTCTTATAATGTGGTATCTTACTCCAGGTAAATCTTTTACTCTTCCACCACGAATCATAACAAGTGAGTGCTCCTGCAAATTGTGCCCTTCACCTGGAATGTATGCTGTCACTTCGATGTTATTAGTTAGTCTAACACGAGCAACTTTTCTTAAAGCTGAATTCGGCTTTTTAGGAGTAGTAGTATAAACTCTTGTACATACACCTCTTTTCTGAGGGCAACCTTCTAACGCCGGAGCTTTATTTTTAGAAAGAATTTTAACTCTTCCTTTTCTAACTAATTGATTAATCGTGGGCACAAAATCTCCTAATGTTTAACTTTTCAATTTTTTTCAGACTTCAAATATATCCTTTAGTTCAAATTTTGTCAAGAAAATTGAGCTAAAAATATTCATCTATCAAAAGAGTGTGACAATCAGTAATATTTAACTACCTTGATTTTCTTTAACCTCAGTTTCCTTTGGTTCTGCTTCTTCTGATTTCAGAATGATATTTCTATACTTTTTCAATCCTGTACCAGCAGGAATCAGATGACCCATAACAATATTTTCTTTCAAGCCAAGCAAGTGATCTGTTTTAGCTTCAATTGCTGCATTCGCAAGAACTTTTGTAGTTTCCTGGAATGATGCTGCTGATAAGAAGCTTTCGGTTGAAAGTGCTGCCTGAGTAATTCCAAGCAATATGTGTTCAAAAGTTGCTGGTTCAGCATCTCTGGCAACTATCTCTTTTTTACCTTTCTTTTTCAGGTCAGCATTAATTTCTCTGTACTTGCTCTTTGTAATCAGCTGCCCATTCTTAAATTTAGAATCACCTTTGTCTTCGATATAAACCATATTTGAGATACGGTTATTTTCCTGAATAAATTCAACACGATCAACCAAATCCTCTTCAAGGAATTTAGTATCGCCAGGTGAAACTACTTTTACCTTCTGCAACATCTGTCTTACAATTACTTCAATATGCTTATCATTAATTTTAACACCTTGAAGTCGATATACATCCTGAATTTCATTTACAAGGTATTCCTGAACGGCGCTTGTTCCTTTGATAGCGAGAATATCGTGCGGGTTAACGGGTCCATCTGTAATTTTTTCACCAGCCGGAATTTCATCACCATCCTGAACAAGAATATGTCTTTGCAATGGGACACTATATCTTTTCTCATCTGAGCCATCAACTGCCTGTACAATTATTTCTCTTGCACCTTTTTTTCTTGGTCCAAACTTTACTATTCCTTCGATCTCTGAGACGATCGCTGGCTCGTGAGGACTTCTTGCTTCGAATAATTCTGTAACACGGGGTAAACCACCTGTTATGTCTCTGCTCTTTGCAGTTTGTTTTGAAATTTTAGCAAGAGTAGTTCCTGCAGATACAGCTTCGCCTTCTTCTACACTGAGATAGGAGCGAACAGGCAAATTAAAGGACTTAACTTCTCCGTTATCAGATTTAATCAGAATGCTTGGAGTAAGATTTTTATCTTTGGATTCAAGAACTACTTTTTGAACATGTCCTGTTTGTTCATCTGTTACTTGTTGTAAAGTAATTCCATCTATCAGATCTACAAATTTTACAACTCCTGCAACATCTGTAATTATCAATGAGTTATAAGGATCGTGGTTGTAAAGCGGCTGACGTTTCTTAACAGGTTGTCCATCATTAACGAGAAGCTCAGCACCGTAAGGAACATCATACTTTTTCAATTGTCGGTTATTTTCATCAAGTATTTCGATTACACCTCGGCGACCAGTTACAACTTTAACTTTTATATCAGGTCCGCCAAACGGATCTTTTTCAATTTTTTCAACAAACTGAATTCTTTCATATTTAACAATTCCATCTGTATTCGTTTCAACCTGACTCTGTGATGCAATTCTTGAAGAAGTACCACCAAGATGGAATGTTCTGAGAGTAAGCTGTGTTCCCGGCTCTCCGATAGATTGAGCAGCTATAATTCCAACGGCTTCTCCAATCTCAACCATCTTACCGGTTGTCAGGTTTCTTCCATAGCATTTTGCACAAACACCACGTTTAGATTCACAGGTAAGAACTGTTCTGATATAAACTGAATCAATATTTGCATCTTCAATTCTCTCAGCAATTTCTTCAGTTACCATATTACCAGCTTCAATGATTAACTCGTCGGTTCTTGGATCATAAACATCTTGCTGAACTACTCTACCAGTTATTCTTTCTGCAAGTGGTTCACGTTCTTCTTCAACATCTTTTAATGCTCTGACTTCAATACCTAAAATTGTTCCGCAGTCTTCTTCTGTAATAATAACATCCTGAGAAACATCAACTAATCTTCTTGTTAGGTAACCAGCGTCTGCAGTTTTCAATGCGGTATCTGCAAGACCTTTTCTGGCACCGTGAGTTGAAATAAAGTATTCAAGTACAGAAAGACCCTCTTTGAAGTTCGCAACAATAGGGTTTTCAATAATTTCACCTGCCTGACCAGTCAGAGATTTCTGCGGTTTCATCATCAATCCTCTCATTCCGGCAAGCTGACGAACCTGCTCCTGAGAACCTCTTGCACCAGAGTCAACCATCATATGCAATGAATTGAATCCCTGATTATGATGTCGGATCTTTTCCATCAAAGCTCTGGCAACATTGTTTGTTGTGTGAGTCCACACATCTATAATTTTATTATATCTCTCAGCATCAGTAATTACACCCATTTCGTGCTCATTCAGTATTGCTTCAACTTTCTTATTTGCCTGAGCTATAAGTGTATCTTTCTCTTCTGGAACAACCATGTCTATGAAGCTTACTGATATACCCCCCGCTGTTGAATATCTGAAACCTAAATCTTTCAAATCATCAAGAAATTTAGCGGTAACTTTGTTACCGAGTTTCATAAACATTTTGCCAATTATGCCGCTGAAAGCTTTTTTAACAAGAAGTTGATTGATAAAGCCCATTTCTTTCGGAACTATCTGATTGAAAATAATTCTACCAACGGTAGTTTCAATCATTTCTCCATCAATTCTAACTTTGATTTTTGCATGTAGACCAACGACTTTATTATCATAAGCAATTATAACTTCTTCAGGAGAAGAGAAAGTCATTCCTTCACCCAAGTCACCTTCTTTCATTTTTGTAAGATAATAGCAACCCAATACTATATCCTGAGTAGGAATAACAATAGGACTTCCGTTTTGAGGTGAAAGGATATTATGACTACTAAGCATCAGCAGCATTGCTTCAAGCTGAGCTTCATAAGATAAAGGAACATGCACAGCCATCTGGTCGCCATCAAAGTCCGCGTTGAATGCAGTACAAACCATCGGATGGAGCTGAATTGCACGTTCGTCAATCAACACTGGTTGAAATGCCTGGATACCCAATCTATGAAGTGTTGGGGCACGGTTTAATAATACCGGATGACCTTCGATTATTTTTGCAAGTATTTCCCAGATAATCGGATCTTTTCTATCAACAACTTTTCTTGCACTTTTAACCGTTTTGTTATGTCCACGTTCAATAAGTTTTCTGATAATAAAAGGTTTGAATAATTCAACGGCCATATCTTTCGGAAGACCACACTGATGCAATTTTAATTCTGGTCCGACAACAATAACGGAACGACCAGAATAGTCGACTCTTTTTCCGAGAAGATTCTGTCTGAATCTTCCTTGTTTACCTTTAAGCATATCGCTTAAAGATTTCAAAGGTCTGTTACTGTCACTTCTTACAGCACTTCCGCGTCTTGAATTATCAAATAATGCATCAACAGCTTCCTGAAGCATTCTCTTTTCATTTCTGAGAATTACTTCGGGAGCTTTAATATCTATTAGTCTTTTTAATCTGTTATTTCGAATTATTACTCTTCTGTAAAGATCATTCAAGTCACTAGTTGCAAATCTACCGCCTTCCAATGGAACCAATGGTCTCAGTTCAGGTGGAATAACAGGAATATAGCTTAATACCATCCATTCGGGTCTATTAGGGACTTTGCCCTCTTCTTCTTTAAATGCCTCTATCACACGGAGTCTTTTAAGAAGGTCTTGTTTTTTCTGCTGGGAAGTTTCAACTTTTAATTGTTCTCTCAGTTCAATGGAAAGTTGTTCGATATTTGTTTTTCGCAAAATTTCTCTTACAGCATCTCCACCAATTCTTGCAACGAATTTTTTTGGATCTTCATCATCAAGCTTTTCATTTCCATCTGGAAGCGAGCTGAGAATTTCATAGTACTGATCTTCTGAAATCAAATCCAGACGATTTAGTCCTGTTGTTCCCGGATTTAAAACCAGATATGATTCGTAATAAATTACTTTCTCTAATTCTTTAAGACTAAGTCCGATGATGTTTCCAATTTTTGATGGTTGAGTTCTGAAGAACCAAATGTGAACAATTGGAACTGCAAGAGCAATATGTCCCATTCTTTCTCTTCGCACACTTTTCTGAGTAACTTCAACACCGCATCTGTCGCAGATAATTCCTTTGTATCTTATTCTTTTATATTTGCCACAATAGCATTCCCAATCTCTTGTCGGACCAAAAATCTTTTCACAAAACAGACCATCCTTTTCAGGTCTGAAAGTTCTGTAATTAATAGTTTCAGGTTTTGTAACTTCACCATGAGAACGACCGAGAATATCATCAGGACTTGCCAGACTAATGGTGATGCTGTTGATATCTTTCATTGCATTTTCTTGAATTCTAAATGCCATTTTTATAATCTCCTAATTTCTTTTTAAGGATTTACACACCTTTTAATTAATCTTAATATCTAAGCCAAGACCTTGTAATTCTTTAATCATAACATTAAAAGCTTCAGGAATGTTTGGCTCAGGAAGATTTTCACCTTTTACCAAAGCTTCATAAGCTTTTGCACGACCAGCAACATCGTCACTCTTAACAGTTAGGATTTCCTGAAGAATATGTGAAGCTCCATAACCTTCTAATGCCCAAACTTCCATTTCTCCAAATCTCTGACCACCAAACTGAGCTTTACCGCCAAGTGGCTGCTGCGTTATAAGTGAGTATGGTCCTATTGACCTTGCGTGAATTTTGTCATCAACAAGGTGACTAAGTTTAAGCATATAAATGTATCCGCAAGTAACTTTCTGATGGAATTTTTCACCGGATCTTCCATCATATAAATCGGTTTTAGAGCCAGGATCAATTCCTGCTTTTTGCAACCATTGTTCAACATCTTCTAATTTAGCGCCATCAAAAATCGGAGTTGCGAATTTTACTCCCATTTTCTTTCCTACCCAACCGAGTACTGTTTCATATAATTGCCCAAGGTTCATTCTTGAAGGAACACCGAGCGGATTGAGGATAATGTCAACCGGAGTTCCATCAGGCAGAAATGGCATATCTTCAACAGGGACTATCTTGGCTACGACACCTTTATTTCCGTGTCTTCCAGCCATTTTATCACCCACAGATAGTTTCCGCTTTTTAGCAACATAGACTTTTGCAAGTTGAACAATTCCTGGGGGTAATTCATCTCCGCTCTGAATTTTTACTTTTTCTTTTTTGTACTCTTCTTCAATGTCAACTTTAATATCAAAATAATTTTTGAAGAGAGTTTTAACCATATTATTTACTTTTTTAGATTCAAACCAGTCAGCAGTGTAATCAAGCTTGGTTACATCTTCCATTTCAGAAAAAGTTTTTTCTTTAATGGTTGTACCATTTCTTAAAACAACACTTCCATCAAGATCTCTGATACCAGTTGTGGTCTCGCCTTCGGTGATCTTTGTTAATTTTTCAACAAGCTTGTTATAATGCTGCTGAAGTTTTTTTCTGAAGTCATGGTCAAGTTGTTCAAGTGCAACTTTCTCCTGCTTTTTAGACTCATTATCTCTTTTCTTGCGGCTGAACAATCTTGTTTTGATTACAGTACCTCTCAAACCTGGCGAAGCACGCAATGATGCATCTTTCACATCACCTGCCTTATCTCCGAATATTGCACGAAGAAGTTTTTCTTCAGGTGTAGGATCTGTTTCACCTTTCGGTGTTATTTTTCCAATGAGTATATCACCTTCTTTAACTTCAGCACCTTCTCTAATGATACCATTTTCATCAAGATTCTTTACGGCTTCTTCGCTTACATTTGGAATTTCTCTTGTTAATTCTTCTTCACCACGTTTGGTTTCTCTAACCTGCAATTCAAATTCTTCAATATGAATTGAAGTGTAAACATCTTCTCTGACAACTCTTTCGCTGATAATTATAGCATCTTCAAAGTTATAACCTCTCCAGGGCATAAATGCTACAAGAACATTTCTGCCGAGTGCGAGTTCACCCTGATCGGTTGCTGCACCATCAGCCAAAACATCACCTTTTTTGATTCGCTGACCTTCTTTAACGATAGGTTTCTGATTAACACAAGTTTCCTGATTAGTACCCTGGAACTTTGTTAGCTCATAAACTACTTCTCTTGTTTCGTTAAAGCTGGTAAGTGCTTCAAAACTATTTGGATTAATGTCATACTTTACAATAATTCTGTTTGCATCAACACTTGCAACAATACCATCATCTTCAGCAATCAGCAATGCTCTTGAATCATAAGCAACTTTTCTCTCCATCCCTGTTCCAACAATTGGAGCTTCTGGTTTTAGTAATGGAACAGCTTGGCGCTGCATATTTGAACCCATCAACGCTCTGTTAGCATCATCGTGTTCAAGGAATGGAATTAGTGCTGCTGCCGCACTTACAATTTGTGCAGGGGCAACATCCATATAGTGAACTTCCTCAGGATGAACAATCGGGAATTCACCTTTATATCTTGCTTTTACTCTTTCATTAAGGAACTTTCCTTGCTCGTTAATAGGGGCATTTGCCTGTGCAATTATAAATTTATCTTCCTGTTCTGCAGAAAGATATTCGACTTCATTTGTAACTCTACCTTTTACGACTTTTCTGTATGGAGTTTCTAAGAATCCATATCTGTTAACACGGGCATAAATTGTAAGCGAAGAAATAAGACCGATGTTTGGCCCTTCAGGAGTTTCAATAGGACAAAGTCTTCCATAATGTGTGTAATGAACATCTCTTACTTCAAATCCTGCTCTTTCACGAGTAAGACCACCAGGGCCTAATGCAGACATTCTTCTTTTATGCGTCATTTCAGCCAATGGATTGGTCTGATCCATAAATTGTGATAGCTGATTTGTACCGAAGAAGGCATTTATAACGCTTGTGATGGTTCGTGCATTTACCAAATCCTGTGGAGTAAAGTTTTCGGTATCGCGCATATTCATTCTTTCTTTAATAGTTCTTGCCATACGCGCCATACCAACATTAAACTGTTGAGTAAGTTGTTCACCAACTGTTCTTATTCTTCTATTACCAAGGTGATCAATATCATCGATTGGGGCAATTCCATTCTTAAGGTCGATGATATATCGCATAATTGCAACAATATCTTCGTTGGTCAGAACAGTTGTAGTTTCAGGGATATTCAATTTCAATTTATCGTTCATTCTATGACGACCAACTTCACCTAAATCGTATCTCTTGTCGTTAAAGAATAATTTTTCAATTAGCTGCTCAGCTGACTCCAGATCAGGGGCTTCACCTGTTCTCAATTGTCTGTAGATTGAATAAAGAGCTTCTTCTCTTGATGTTGAGGTATCTTTCTGAAGAGTGTTAACAATCAAATCCTGATCGGGTGAGCGGTCAGATTTAATGAATTTCAGAGCATCAATTTCTGCTTCTTTAACTCTTTCGACATCTTCTTCGCTGAAGATAGCTCCTCTGGTAAGGAAAATTTCTCCTGTTGACATATCGAATAAATCGCTTGCAACCATTCTTCCAATGAAATTTTCAAGCTTCGATTTCTTAACAGGAACTTCTTCAACCAGATCGAATAGTTTTAAGATCTGTTCGTCTGATTCATAACCAATTGCTCTGAGTAGAGTAGTCGCAGGGAATTTTTTTCTTCTATCGATATAAACATACATCACATAATTAATGTCTGTAGCAAATTCAACCCACGATCCTCTCAGAGGTATAATTCTGGCAGTATAAATAGGAGTACCATTTGGATGAAGAGTTTGAGAGAATGCAACTCCGGGAGAGCGATGCAGCTGAGAAACAATTACTCTTTCAGCACCATTGATGATAAAAGTTCCCTTTTCTGTCATAAAGGGAAGATTGCCGAGATAAACTTCCTGTTCAACTGTGTTTATAAATTCCTGAGTATCCTGATCCTTTGTTGAAAGTCTAAGTTTTGCTTTCAATGGCGCAGAATAAGTTAAACCTCTTTCAAGACATTCCTGAACAGTGAATCTGGGTTTTTCGACATAATACTCTAAAAAATCGAGACGATAGTTTTCTTTGTTATCAAGCACAGGGAAATTTGTAAGAAATACCTGCTGCAAACCTTTGTTCTCCCTTTTAGATGGAGGAACATTGTGTTGAAGAAAGTCTTCAAATGTTTCTGTTTGAATACCTAATAGATCAGGCACATCAAGAACAGATTTAATTCGGCTAAAAGAAATACGGTTGTTATCCAATTGGAATCCTCCTAAAAGATTTCAAATTCATTAAAACTTATAACTAAAAACACAATTCATAAATACAACAAAGCGATAAGACGGTAATTTTCCGCCTTATCACTTTATTTAATGCAAAAAATCGAAAAATAAATTATTTAACAGTTACAGTAGCGCCAGCTTCTTCTAATTCTTTTTTGATTTTTTCAGCTTCATCCTTTGATACACCTTCTTTGACTGTTTTTGGTGCACCATCAACAAGGTCTTTAGCTTCTTTCAAACCTAAACCAGTATGCTGTCTTACAACTTTGATTACATTGATTTTCTTTTCACCAGCAGATTGAAGAATAACATCAAATTCTGTTTTTTCTTCTGCAGGTGCAGCATCACCACCGGCTACCGGACCGCCAGCCATTACAACCGGAGCTGCTGCAGTAACACCAAATTCATCTTCAAGTGCTTTTTTTAATTCAGCTGCTTCAACTAAAGATAGGGCTTTAATTTTTTCAACTATTTCAGCAATTTTTTCTGACATTTTACTTCTCCTGATTATTAATATTCTTAATTAAAAATTATGCTGCTTTCTTAGAAATCTGATCTATTACACTTACCAGATCTCTGAACACAGCGTTAATTGAACCAACGATGCCTGAGGCAGGCGCATTTATGCTTGAAAGTATTCCGGCAATTAAATCTGCTTTTGTTGGCAATGTTGCCAATTGATCAAGCTGATTTCCGGAATAAAATTCAGTCTCAATGTAGCAGGCTTTAAGCGAAAATTTTTTATTAGCATCAAAATATTTTTTGATAATCTTAGCTGGTGCGACAGGATTGTCAAAAGCAAAAGCAAATCCTGACATACCTTCAAGATTATCCGTTAATTTTGAGTACTTACCAGTTTCGGCAAGAGCGCGTTTAAATAAAGTGTTTTTGAAAACTTTATAAGTAACACCCTCTTTCCTGAATTGGTTTCTCAGTTCGCTAATGTCTGCAACATTAACTCCTGAATAATCTGCCACATAAACTGCAGTAGATTTTTCAATTAGTTCCTTCGCCTCGGCAATGATCTCAGTTTTTTCGTTCTTATTCATATTTCTCCTGTTTCAGAGTTTAATAAATCGAGTCGGTTAGAAGCATTTTTTGAGTGCGTAAACTCTTAATAAATTAAATTGTAATTTCTTCTTTAGAAATCTTAAGCCCAGGACCCATAGTACTTGAGAGATATAAACTCTTTACATACTGACCTTTGGCTGTAGGCGGCTTAAGCTTAATTATTGTGTTGAGAAACGCCTTTGTATTCTCAACTAACTTATCAACTTCAAAATTTAATTTTCCAACAGATGTGTGAACAATACCGGTTTTCTCAACACGAAATTCAATTTTACCAGCTTTAACTTCTTTAACAGCTTTAGCAACATCCATTGTAACAGTTCCACTTTTCGGATTTGGCATCAACCCTTTCGGACCCAGTACCTTTCCTAATTTACCAAGCTCAGCCATAGTATCTGGTGTAGCGATAATTACATCAACATCAGCCCAGCCACTTTTAATTTTTTCGAGATATTCTTCAAAACCAGCAAAGTCAGCACCGGCATCAAGAGCTTCCTGAATTTTAGGACCTTTGGCAATAACTAATACTTTAACTTCCTTTCCTGTACCGTGTGGTAAAGAAACTGTTCCTCTTACCATTTGGTCAGCATGCCTTGGATCAACACCAAGTCTTACAGCAACATCTAATGATTCGGTAAACTTCACAGAGGAAAGTTCTTTAAGAGTTTTAATAGCGTCTTCTATAGAGTACTCTTTTTTTGTATCAACTTTTTCTAAGATTTTTTTATTTCGTTTTGTTAGCTGCATTTCTATCTCACCTTCTTTTCATTATTATGTTTAGTCTTCAACTGTTAGACCCATACTGCGGGCGGTTCCCGCAACCATACTCATTGCGTGTTCAATATCGTTAGCATTTAAATCAGGCATTTTAAGCTGAGCAATTTCTTTAATTTGGTTCTTAGAAACTTTACCTACTTTGGTTTTATTGGGTTCCGCAGAACCTTTTTCGATTTTTGCAGCTTTTTTCAATAGAACAGCTGCGGGAGGAGTTTTAGTAATGAATGTAAAGGATTTATCACTATAAACAGTAATAACAACGGGAATAATTAGTCCTTCTTTGTCCTGAGTTCTTGCATTAAATTGTTTGCAAAACTCCATGATATTAACACCTTTCTGACCAAGCGCAGGTCCGACAGGTGGTGAAGGATTTGCTTTGCCAGCTGGTATCTGAAGTTTTATATAACCATCAATCTTTTTAGCCATAATTATATCCTAAAATAAGTTAAGTTATTTTTCTAATTCTGCCTGAACAAAATCAATTTCTACCGGAGTCTTTCTTCCAAAGATGGAAACCATAACTTTAATTTTCATTTTCTCTTCATTTACTTCTTCCACAGTTCCGGTAAAATTATTAAACGGGCCATCAATTATTTTTACTATGTCACCGCTTCTGAAAATAGTTTCGATTCTTTCAGTGTTTCCGTCCTGAGTAATTCTTCCAACAATTCTTTTTACTTCATCGGGTTGAAGAGGATTCGGTTTTTTCCCAGAGCCAAGAAACCCCATAACAGAAGGAGTATTAAGAATGAATTCTTTAACTCGGTCGTCCAGATCAGCATTGATCAACAAATATCCCGGGAAAAAGTTTTTAGTTTTACTTTTCTTTTTACCATCTTTTACTTCAATTACTTTTTCAGTAGGAACTAAAATATCGTGAATCTTAGCTTTAAATTCTTCGTTATCACGAAGTCCTGCTTCCAATAAAGCTTTAACTTTATTTTCGTGTCCTGAAAAAACCCTTAAAACATACCACTTTGGTTCCATTTACTAAAACAATCCTTTTAATACTTGATTTATTAACATATCAATTACATAAGTAAAAACTGCTAGCACAAGACAAACCACTATCACGATTTTTGTAGATTCAAAAAGTTCATCCTTGGTAGGCCAGGTAACTTTTTTCATCTCTTTGACAACATCCTGGAAGAAAGTAATAATTTTTTCTTTCATAACTAACTCAAAAGTTTAGACTTTGTTCGCACGTCAGGAGGGACTCGAACCCCCAACCTGCGGTTTTGGAGACCGCTGCTCTAGCCAATTGAGCTACTGACGTATCAAAATTTTTATTTAGTTTCTTTGAAGATAACATGTTTCTTAGCTACCGGATCATACTTTTTGTACTCAACTCTTGAAGGATGAGTTCTTTTATTTTTAGTAGTAGTATATCTGTATCCGGTACCGGCTGTACTTTCTAAAACAATAATCTGACGGGTGTTACCTTTAGCCATTGTAAATATCTCCAATCTTGTTGAGCTGACGACCGGGATTGAACCGGTGACCTCATCCTTACCAAGGATGTGCTCTACCAACTGAGCTACGTCAGCGATTTAAAACATTAAAATATCCCTCAACAGGGATATTGATTGAGCGGGAGACGGGACTCGAACCCGCGACCAACAGCTTGGAAGGCTGTGACTCTAGCCAACTGAGTTACTCCCGCAATTTTTTAGTGGGCGGCGAGGGATTCGAACCCCCAAAGGCTCACGCCAACGGATTTACAGTCCGCCCCGGCTCTCCAACTCCGGCGTCCGCCCGCACTTTTCTCATTAAAAGAGAGCCACAAATATATTTTCTATATGTTAAAAATGCAAATATTAATATGAAGATGTTTTTTCTTTATCTTTCTGTGAAATTTATAGGTAAAATTTACCGACAAGTAACTTTTATCTTTCATAATTTTTTTGAAAACCGAAAAAAATGTTTTATTTCAAGGAAAATTAGATTAAAAATGGCGACAATTTTGGTACAATGATTGTCATTCCAATATCAAGCGTTAAAATTGTTCTTAAATAAATTCAATAATAAATAACAAAAGGGGAAAAGCCATGAAGAACACAATTCTTTTTTTCGCAATTCTTGTTTCTATTTCTTTCTTTGCTTGTTCAGATTATAATAGTGAATCATCACTAATCACTGAACCTTCTTTACAAAGACCAATTTCAGGTACACCGGGTCAAATTTATCCTTATCCATTTCTTTTTCAGTTTGAAAAAATTAAGGATGTCACTTATTCCAGAGTTGAATCACAGGGTGCACTTGAAATTTACATCAAAGAGGATGTATCAAAATTCAGTCATTTTTATGTAACTTTTGACTATGCAATAGATGTTCCATCTTCATTGTTTTATCTTGAAAATAAAGGATCGGAAACACTTGTTCTCGAGGATGTAAATCCGAATTACATACAAAACATCAATGTATATGGTGCGAGCGTATTTGATTTATCCAGAGAACAGGTATTACCTTTTTCAGATGGTTTCGCTCTAAATAATTTACCAATCAAAGGATGGAAAGAGGAGAAAGCAGATATTCATGTTTACAGCAACTTTCTGCCTTACTATGTAAAATGGGTTTACGGTGAAATTGATACAAAAATGGGAAAATTCTTAGTTTTCTTAGGAAAACCCAAAGGTGAAGAATTTATAATTCCAGAGTATAATAAATATGGGGTGATTGATCTTAAACTTTATGGTTATTTATCTCCACTCGAGAAAAATTTTGTCTCTGAATAATCGCAAAGTTTAACGATTCCCGATAAAGAGCCGGCAGTTTTAAGCCGGCTTTTTAATGTTTCCAAAGTTCTCTGTCAAGACTTCTGTACTGTATAGCTTCGCTAATATGCTGTGGTAAAATATTTTCTGAACTTTCCAAATCAGCTATTGTTCTACTTACTTTCAGAATCCTGTCATAAGCTCTGGCTGAAAGTCCAAGCTTTGTCATAGCCATTTTTAATAATTCCTCTCCCGCTTCATCAAGCTTACAAAATTGTCTGATTTCCTTTGAACCCATATCCCCATTCGAATAGATATGCTTAAATTCTTTAAATCTTCTTAATTGAATTTCTCGGGCACGTATAACACGCTCTCGAATAATTTCTGATTTCTCACCTGATGCTTTAGATGAAAGTTCTTTATACTTAACAGCCGGAACTTCAATATGAATATCAATTCTATCCAAAAGAGGTCCCGAAATCTTAGCCATATACTTTTGTATCTGTGGAGGTGAACAGGTACATTCTTTATTCGGATCGGTATAATATCCACAAGGACACGGATTCATAGCAGCAGCTAACATAAAATTGGCCGGGAACTCTAAAGATAATTTTGATCGTGATACTGTTACCTTAGCATCCTCTAATGGTTGTCTAAGTACTTCAAGCACATTCTTTTTAAATTCTGGTAGTTCATCAAGAAACAGAACTCCGTGATGTGCAAATGATACTTCGCCGGGTTTTGGAAATGATCCCCCACCGACTAAAGCTGCATCTGATACTGTATGATGAGGACTTCTAAAGGGTCTCTCTGTAATGATTGCTTTTTCCTTTGGTAAAATTCCTGCGATTGAATGTATCTTTGTTGTCTCAAGTGCTTCATCAAAAGTCATTGGCGGAAGTATTGTCGGTAATCGCTTTGCCAACATTGTTTTACCTGAGCCCGGTGGTCCAATCATCAGGATGTTGTGTGCACCTGCTGCAGCAACCTCAAGCGCACGCTTTACATTTTCCTGTCCTTTAACATCTGCAAAATCAAGATGATATTGATTGATTGATGAGAAAAGATTTTGTTTATCAGTCACGGTGATTTCTTTTTCCAAATCACCATTAAGAAAGGCAATTACTTCCGATAAATTGTCAAAACCAAAAACATTTACACCCTCTACAATAGCTGCTTCGTTTGCTGAATCATTTGGAAGAATAATTCTTTTAATTGATTTGCTCTTTGCTTCAACTGCAATAGGTAGTGCTCCTTTGATATGTCGTAATGAACCATCCAAGGATAATTCACCAAGAAAAATTGTATCGTTTAATGAATCAAGGGGCACTAAT